>NZ_KB895718.1:0-47491 GCF_000374965.1 Bacillus sp. 95MFCvi2.1 | reverse complement strand
TAGGTTCGAGGTGGAAGCATGGTGACATGTGGAGCTGACGAATACTAATAGATCGAGGACTTAACCATATAATATGAAGCAAATGTTATCTAGTTTTGAAGGAATATACCTTCAATAGTTTGGTGATGATGGCAGAGAGGTCACACCCGTTCCCATACCGAACACGGAAGTTAAGCTCTCTAGCGCCGATGGTAGTTGGGACCTTGTCCCTGTGAGAGTAGGACGTCGCCAAGCAATTAAAGCACGAGTCATTTGACTCGTGCTTTTTTGTATATTTTTATTTGATATTAATATGTACAAATAAAAATGAGAAGTTAATTCTGTTGTATAAAATATAAACGTAGTGATTAAAGAAAAGAAATTTTGGCTAGGATAGTGAGGAAGCAAAAGAGTTGCAAATTTCTTTAATACGTATATAATTAAAGTCAAAGATAGTCAAAGTCAATAAAGGTGGCGGATAAATGAGAAATATATCTGATATCATTGAGCAATATCTAAAGCAAGTTATTGACTTAAGCAATAATAATGTGATTGAGATTAAGAGAAATGAGGTTGCGGATCGATTTGATTGTGTTCCGTCTCAAATTAATTATGTAATCAATACTCGCTTTACGTTAGAAAGAGGATTTGTAGTTGAAAGTAAACGAGGCGGAGGAGGTTACATTCGCATTATCAAAGTCAAATTGCATGACGATATAGACATTATTGATCAAATGCTTCATATGATCGAGCATAGTATTGCGCAAGGGAATGCGGAAAGTATCATTATACGATTAGTGGAAGAAGATATTGTGACCAATCGGGAAGCAAAACTTATGCTGAGCGTATTAGATCGATCTGTATTATTAATGGATTTACCTTCTAGAGATGAACTTAGGGCTCGAATATTATGCGCAATGTTAAGGACACTGAAATATAAATAAATACAGCTTTTGTTAAGAAATGTTTTTAGTGGTAATTCATTTTATAGTGGGACTTTTTACAGACAAGATTCAGTGAACAAAATAATCTAGTGGTGTATAAAAAGTATCATGAGGTAGATCGTTCCTATTGTAAAGGTGGGGATATAAGATGACTTGTCAAAATTGTAATATAAGACCAGCAGCATTACATTATACAAAAGTAATAAACGGACAAAAGACGGAAGTTCATCTTTGTGAGCAATGTGCAGAGCAAAATGGCTATACGTCTTTCTTTCAATCACCACAATCTAGTTTTTCCTTCCATGACTTACTAGCTGGATTGCTACATGGAGAACCATCAATGTTTGAAAACCAAGAGGATAGTTTTTCAGATGCAAGAGTATTACGATGTTCAACTTGTAATATGACATATAAACAATTTGCAAAAGTAGGTCGCTTTGGATGTGCTTCTTGTTATGAGACATTTAAGGAACAACTAAAGCCAATGTTGAAGCGGCTTCATGGTGGTCATACAAATCATTGTGGAAAAATTCCCGAGCGTATGGGAGGAAATATTCATCTAAAGAAAGAATTAGATGAACTAAAATTAAAATTAAAGCAATGTATACAGAAAGAAGAATTTGAAAAAGCGGCTCAAACGCGTGATCAAATCCGAAGTATTGAAAATCAGCTTAGTGAGCATAGAGGGGGGGAATAGTTCTATGTCACTGGATCGTATTATGAATGAAGCAATTAGTCCGTGGATGAGGGGAGATGGCCCCGATTCTGATATTGTTTTAAGTAGTCGTATTCGTTTGGCTCGTAATTTAAAAGATTATCATTTCCCTATTATGCAAACTGATGAAGAAGCTAAGCAGATTACTAATTTATTTCAAAAGAAGTTTGTAAATCAGAAAGTGAAATCCCTCGGGAATTTTGAACTATTAAAAATGAATGAACTAAAACCGCTTCAGCGAAGAGTTTTAGTAGAAAAACATTTAATTAGTCCTAATCTTGCTGGAACGGAATTTGGTACTTGTCTACTATCAGAAAGTGAACATATAAGTGTGATGCTTAATGAAGAAGATCATGTGCGAATTCAATGTTTATTCTCAGGGCTGCAATTATCAGAAGCACTGCAAAGCGCAAACAAAATGGATACATGGATTGAAAAAGCAGTTGAATATGCTTTTGATGAATCGCTTGGCTATATTACCAGTTGCCCCACAAATGTTGGTACGGGGTTACGAGCTTCTGTAATGATGCATTTACCAGCACTTGTTTTGACGAAACGGATAAATCGTATTATACAAGCAATTCAACAATTAGGTTTAGTCGTAAGAGGAATATACGGTGAAGGTAGCGAAGCCTTAGGTAATATATTTCAAGTTTCTAATCAAATGACATTAGGAAAATCAGAAGAAGATATTATAGCAGATTTAGAGAGTGTTGTTCATCAGCTTATACAACAAGAGAGAGTAGCTCGAGAACTAATTATGAAAAATTCAAGTATTGAACTTGAAGACCGAGTATATCGTTCTTACGGTGTACTGGCTAATAGTCGATTAATTCAATCGGCAGAAGCTGCTACTTGTCTGTCAGATATGCGGTTAGGTATTGATCTTGATTATATAAAAAATATATCAAGAAATATTTTAACAGAGTTAATGGTCCTAACTCAGCCAGGAATTTTACAGCAATACGCAGGAGGTCCTTTAAGCCCAGAAGAAAGGGATTATCGAAGGGCGACATTAATCCGTGAAAGACTACGAATTGAACAAAATTGAGCGCAAGTAGGAGGCGATTTCTATGATGTTTGGAAGATTTACAGAAAGAGCACAGAAAGTATTAGCTTTATCTCAAGAAGAAGCAATTCGCATTGGGCATAATAATATTGGTACAGAACATATTTTACTTGGGCTTGTACGCGAAGGGGAAGGAATTGCAGCTAAAGCGTTAATTGCTCTTGGGCTAAGTCCAGAGAAGGTACAAAAAGAGGTAGAGGCATTAATTGGTCGTGGAACAGAGATGTCTCAAACTGTTCATTATACACCGCGTGCCAAAAAAGTAATTGAGTTATCAATGGATGAGGCACGTAAGCTAGGTCATTCTTATGTTGGAACGGAACATATTTTACTAGGATTGATCCGTGAAGGTGAAGGTGTTGCAGCGCGTGTTTTAAATAACTTAGGCGTAAGTTTAAACAAAGCAAGACAACAAGTATTGCAGCTCCTTGGAAGCAATGAAGCTACATCAGGCCATCAAGGTGGTGCATCAGCAAATGCAAATACACCAACGCTTGATAGTTTAGCGCGAGATTTGACAGTTGTTGCACGTGAAGGACGCTTAGATCCTGTTATTGGCCGTAGTAAAGAGATTCAACGTGTTATTGAAGTATTGAGCCGTAGAACTAAGAATAACCCAGTATTAATTGGAGAACCTGGGGTAGGTAAAACAGCAATTGCTGAAGGTCTAGCACAGCAAATTGTAAATAATGAAGTTCCAGAAACATTACGCGATAAGCGTGTTATGACGTTAGATATGGGTACAGTTGTTGCTGGCACGAAATACCGTGGTGAGTTTGAGGATCGTTTAAAGAAAGTGATGGATGAAATTCGCCAAGCTGGTAATATCATTCTATTTATTGATGAACTTCATACATTAATTGGTGCAGGTGGTGCAGAAGGTGCAATTGACGCATCCAATATTTTGAAACCATCATTAGCACGTGGTGAATTGCAATGTATTGGGGCGACAACATTAGATGAGTATCGTAAATACATTGAAAAAGATGCAGCACTAGAAAGACGTTTCCAACCAATTCATGTTGACGAGCCAAGCTTAGAAGAATCGATTCAAATTTTAAGAGGGTTACGCGATCGTTACGAGGCGCATCACCGCGTTTCCATTACAGATGATGCAATTGAAGCAGCTGTAAAACTTTCGGATCGTTATATTACAGATCGTTTCTTACCTGATAAAGCAATTGACTTAATCGATGAAGCAGCTTCAAAAGTACGCTTACGTTCTTATACAACACCACCAGATTTAAAAGAACTTGAAGTGAAACTTGAAGAAATTCGAAAAGAAAAGGATGCAGCCGTACAGAGCCAAGAATTTGAAAAGGCAGCTTCTTTACGAGATATGGAACAACGTTTACGTGAAAAATTAGAGGATACAAAACGTCAGTGGAAAGAGCAGCAAGGAAAAGAAAATTCAGAAGTAACAGTAGAAGACATTGCAAATGTTGTTTCTACGTGGACGCGTATTCCGGTTTCTAAACTTGCACAAACAGAAACAAATAAATTATTGAATCTAGAATCCATTTTACATGACCGTGTAATTGGCCAAGATGAAGCTGTTGTCGCAGTAGCGAAAGCAGTGCGCCGCGCAAGAGCGGGTTTAAAAGATCCGAAACGCCCAATTGGTTCATTTATTTTCTTAGGACCGACTGGTGTAGGTAAAACGGAGCTTGCGCGTGCATTAGCAGAATCTATGTTTGGTGATGAAGATGCAATGATTCGTATTGATATGTCTGAGTATATGGAGAAACATTCTACTTCTCGCTTAGTGGGGTCTCCCCCAGGATATGTGGGATATGAAGAAGGCGGCCAATTAACAGAAAAAGTTCGTCGCAAACCATATTCTGTCGTGCTGTTAGATGAAGTAGAGAAGGCACATCCAGATGTATTTAACATTTTACTGCAAGTGCTAGAAGATGGGCGTTTAACAGACTCTAAAGGGCGTACAGTTGATTTCCGAAATACAATTGTTATTATGACATCTAACGTTGGTGCCGAAGCATTAAAACGTAATAAACATCTCGGTTTTAACGTACAAGATGAGAGTCGTGATTATTCAGATATGAAGGGTAAAGTAATGGATGAATTGAAAAAAGCATTTCGTCCAGAGTTCTTAAACCGTATTGATGAAATCATTGTTTTCCATATGCTTGAGAAAAAACATATTCAAGAAATTGTAACGCTTATGGTTAATCAATTAGTAAATCGGTTAAAAGAACAAGAGATTGAATTAGAGTTAACAAGTACAGCAATTGAAGCGATTGCTGATAAAGGATTCGATCGTGAGTATGGTGCTCGTCCACTTCGTCGAGCAATCCAAAAACATGTGGAAGATCGATTGTCAGAAGAACTTCTAAAAGGAGCAATTGAGAAAGGTCAAAAAGTTGTCTTTGACGCCGAAGGGGAATCATTTGTCATTCGCAGTGCAGAAAAGGTAAAATAAGTATAGACAAACAAGGAGGGCTAAATAATAGCCCTCTTTCTTGTACGAGAAGGATGTATGTTTATAGATGAAAGTGAAGTGAAGTAAAAACAAGATGGCTAAAAAGAAAACGAAATTTATATGTCAAGAATGTGGTTATCAGTCACCAAAATATATGGGGAAGTGCCCTGGATGTGGGCAATGGAATACGCTTGTCGAAGAGATGGAACAAGTTGTATCATCGCGTCGCATCAACTATGCAAATGCGATTCAAACGGAAGTAACAAAGCCAAGGCGTCTTACAGAAGTAGAAACAAAGTCAGAGGCACGGATTGAAACAAAATTTCAAGAATTTAATCGTGTACTCGGTGGAGGAATTGTTGACGGTTCCCTCGTACTTATTGGAGGAGATCCTGGAATTGGAAAATCAACCTTACTACTACAAATATCATCGCAATTAGCAGATTCTTCGTATGATGTATTGTATATATCTGGTGAAGAATCAGCAAAACAAATTAAACTTCGTGCAGATCGTCTACATGTAAATGGAAGCAACTTATTTGTTGTTTCGGAAACAGATTTACAGCGAATTGCGGCACATATCGATGAAATGAACCCTTCCTTTGTTGTCATTGATTCCATTCAAACTATTTATTTGCCAGAAGTAACCTCAGCACCAGGTAGTGTTTCGCAAGTACGTGAATGTACAGCGGAACTGATGAAACTTGCAAAAACGAAAGGAATTCCAATTTTTATCGTAGGACATGTAACGAAAGAAGGGGCAATTGCAGGACCGCGTATGTTAGAACATATGGTGGATGCGGTTCTTTATTTTGAAGGAGACCGTCATCATACATATCGTATTTTGCGAGCGGTTAAAAATCGCTTTGGTTCTACAAATGAGATGGGTATTTTTGAAATGAAGGAACTCGGTCTTGCGGAAGTATTAAATCCTTCTGAAATTTTTCTAGAAGAAAGACCTGTTGGAGTTGCTGGCTCTACAGTTGTTGCTTCTATGGAAGGGACAAGGCCTGTTTTAGTAGAAATACAAGCATTAATTTCTCCTACTAGTTTTGGAAATCCACGAAGAATGGCTACAGGGATTGATCATAATCGTGTATCGCTTATTATGGCAGTGCTAGAAAAAAGAGCAGGTTTATTATTGCAAAACCAAGATGCGTATTTAAAGGTTGCTGGAGGATTGAGATTGGATGAACCAGCAATTGATTTGGCAGTGGCTTTAAGTATTGCATCGAGTTTTCGAGATAAGTCAACTGCCCCGACCGATGCGGTAATAGGAGAAGTTGGGTTAACTGGAGAAGTAAGAAGGGTATCGAGAATTGAACAACGAGTACAAGAAGCGGCTAAATTAGGATTTCAGCGTGCCATCATCCCGCAAAAAAATTTAGGGGGTTGGACAATTCCTGAGGGGATTGAAGTAGTTGGTGTTTCTAATTTAGGAGAGGCGCTTCGTTTGACATTAGGAGGCTAGGCTATGGAAGAAAACAAGCAACGTGTCAAAAGTATGATTAATATTTTGCAGCTTGTTGCACCAGGGACACCTTTGCGAGAAGGCATAGATAATGTACTTCGTGCGCAAACAGGTGGCTTAATTGTCCTTGGGTATAATGATCAAATTAAAAGCATTGTTGATGGAGGATTTCACATTAATTGTGCATTCTCTCCCGCTAGTTTATACGAACTAGCAAAAATGGATGGAGCTCTTATTTTAAATGAGACGGGAAGTAAAATTTTAATTGCAAATGCACAGTTAGTTCCCGAGTCATCTATTGATTCCATTGAAACAGGAATGCGTCATCGCACAGCAGAACGTGTAGCGAAGCAAACAGGAAGTCTTGTTGTTGCTATTTCACAAAGACGTAACGTAATTACGCTATATCAGGGAGGTTTACGTTATACACTAAAAGACATAGGCGTTATTTTAACAAAGGCAAATCAGGCTATTCAAACTTTAGAAAAATATAAAGCAGTATGGAATGATGGTATTACGAACTTGGGTATTCTAGAATTTGAGGAAGTTGTTACGATGTCTGAAGTGGTCCACGTCCTACATAGTGTCGAGATGGTACTCCGTATTAAGAATGAAATTCTAAGTTATATTCATGAATTAGGAACAGAAGGTAGACTTATTCGTTTACAGCTTACTGAGCTGTTGGCTGATTTGGAAGCAGAGGCAGCATTATTAATTAAAGACTACTATCAAGAAAAGACGCAGGATCACTATCAAATTTTAAAAAAATTACAGGAACTTGCAAATGCACAGCTTTTAGAAGATAGTGATTTAGTGAAATTGCTTGGTTACCCAGGGCAAATGAGTTTAGAGGAAAGTGTTACACCGAGAGGATATAGGATTACAAGTAAAATTTCTCGGGTACCACCTCTTATTATTGAAAATTTGATCAATCGATTTAAAACATTGCAAGGCGTTTGTCGTGCAAGTATTAATGAGTTAGATGATGTAGAAGGAATTGGAGAAGTTCGGGCGAAAAAAATACGAGAAGGTTTAAAACGAATCCAAGAGCATTTATATATGAGTAGACACAATTAAGAATATTACATTGATTTCATAATATAACGACACTAGCACATTTTTGGTATATGATATGATATATTGGTAAATAAACCAATTTATAAAAAGACACGTCCGCTTTTGCATTCGGCGTTTTGATTAGCAAAACAATGGTTAATAATGAGTAGGAGGTGGTTGGATGTTAAAACGGATCGTACAGCTCTTCGTTTTAGTAATCGGAGGAGCGTTAGGGATTTATTTAATCCCGAAAGTTATTAATGTATTGGACATGGGTGCAATCCCGTTACTGGAGGGCTCATATGTTCGTGCAATTATTGGTGCAATTATTTTATTTTTAACAACATTTTGGCTCGTAGATTATATTGTTCAGCTTATTAAACATATTGAGGAAGCTCTTGTAAAGGCGCCTGTAACAGATGTTTTATTTGGCACGCTAGGATTAATCTCAGGTCTTATTGTTGCGTATTTAATTTTGATACCAATTCGTGAATTTACAATTCCAGTCATTAGTACTGTATTGCAAATCTTCTTTACACTTCTACTTGGTTACTTAGGATTCCAGGTAGGATTTAAAAAGAGAAATGAATTGTTAGGATTATTTACACTACCACAACGCGGTGGCAAGAAGAAAAATAACAATAGTGATAATGAAGAGGCTGAAACGGAAACAGGAGTAGAGGAATCTTTTTCGCATTGGAAAATTCTTGATACTAGTGTAATTATTGATGGACGTATTGCTGATATTTGTCAAACGAAATTCCTAGAAGGAACGATTGTCATTCCTCAGTTTGTATTAGAGGAGTTGCAACATATTGCTGATTCTTCGGATGCATTAAAGCGTAATCGAGGACGTAGAGGATTAGATATTTTAAACCGTATTCAAAAAGAGATGCCAATTCCAGTAGAGATTTATGAAGGCGATTTCGAAGATATTCAAGAAGTGGATAGCAAGCTTGTGAAATTAGCGAAAGTAACTGGTGGTACTGTTGTCACAAATGATTTTAACTTAAATAAAGTTTCTGAACTACAAGGAGTAACAGTTCTAAACATTAATGATTTAGCAAATGCAATTAAGCCAGTTGTACTTCCCGGTGAAGAACTAAGCGTTTATGTTGTCAAAGATGGAAAAGAGCAAAATCAAGGTGTTGCTTATTTAGATGATGGTACGATGATTGTAGTAGAAGATGGTCGAGAATATGTTGGCTCACAACTTGATGTACTCGTTACGAGTGTACTACAAACATCTGCTGGTCGTATGATTTTTGCAAAGCGAAAATTACTAGAAAAAGCATTATAAGTAGAGGATTATTAGCATGTATACATTAATTATTCCGGCCGCGGGCCGAGGAAAGCGAATGGGTGCTGGTAAAAATAAATTATTTTTGCTTATTAATGAAGTGCCTATTATTGTGCATACATTACGTGTTTTTGAAAAAGATGAAGCATGTAAAAATATTATTATGGCAATTAATGAAGAAGAACGTTCCTATTTTGAAGGGTTAATACAGAGATATCCGATTCAAAAGAGTGTGCAGTTTATCCAAGGTGGGGCTGAAAGACAAGATAGTGTATATAATGCACTTCAATATGTGAAGCAAACCGAGTATGTTCTTGTACATGATGGAGCACGTCCGTTTGTAACGAATAAAATGACCCGTGATGTATTGATTGCAGCGAAGCGGAAAGGTGCTTCGATTTGCGCGGTACCTGTAAAGGACACAGTAAAACGGGTAGAACAAAATACAGTTGTTGAAACAGTTGAACGTTCTCAGTTGAGAGCCGTACAAACACCTCAAGGATTTTCTGTTCCACTTTTACTAGAAGCGCATCAAAGTGCAAAACAGGGATGTTTCCTTGGTACAGATGATGCAAGTCTTGTAGAACGTATTGGTAAGGAAGTGGGCGTAGTAGAGGGTAGTTATTACAATATTAAAGTGACAACGCCAGAGGATTTATTAATTGCTGAAAGTTTCTTGCGTGTTCAGAAGGGGTAGTAGAAAGAATATAAAGAAAAGCCCGGTTACTGCCGGGCTTTTCTTTATAGGTGCATAGATATAATATAGAATCATAACGTTCAGTAGTTTAGCTTGAGGAGGATGTAAAATGTTTCGAATTGGACAAGGCTTTGATGTACATGAATTTGCAGAAGGTAGACCGTTAATTATCGGTGGAATTACGATTCCGCATGAAAAAGGTTTGTTAGGTCACTCAGATGCAGATGTACTATTACATACAATTGCTGATGCATGTTTAGGAGCAATTGCTGCAGGTGACATCGGAAAACATTTTCCAGATACAGATCCTACCTTTAAGGATGCAGATTCAGCGGTGTTATTGCAAAAAGTTTGGGAGTTTGTGCGTGAACAAGGGTATGAGTTAGGTAATTTAGATTGTACAATTATTGCGCAGAAGCCGAAAATGGCACCACATATTGAAAATATGCGTAAGCGTATTAGTGAGTTATTAGAAACTTCTATAGGCAATATTAATGTGAAGGCAACAACAACTGAAAAATTAGGATTTACAGGAAGAGAAGAAGGGATTGCTTCTCAAGCAGTTGTATTATTACAGAAAAAATAGTTGTTTTTGATTCGTAAGATGGATAATCAGATTTTTTTGGTGTACAATTATAGAATGTGTTGACATTAAGAATGGAAGGTGTACCAATTATGGAAAAGCAAGTGAGAGTACGCTATGCGCCAAGTCCAACAGGACACTTACATATCGGAAATGCGCGTACGGCATTATTTAATTATTTATTTGCTCGTCATCAAGATGGCAAGTTTATTATTCGTATTGAAGATACTGATGTAAAACGTAATGTTGCTGGTGGTGAAGAAAGCCAATTAAAATACTTGAAATGGCTCGGTATGGACTGGGATGAAGGTGTTGATGTTGGTGGTGAATATGGACCATATCGTCAAACAGAACGTTTAGATATTTATAAAAAGTTATATGAAGATTTGCTAGAACGTGGTTTAGCTTATAAATGTTACATGACAGAAGAGGAATTAGAAGCAGAGCGTGAAGGACAAATTGCTCGTGGTGAAACACCTCGTTATGCAGGTAATCACCGTGATTTAACAGAAGAACAAATCAAGCAATTTGAAGCAGAAGGCCGCATTCCAAGTATTCGTTTCCGTGTACCGGCTGACCGCGACTACACGTTTAAGGATGTCGTAAAAGATGAAGTTGCTTTCCACTCAAATGACTTTGGTGATTTCGTTATTGTGAAAAAAGATGGTATTCCAACTTATAATTTTGCAGTAGCGGTAGATGATCATTTAATGGAAATCACACATGTTCTTCGTGGCGATGACCATATCTCTAA
The DNA here is from genome assembly GCF_000374965.1 of Bacillus sp. 95MFCvi2.1. Classification (NCBI taxonomy): domain Bacteria; kingdom Bacillati; phylum Bacillota; class Bacilli; order Caryophanales; family Bacillaceae; genus Bacillus; species Bacillus sp. 95MFCvi2.1. The sequence goes on along the minus strand of NZ_KB895718.1, from coordinate 36,483 downwards.
CACACCGAAACAAATGATGATTTATGAAGCATTTGGATGGGATATCCCACAATTCGGTCATATGACATTAATCGTAAATGAGAGCCGTAAAAAATTAAGTAAACGTGATGAATCTATTATTCAATTTATTGAACAATATCAAGCGCTTGGATATCTTCCAGAAGCGATTTTTAACTTTATCGCATTACTTGGTTGGTCACCAGTAGGGGAGGAAGAAATCTTCTCTAAAGATGAGTTTATTGAAATGTTTGATGCGGCACGTTTATCAAAATCACCTGCATTATTCGATTCTCAAAAACTAAAATGGATGAACAATCAATATATGAAAAAGCAAGACCTAGATGCTGTTGTTGCATTAAGCTTACCGCATTTAGTGAAAGCTGGTCGTGTAAGTGAAAACTTAAGCGAACAAGAACAGGTTTGGGTTCGTGGTGTAATTGCTTTATACCATGAACAAATGAGCTTTGGAGCTGAAATTGTAGAGCTTTCTGAAATGTTCTTCAAAGATCATGTAGACTATGAAGAAGAAGGACAAGAAGTATTAAAAGGTGAACAAGTACCTGAAGTACTTCGTGCATTTGCAGCAGGATTAGAAGCTTTAGATGAAGTAGAACCAGCAGCAATTAAGAAGGCAATTAAAGCTGTTCAAAAAGAAACAGGTCATAAAGGCAAAAATTTATTTATGCCAATTCGTGTTGCAACTACGGGTCAAACACATGGCCCAGAACTTCCAAACGCAATTGCACTTCTTGGAAAAGAAAAAGTTTTAAATCGTATTCGTAAAGTAATTGGTTAACATTTGACGAATTTAGAAATATAATAAGAATACTTAAAAACCTAATAAGGGAAAGCGACGAGAAGGAGAAGTAGAAAATCAGGCTTTTTACAGAGAGAACCACCTTTTGGCTGGAAGTGGTTTATAAGTGGATTTTTGAAATGCCCCTTCGAGTCTTCTGCTGAACAACGAAGAGTTTCGGGACGTCATAAGGACGCAAAGTAAGCAGAAGCGGTATAAACCGTTATCATGGATGAGTTTGAGGCTTTATTTGAGCCTAAACAGAGTGGAACCGCGCTTATAAGGCGCCTCTGTCAATATGACAGAGGCGTCTTTTTTATACCATGTAAATAGGTATGGGTATAAGTTTTTGTACAGATGGATAAAGACTAGGTAACAAACAAGGAAGTTAGCGATAAAGTGAACCTTTAATCAGTGGGGCTTCATTCCTCACTAATTATTAGCCTTCACCAATTGGACCTTTACGGGTAATTCATCTCCAATCTAACTTCTTTTCTTTCACTGAATGATGAGGTGGAAGTAATACTGTCCACCAATAGCGGGGGAATCAGTTCACTCGGAATAGTAGTCCATAAAGGGGAGGGGACATCGATGTTTAAGAGGCTTCGAGAAGATATTGAAGTCGTTTTTGAACAAGATCCAGCGGCGCGAAGTTATTTCGAAGTCATTTTAACTTACTCTGGATTACATGCAGTTTGGGCACACCGAATTGCACACGCCTTTTATAAACGAAATTTTTTCTTTATTGCGCGTTGGATTTCACAAGTTAGTCGTTTTTTTACTGGTATCGAGATTCATCCAGGAGCCACAATTGGTCGCCGCTTTTTTATTGACCATGGTATGGGAGTTGTTATTGGGGAGACATGTGAAATTGGAGACAATGTAACCATTTATCAAGGAGTTACATTAGGTGGTACAGGGAAAGAAAAAGGAAAAAGGCATCCAACAATTCAAGATAATGTACTTATTGCAACTGGTGCGAAAGTACTCGGATCCATTACGGTTGGAGAGAATTCCAAAATTGGTGCAGGGTCCGTTGTGTTGAAAGAAGTTCCTGCGCATTCGACAGTTGTAGGTATACCTGGTCGTGTCGTAATTCAGAATGGAGTAAAGGTAGGTCAGGAATTAAACCATTCGGATCTTCCGGATCCAATTTTCGATAAATTGAAAGTGATGGAAGCTGAGCTTGAGAAATTAAAAAAGCAACTTGAAGTAAAAGTGGAAAGGAAGGATGAAAATGACTATTCACATTTATAATACGTTAACGCGTCAGAAAGAGGAGTTTGTTCCTTTAGAAGAAAATAAAGTGAAGATGTATGTATGCGGGCCGACAGTATACAACTATATTCATATTGGAAATGCAAGACCGCCTATGGTATTTGATACAGTGCGTCGCTACTTAGAATATAAAGGGTATGATGTACAATATGTTTCTAATTTTACGGATGTAGATGATAAATTAATTAAAGCAGCAAATGAGCTAGGAGAGGACGTTCCAACAATTGCAGATCGCTTTGTTGAAGCGTATTTTGAAGATGTAACTGCATTAGGTTGCAAGCACGCTACAGTTCACCCTCGTGTAACAGAAAATATGGATATCATTATTGAGTTTATTGAGGAACTTGTGAAAAAAGGATATGCATATGAATCAGAAGGAGATGTTTATTACAAAACGAAAGAATTTGAAGGCTACGGCAAATTGTCTCATCAACCAATTGCAGATTTGCGTCATGGTGCACGTATTGAAGTTGGAGAAAAGAAACAAGACCCACTTGACTTTGCATTATGGAAAGCTGCGAAAGAAGGAGAGATCTTCTGGGAGAGTCCTTGGGGGAAAGGTCGTCCGGGATGGCATATTGAATGCTCTGCAATGGCACGGAAATATTTGGGAGATACAATCGATATTCACGCTGGTGGTCAAGATTTAGCGTTCCCACATCATGAAAATGAGATTGCACAATCAGAAGCTTTGACTGGAAAAACATTTGCACGTTACTGGATGCATAATGGATATATTAATATTAACAATGAAAAAATGTCTAAATCATTAGGGAACTTCATTTTAGTTCACGATATTATTAAGCAATATAATCCGCAATTAATTCGCTTCTTTATGCTATCGGTTCACTATCGTCATCCAATTAACTTTAGTGAAGAATTATTACAGAATACGAATAATGGGTTAGAGCGTATTAAAACGGCATACGGTAATTTAAAACATCGCATGGAAAGCAGTACGGATTTAACGGATCATAACGAGAAGTGGTTAGCTGAAATGAAGAAATTCCAAGTTGCATTTGAAGCAGCGATGGATGATGATTTTAATACAGCAAACGCAGTAACAGAATTATATAACTTAGCAAACCATGCAAATCAATATTTACTAGAAGAACATACATCAAAAGCTGTGCTTGAGGCGTATGTAAAACAGTTTGAAACATTATTTGGCATCTTAGGATTAGAATTAACAAAAGAAGAATTACTTGATGAAGAGATTGAAGTGTTAATTCAAAAACGTATTGAAGCTCGTAAAAATCGTGATTTCGCATTATCAGATCAAATTCGCGATGATTTAAAAGAGCGCAATATTATTTTAGAAGATACAGCACAAGGTACAAGATGGAAAAGAGGATAAGCATGATTGATGCAAAGCAATTGAACAGCTTAGCGTTAGCCTATATGGGTGATGCGGTATATGAACAATATATCCGCTATCACCTCCTTCAAAAAGGAACAGTTCGTCCCAATCAACTACATCGTTTAGGGACAAGCTTTGTTTCAGCAAAGGCGCAGGCGAAAGTTGTTTATCATTTTTTAGAGACAGCATTTCTAACAGAGGAAGAAGAAGCGGTACTAAGAAGAGGACGTAATGCGAATTCTGGTACTGTTCCAAAAAATACGGATGTACAAACGTATCGCCATAGTACGGCCTTCGAGGCATTGCTCGGCTATCATTATTTATTGAACAATCGTGAACGATTAGAAGAGCTTGTATATAAAGCAATTGATGTATTAGAGGTAAAAGAAGGAGGCGCATCAACATGAGTAGTGAATACATTATCGGCCGTAACCCTGTAATTGAAGCGTTACGATCAGGGCGAGATATTAATAAGATTTGGATTGCAGAAGGTGCTGCCAAGGGACAAGTACAAATTGTATTAGCGTTAGCGAAAGAGAATAAAATTATTTTACAGCATGCACCAAAGAAAAAATTAGATCAGCTTGTTGAAGGAAATCATCAAGGGGTGATTGCGCAAGTTGCGGCATATCAGTATGCGGAATTAGAAGATTTATTTGAGGTAGCTGCTAAGCGTAACGAAGATCCGTTCTTCTTAATTCTTGATGAAATTGAAGACCCACATAACCTAGGATCTATTATGCGTACAGCAGATGCAACGGGAGCGCATGGAATTATTATTCCAAAGCGCCGAGCAGTTGGGTTAACGGCATCGGTTGCAAAGGCTTCAACAGGGGCAATTGAATACATTCCAGTTGCTCGTGTGACAAATTTATCACGAACAATTGATGAGTTAAAGGAACGTGGTCTTTGGATTGCGGGCACAGATGCAAAAGGGAAAACAGATTATCGCAACTTAGATGGCAATATGCCGATTGGGTTAGTAATTGGTAGTGAAGGGAAAGGTATGAGCCGTATTATTGGTGAAAAGTGTGATTTCCTTATTCATTTACCGATGGTTGGTAAAGTTACATCCTTAAATGCTTCAGTAGCTGCTAGTCTGCTAATGTACGAGGTATATCGTAAACGTCACCAAATTGGTGAGTAAAAATGGACGATATTTTAATCGTTGACGGTTATAACGTTATTGGGGCTTGGAGAGACTTGAAAAAATTGAGGGATGTAGACTTACAGGCATCAAGGGACGCGCTAATTGATAAGATGGCGGATTATCAGGGGTATACAGGAACAAGAGTAATGATTGTATTTGATGCTTATACAGTTCAAGGTATTGAGAAGAAGATGAAGCAATCGCGTGTTGAAGTTATTTTCACAAGGAGAAATCAAACTGCTGATGAAAAAATTGAACAGCTCGCGATTGAGCTTCGTAACATTAATACACAAATTTATGTTGCAACTTCCGATTATACAGAACAGTGGGTTATTTTTGCGCAAGGAGCACTTAGGAAATCAGCCCGTGAACTAGAGATAGAAGTACAGGCGGTGGAACAACAAGTGCGCCATCAAACGCGAGAGGTAAAAGATAAACAACCAGCTATGCGAACGATATTTAGCAAGGATATTACAGAAAAGTTAGAAAAATTAAGGCGAGGAGAGCGTTGAACCATTGACGCTCTTCAAGCGCTTACTGTATAATATTTCTAAATAAATAGCGGTCGGAGGGATCAGAGTGGAAACAGGCTTCGTAAGTACCAACAACGTTACGTTTCGCGATTTAGAGGATGAGGCAATAGTTGAGTTAGTTCGAAAAGGTAATATTGATGCTCTTGAATATTTAATTCACAAGTACAAGAACTTTGTTCGCGCAAAATCAAGATCGTATTTTTTAGTAGGTGCCGATCGGGAAGATATTGTTCAAGAAGGTATGATTGGATTGTTTAAAGCTATTCGTGATTATAAAGAGGACAAGCTCTCTTCTTTTAAAGCATTTGCTGAATTATGTATTACTCGTCAAATTATTACTGCTATTAAGACAGCAACGAGACAAAAACATATTCCTTTAAATTCATATGTTTCTTTAGACAAACCGATTTACGATGAGGAATCTGATCGTACGCTATTAGATGTTATTTCAGAAGCAAAGGTAACTGATCCTGAAGAGATGATTATTAGCCAGGAAGAATATACCGACATAGAACTGAAAATATCTGAATTATTAAGCGATTTAGAAAGAAAAGTCCTTTCTTTATACTTAGATGGTCGCTCTTATCAAGAAATCTCAGAACAGCTAAATAGACACGTAAAGTCTATTGATAACGCCCTGCAGCGTGTGAAAAGAAAACTTGAACGATATATGGAAATGAGAGAAAATACAACTTTAAACTCATAGTATATGTCGCAGGAGGTAAAGTGATTCTCCTGTTTTCTTTTTGTAAGGTAGTAAGCGGCATGTCATTGACATTGTCTTTTATTGTATGATACATTTTTAGGGACATAATGTTACAAGGTTGGTGTAACAAATGAGGAAAAAAGTTGTACTCTCATGTGAAGAGTGTAAGAATCGAAACTACTCCACAATGAAAGATACGAGCTCAGTAGAGCGACTTGAGATAAAGAAGTTTTGTAAAACATGCAATATGCATACAGTTCATAAGGAAACAAAATAAATAATCGAAACAATACACTGGAGGTCCCGTAAATGCGTTTGACGAACTTTTTCGGCGATGTAGGTCGCGAAATGAAAAAAGTAAGTTGGCCTAAGAAAGATGAATTACTCCGTTCAACAGCTACTGTTATTGCGACAGTTGTGTTTTTTGCAGTTTTCTTTGCAGTAGTTGACATGGGTATTTCTTCTTTAATTCGGTTAATTCTTGGTTAGTTCTTGAATAAGAAGCACTTATCCATGATATAATGTTATTTATACGAACTGTGTAAAAGCCCGATGAACGGGTTTTTTCATTTGCACAAAAAAATGTACGTCAGGGAGGGAAGGACGCTCGTCCTAAATGAATGGAAAAAAGTTGGTATGTTGTCCATACTTATTCTGGATATGAAAATAAAGTAAAAGCAAACCTAGAGAAACGTGTAGAATCAATGGGAATGCAAGATAAAATTTTCCGTGTTGTTGTTCCGGAAGAAGTAGAAGTAGAAATGAAAAACGGAAAAGAAAAGTTAACAAAAAGAAAAGTATTCCCAGGTTATGTATTAGTTGAACTAATTATGACTGATGATTCTTGGTATGTTGTTCGTAATACACCAGGCGTAACAGGTTTTGTTGGATCTTCTGGGTCAGGTTCAAAACCATCTCCTTTATTAGAAGAGGAAGTTGTTACCATTATGAAGCATATGGGAATGGACAATGAAGTGGTTGATTTTGACTTTGAACTTCATGAAACAGTGCGTGTAAATGAAGGGCCATTCGCGAACTATACAGGCGCAATCGAAGAGATTGACATGGAAAAACAAAAAGTAAGAGTGCTTGTAGACATGTTTGGTCGTGAAACACCGGTCGAGCTGGATTTCCATCAAATTGAAAAATTATAAAATGAAACTTGAAATGAATTGTAAAAAGTGATAATATCTTTTAAGTCAGTACGTCTTCGGTAACGGAGACGTTTTTTGAAAAGATTTTATCGTACAGATAAAATAAAAGTGGGAGGGCAAATCACTGCCCAATTGACCACATCACGGACTTAAGGAGGTGTGTCTCGTGGCTAAAAAGGTAATTAAAATGGTAAAACTTCAAATTCCTGCAGGTAAAGCTAACCCAGCTCCACCAGTTGGTCCAGCATTAGGACAAGCGGGTGTTAATATCATGGGCTTCTGTAAAGAGTTCAACGCTCGTACAGCAGATCAAGCTGGTCTTATCATTCCTGTTGAAATTACGGTATTCGAAGACCGTTCATTCACTTTCATTACTAAAACTCCTCCTGCTGCTGTTCTTCTTAAGAAAGTAGCTGGTATCGAGTCTGGTTCTGGTGAACCAAACCGTAATAAAGTGGCAACTGTTAAGCGTGATAAAGTTCGCGAAATCGCTGAAACTAAAATGCCTGACCTAAACGCTGCTAGTGTAGAAGCTGCAATGCGTATGGTTGAAGGTACTGCACGCAGTATGGGCATCGTAATCGAAGACTAATTCGATTTGTTTTTTTGTAAAAAAGGTTGCGGGTCTGGAATTCCAATTCGCAACCTTTATTATCGTAAATGAGTATCGTTTTTAAATAAATGGATGGGCGCACATCCTCGGGGGTTCCCGGAATGAAGGCGTAAACGTGGGAGGTTATTCCGCTAAAACCACATTCAAGGAGGAAATAAACATGGCTAAAAGAGGTAAAAAGTACGTAGAAGCTGCGAAGCTTGTTGATCGTGCAACTGCTTACTCTGCAACAGAAGCAGTAGAATTAGTAAAGAAAACAAACACAGCTAAATTTGATGCAACTGTAGAAGCTGCATTTCGTTTAGGTGTTGACCCTAAGAAAGCTGACCAACAAATTCGTGGTGCAGTTGTTCTTCCACACGGTACTGGTAAAGTTCAACGTGTATTAGTATTCGCTAAAGGCGAAAAAGCAAAAGAAGCTGAAGCTGCTGGCGCTGACTTCGTAGGTGATACTGATTACATCGGCAAAATCCAACAAGGTTGGTTCGATTTCGATGTAGTAGTAGCAACTCCTGACATGATGGGTGAAGTTGGTAAACTTGGTCGTGTATTAGGACCTAAAGGTTTAATGCCGAACCCTAAAACTGGAACAGTTACTTTCGATGTAACAAAAGCTGTTAACGAAATCAAAGCTGGTAAAGTTGAATACCGCGTTGATAAAGCTGGTAACATCCATGTTCCAATCGGTAAAGTATCTTTCGAAGATGCTAAACTAGTAGAAAACTTCAAAACAATTGCTGACACGCTGTTAAAAGCTAAACCAGCTGCTGCAAAAGGTACTTACATGAAGAACGCAACTGTTGCTTCTACAATGGGACCTGGCGTACGTGTAGACGTTTCTACAATCGCGTAAAAATTGGAAGTTGACTTCATAAAGAAGTTTTAATATAATCATTTATGTTGTGAATTTAAATAGTGTACCGTAGACAGTGGGTGCCAACTTGGCTTAATTTCCCACCTAGGTGTTAATATACGAAACGGAATTTTTTCTGTGACTATATGCCTCCATGTCTACAATTGGGCATGGGGGTTTTTTAGTGCACTGTCGGTACATCTTCTATATAATCTACAGGAGGTGTAATAACATGAGCAAAGCAATCGAAACTAAACAACAAGTTGTAACTGAAATCGCTGAAAAACTTCGCGAAAGTAAATCTACAATCGTTGTTGACTACCGTGGTTTAACAGTTGCTGAAGCAACAGAATTACGTAAAAACTTACGTGAAGCTGGCGTTGAGTTCAAAGTTTACAAAAACTCTTTAACTCGTCGTGCTGCAGAATCTGTTGAAATGGCTGAGTTAAACGAATTCTTAACAGGACCAAACGCAATCGCGTTCAGTAACGAGGATGTAGTTGCTCCTGCGAAAGTATTAAACGACTTCGCTAAAGATCATGAAGCTTTAGAAATTAAAGCGGGCGTAATCGAAGGTAAACTTGTAACACTTGATGAGGTTAAAGCTATCGCTACTCTTCCATCTCGTGAAGGCTTACTTTCTATGCTTCTTAGCGTTCTTCAAGCTCCAATCCGTAACCTTGCACTTGCTACTAAAGCAGTTGCAGATCAAAAGGAAGAGCAAGGCGCTTAATTTTTTAAAAGATAATTACGTGTTATCGATAAAACAATACAAACCTATCTAAGGGAGGATATTTACAATGACTAAAGAACAAATCATTGAAGCAGTTAAATCTATGACTGTATTAGAACTTAACGACTTAGTAAAAGCTATCGAGGAAGAATTCGGCGTAACTGCTGCTGCTCCTGTAGCTGTTGTTGGTGGCGCTGGTGAAGCTGCTGCTGAGAAAACTGAATTTGACGTAGTACTTGAAAGTGCTGGCGCGCAAAAAATCAAAGTTATCAAAGTTGTTCGTGAAATCACTGGTCTTGGCTTAAAAGAAGCTAAAGAATTAGTTGACAACACACCAAAAGCAATCAAAGAAGGCGCTTCTAAAGAAGAAGCTGAAGAAATGAAAGCTAAACTTGAAGAAGTTGGCGCTGCTGTAGAAGTTAAGTAATTAACTTTTGAAGCTTAAAAAAAGCTCGCTCTTATGCGGGCTTTTTTTTTAACTGTAAAGAAAAGAGGTGGCCATATGGCAGACCATTATTTTTCTAATGACCCTTCGAGCAAAAGTGATCGTAAACGATGGGAATATACATTGCGAGGATCTCAATTTGCTTTTTTATCTGACCATGGGGTGTTTTCGAAAAACGAGGTGGACTTTGGTTCTCGTCTTTTAATTGAAGCGTTTCAAATGCCGGATATTAAAGGTGACGTATTAGACGTGGGATGTGGATACGGTCCAATCGGTTTGTCGTTAGCGAAAGAGTTTCAAGAGCGTAGTGTTCACATGGTGGATGTGAACGAAAGGGCACTTGGACTTGCAAAAGAAAATGCTGCTAATAACAAAGTTGAAAACGTTCGTATTTTTCAAAGTAGTGTCTATGAAAATGTAGATGGCAAGTATGCTGCTATTCTATCTAATCCTCCAATTCGTGCTGGTAAGCATATCGTGCATGAGATTTTAGAAAAAGCTGCCATTCATCTAGTGTCGGGTGGAGAGCTTTGGATTGTTATTCAAAAGAAACAAGGTGCACCATCTGCGCTTAAAAAACTAGAGGAAACATTTTCTGAAGTTGAAGTTGTAGAAAAGAAAAAAGGATATTATATCATAAAATCAAAAAAACGTTGACGGTTATTTTTGGCTATGTTAACATTATACAATGCCAATATATGATTTTCTGCGTTGAGAACGATGTATATTTTTGCTTCTCTTGGAAAAGATAGTAAAATCAGCAGATGATGAAACAGAATGATGGTTTTCTTATAGAAGCCATTTTTCTTTTTTGAGCAGGTAGAAAGACTCAACGTATCTATCTTTGAGAGAAAAAAGCTGCGCTACTGGCGTTAGCTATATTTATTTGTGATTTTGCACAATTTTTTTGTGCATTTATAATACTCATGATTTGAGGGGTGAAGCAGTTGACAGGTCAACTAGTTCAATACGGACGCCACCGCCAACGAAGAAGTTATGCCCGTATTAGTGAAGTATTAGAGTTACCAAATCTTATCGAAATTCAAACCTCTTCTTATCAGTGGTTTCTTGATGAGGGTTTGCGAGAAATGTTCCAAGACATTTCTCCGATTGAAGACTTTACGGGAAATCTATCGCTTGAATTTATCGACTACAGCTTAGGTGAACCTAAATACTCTGTAGAAGAATGTAAAGAGCGTGATGTGACGTATGCAGCACCACTTCGTGTGAAAGTTCGTCTAATCAATAAGGAAACTGGTGAAGTAAAAGAACAGGATGTGTTCATGGGAGATTTCCCACTCATGACAGAGACAGGAACATTCGTAATTAACGGTGCAGAACGTGTTATCGTTTCCCAGTTAGTTCGCTCTCCAAGCGTATACTATAGTGGCAAAGTGGATAAAAACGGAAAACGTGGTTTTACTGCTACTGTAATTCCAAACCGCGGAGCTTGGTTAGAGTATGAAACAGATGCTAAGGATGTTGTATATGTGCGTATCGACCGTACGCGTAAACTTCCTGTAACTGTTTTGTTACGCGCATTAGGGTTTGGCTCTGATCAAGAAATCACCGAGCTTTTAGGTGATAACGAATACTTAAGCAATACGCTAGAAAAAGACAACACAGATAGCACAGAAAAAGCATTGCTTGAAATTTATGAGCGTCTACGCCCAGGTGAACCACCAACAGTAGAAAATGCGAAAAGCTTGCTTGTTTCTCGCTTCTTTGATCCGAAGCGCTACGATTTAGCAAATGTAGGTCGTTACAAGATCAACAAAAAGTTACACATTAAAAACAGATTGTTTAACCAACGCTTAGCTGAAACATTAGTAGATCCAGAAACTGGAGAAATTTTAGCGGCAGAAGGAACAATCTTAGACCGTCGTACACTAGATCGCATTTTACCTTACTTAGAGAAAAACATTGGATTCAAGACAGCGAAACCAATGGGTGGAGTGGTAGAAGGCGATGTTGAGCTGCAATCGATTAAGATTTATGCTCCAGAGTCAGACGGTGAACGTTCTATCAATGTAATTGGGAATGCAAATATCACTCGTGACGTAAAACACATCACACCAGGTGATATCCTTGCTTCTATTAGCTACTTCTTTAACTTACTATACAAAGTAGGGGATACAGATGATATTGACCATTTAGGAAACCGTCGTCTTCGTTCTGTAGGGGAGTTATTACAAAACCAATTCCGTATCGGTCTTTCTCGTATGGAACGTGTTGTTCGTGAGAGAATGTCGATCCAAGATACAAATGCAATTACACCGCAAGCGTTAATTAACATTCGTCCGGTTATTGCATCTATTAAAGAGTTCTTCGGAAGTTCTCAGTTATCTCAGTTCATGGACCAAACAAACCCATTAGCAGAGTTAACACACAAACGAAGACTATCTGCATTAGGACCTGGTGGTTTAACGCGTGAGCGTGCAGGCTTTGAAGTACGTGACGTTCACTACTCTCACTATGGTCGTATGTGTCCAATCGAAACGCCAGAGGGACCAAACATCGGTTTGATCAACTCATTATCTTCATTCGCGAAAGTAAATGAGTTTGGTTTCATTGAAACACCATACCGTCGTGTTGATCCAGAAACTGGACGTGTAACGGGCCATGTTGATTACTTAACAGCAGATGAAGAAGATAACTATGTTGTAGCCCAAGCGAACATGAAATTATCTGAAGAAGGGGAATTCCTTGATGAAGATATCGTAGCTCGTTTCCGTGGTGAAAACATTGTCACAAATAAAGAACGTATCGATTACATGGATGTATCTCCAAAACAAGTAGTGTCCGCAGCGACAGCTTGTATTCCGTTCTTAGAAAACGATGACTCCAACCGTGCACTTATGGGTGCGAACATGCAACGTCAGGCGGTTCCGTTAATGAATCCGGAATCTCCGATTGTAGGTACAGGTATGGAGTACGTATCAGCAAAAGACTCAGGAGCTGCAGTAATCTGTAAACATCCTGGTACTGTTGAGCGCGTAGAAGCACGTGAAGTTTGGGTACGTCGCTATGTAGAAGTTGACGGTCAAAAAGTAAAAGGCGATTTAGATCGCTACAAAATGTTGAAATTCATTCGTTCTAACCAAGGAACTTGTTACAATCAACGTCCAATTGTAAGTGTTGGAGATCAAGTTGTAAAAGGTGAAATCCTTGCGGATGGTCCTTCTATGGAAAAAGGTGAACTAGCACTTGGACGTAACGTGCTTGTTGGCTTTATGACATGGGATGGTTATAACTACGAGGATGCAATCATCATGAGTGAGCGCCTTGTAAAAGATGATGTGTACACTTCTATCCATATTGAAGAATATGAATCAGAAGCACGTGATACGAAGCTCGGACCAGAAGAAATTACACGTGATATCCCGAATGTTGGGGAAGATGCACTTCGTAATCTTGACGAGCGCGGTATTATTCGCGTCGGTGCTGAAGTAAAAGATGGAGATCTACTTGTTGGTAAAGTAACGCCAAAAGGTGTAACAGAATTAACAGCAGAAGAACGTCTATTACATGCAATCTTCGGTGAAAAAGCGCGTGAAGTACGTGATACATCACTACGTGTACCACATGGTGGTGGCGGTATTATCTTAGACGTAAAAGTATTCAACCGTGAAGATGGCGATGAATTGCCACCAGGTGTGAACCAACTTGTACGTGCATATATCGTTCAAAAACGTAAAATTTCTGAAGGTGACAAGATGGCCGGTCGTCATGGTAACAAAGGTGTTATCTCTCGCATTTTACCAGAAGAAGATATGCCTTACTTACCAGATGGCACGCCAATTGATATCATGTTGAACCCATTAGGGGTACCATCTCGTATGAATATCGGTCAGGTATTAGAGCTTCATCTTGGTATGGCAGCAAGATACCTTGGCATCCATATTGCAACGCCAGTATTCGATGGTGCTCGTGAGGAAGACGTATGGGGTACAATCGAAGAAGCTGGTATGGCAAATGATGCGAAAACAATCCTTTATGATGGACGTACTGGTGAACCATTCGACAATCGCGTATCTGTTGGTGTCATGTACATGATCAAACTTGCGCACATGGTTGACGATAAACTTCATGCTCGTTCTACTGGACCATACTCACTTGTAACGCAGCAACCTCTTGGAGGTAAAGCTCAGTTCGGTGGACAGCGTTTCGGTGAGATGGAGGTTTGGGCACTTGAAGCTTACGGTGCTGCTTATACTCTTCAAGAAATCTTAACAGTGAAGTCTGATGATGTTGTTGGACGTGTTAAGACGTACGAAGCAATTGTTAAAGGTGAAAATGTTCCAGAACCAGGCGTTCCAGAATCATTCAAAGTATTGATTAAAGAACTGCAAAGTTTAGGTATGGACGTTAAAATGATGTCTAGTGACGATACAGAAATTGAGATGCGTGATACGGAAGATGATGATCATCAATCAGCAGACAAATTGAATATCGAAGTTGAGACAACTAAGGAATAATTGGGATAACCTGTAGACTAAAAGGGAGGTAGGCCCCTTGATAGATGTAAATAACTTTGAATATATGAAGATTGGACTTGCTTCACCTGACAAGATTCGTTCTTGGTCATACGGTGAAGTTAAGAAACCAGAAACGATTAACTATCGTACGTTAAAGCCTGAAAAAGATGGCTTGTTCTGTGAGCGTATTTTCGGACCACAAAAGGACTGGGAATGTCATTGCGGAAAATATAAACGTGTACGTTATAAAGGTGTAGTTTGTGATCGATGTGGCGTTGAAGTAACGCGTGCAAAAGTTCGTCGTGAACGTATGGGTCATATCGAATTAGCTGCTCCTGTATCTCATATTTGGTATTTCAAAGGTATCCCGAGCCGCATGGGACTTGTCTTAGACATGTCCCCTCGCGCGCTTGAAGAAGTAATTTATTTCGCTTCTTATGTTGTAACAGAAAGTGGAGATACACCACTTGATAAGAAGCAATTACTTTCTGAAAAAGAATACCGTGCATATCGTGATCGATATGGCAGCACATTCCAAGCTGCTATGGGTGCAGAAGCAATTAAGAAGCTATTACAAGACATCGATTTAGATAAAGAAGTAGACTTCTTAAAAGAAGAATTAAAAACAGCACAAGGACAACGCCGTACTCGTGCTATTAAACGTCTAGAAGTATTAGAAGCATTCCGTAACTCTGGAAATGAGCCATCTTGGATGATCTTAGATGTTCTTCCAGTTATCCCGCCAGAACTACGCCCAATGGTACAGTTAGATGGTGGACGTTTTGCAACTTCTGACTTAAATGATTTATATCGTCGTGTAATTAACCGTAATAATCGTTTAAAACGTCTATTGGACTTAGGTGCACCAAGCATCATCGTTCAAAACGAAAAACGTATGTTACAAGAAGCTGTAGACGCATTAATCGATAATGGTCGTCGTGGCCGTCCAGTTACTGGACCAGGTAACCGCCCATTAAAATCACTATCTCACATGCTTAAAGGTAAACAAGGACGTTTCCGTCAAAACTTATTAGGTAAACGTGTTGACTACTCTGGCCGTTCTGTAATCGTTGTAGGACCGAACTTAAAGATGTATCAATGTGGATTACCGAAAGAGATGGCGCTTGAACTGTTCAAACCTTTCGTTATGAAAGATTTAGTGGAAAAAGGATTAGCACACAACATTAAGAGTGCGAAGCGTAAAATCGAGCGTGTACAACCTGAAGTTTGGGATGTTTTAGAATCTGTGATTAAAGAACACCCTGTACTTCTAAACCGTGCTCCAACGCTTCATCGTCTTGGTATCCAGGCGTTCGAACCTACATTAGTAGAAGGACGCGCAATCCGTCTTCATCCACTTGTATGTACTGCATACAACGCGGACTTTGATGGTGACCAAATGGCGGTTCACGTTCCGTTATCATCAGAAGCTCAAGCGGAAGCTCGTCTTCTTATGTTAGCGGCACAAAACATCTTGAACCCGAAAGATGGAAAACCAGTTGTTACTCCATCTCAGGATATGGTATTAGGTAACTACTACTTAACACTTGAGCGTGAGGGTGCAATTGGTGAAGGTATGGTGTTCAAAGATGCAAATGAAGCATTGCTTGCATATCAAAATGGATATGTACATCTGCACACACGTGTTGCAGTTGCTGCAAGTTCAGTAAACAACGAAACATTTACTGAAGAGCAAAAGAGCAAACTTCTATTAACAACAGTTGGTAAATTAATGTTTAACGAAATCTTACCGAAGTCGTTCCCTTATATTAACGAACCGACAAATTCAAACCTTGAAAAAGAAACACCAGCGAAGTATTTCGTTGAAAAAGGTGCGAACATTAAAGAGATTATCGCTAGTCGTGAAGAAGTGGCGCCATTTAGCAAGAAAATCCTTGGAAATATCATTGCGGAAGTATTTAAACGTTTCCAAATTACGGAAACATCTCGTATGCTTGATCGCATGAAAAACTTAGGATTTAAATATTCTACAAAAGCTGGTATTACAGTTGGGGTAGCGGATATTCTTGTATTAGGTGAAAAAGATGAAATTCTCCACGAAGCACAAGCAAAAGTGGATAATGTAATTAAACAATTCCGTCGCGGTTTAATCACGGAAGAAGAACGTTACGATCGTGTTATCTCTATTTGGAGTAATGCGAAAGATGTTATCCAAGGAAAACTGATGAAATCCTTGAATAAGCGCAATCCAATCTTCATGATGAGTGATTCTGGTGCCCGTGGTAACGCATCGAACTTTACTCAGCTTGCTGGTATGCGTGGTTTGATGGCAAACCCATCTGGTCGTATCATTGAACTTCCAATCAAATCAAGTTTCCGTGAAGGTTTAACAGTACTTGAGTACTTCATCTCTACGCATGGTGCGCGTAAAGGTCTTGCCGATACAGCACTTAAAACTGCCGATTCTGGTTACTTAACACGTCGTCTTGTAGACGTTGCACAAGATGTAATTGTCCGTGAAGATGATTGTGGAACAGATCGTGGTTTACTAATTGGTGCGATTAAAGAGGGTAATGAAGTTATTGAGTCATTATATGACCGTCTTGTTGGACGTTTTGCAAGAAAAACTGTAAAACATCCTGAAACAGGTGAAGTATTAGTTGGTGAAAACCAATTAATTACTGAAGATATCGCTCATATCGTTGAAAATTCGGGTGTTGAAACTGTAAACATTCGTTCAGCGTTTACATGTAATACTCGCCATGGTGTATGTAAGAAGTGTTACGGTCGTAACTTAGCAACTGGTACAGACGTAGAAGTAGGAGAGGCGGTAGGTATTATCGCAGCTCAATCT
The DNA here is from genome assembly GCF_000374965.1 of Bacillus sp. 95MFCvi2.1. Classification (NCBI taxonomy): domain Bacteria; kingdom Bacillati; phylum Bacillota; class Bacilli; order Caryophanales; family Bacillaceae; genus Bacillus; species Bacillus sp. 95MFCvi2.1. The sequence continues at coordinate 19,569 of NZ_KB895718.1, read as the reverse complement.
ATCGGTGAGCCAGGTACACAGTTAACGATGCGTACGTTCCATACAGGTGGGGTTGCCGGGGATGATATCACACAAGGTTTACCTCGTATCCAAGAGATCTTCGAAGCTCGTAATCCGAAAGGTCAGGCAGTTATCAGTGAAATCGACGGTGTTATCGCAGCGATCAACGATGTTAAAGATCGTCAAGAAGTAGTTGTACAGGGTGAAGTTGAAGCTCGTACGTATGCTATTCCTTACGGTGCTCGTCTGAAAGTAACTCCAGGACAGCCTATCAGTCACGGAAAAGAGTTAACAGAAGGTTCTATTGATCCGAAAGAATTATTAAAAGTAACTGATATTACAGCAGTTCAAGAATACTTACTACGTGAAGTTCAAAAAGTATACCGTATGCAAGGGGTAGAAATTGGTGATAAGCACGTAGAAGTAATGGTTCGCCAAATGCTTCGTAAAGTTCGCGTAAGCGATGCTGGTGAAACAGATGTATTACCAGGAACGTTACTAGACATCCATCAGTTCACTGATGCGAATGCGAAGGTGTTACTATTAGGTAAACAACCAGCAACGGCTAGACCGGTTCTTCTTGGTATTACAAAAGCTTCACTAGAAACAGATTCATTCTTATCTGCAGCATCGTTCCAAGAAACAACTCGTGTTCTAACAGATGCAGCAATTAAAGGAAAACGTGATGAACTTCTAGGATTGAAAGAGAATGTTATTATCGGTAAACTTGTTCCTGCTGGAACAGGTATGAATCGTTATCGCAAAGTGGATCTTGTGAAAACAACACAAGATGACATGAATGTAGAAAACGATGAAGTTTATGTGGAACAGTAAAATTTTCCGTCGTAAATTTTGTATAAAAACAGATAATCCTAGTTGACATTATATGAGTCAAAATGTTACTATAAGCAAGGTTGCTCCTGAACGATGCTTTGGAGGATATGTATATGTCTTATCAAAAAGTGTCAACTGCTGAAAATGTAGTCGTTGGTCATAAACGAACATTGGAAGCAATCAAAAATGGTACAGTTAAAGAAGTTGTCATTGCAGAAGATGCTGACATGCGGTTAACCCATGTTATTACTCGTACTGCATTGCAATATAACGTACCCATAACCAAAGTTGAATCAATTTGTAAACTTGGAAAAGTTTCGGGGATTCAAGTGGGAGCTTCAGCAATAGGAATAATAAGTTAAAACTGTTTTTGTGAGGAGAGAGCATTTGCTCTTCCTTGCAAAAACTTTGTTTTCAACTAATAATGAACCACCTGGATATGTGGTCATACAAACATGCGAAGGGAGGATAAATCAAATGCCTACTATTAACCAATTAGTGAGAAATGGTCGTACTGATAAAGTATGGAAATCTAAATCACCTGCGTTAAACAAAGGTTTCAACTCTTTAAAGAAAAAATCAACTGATATCTCTGCACCTCAAAAACGTGGTGTGTGTACTCGTGTTGGTACAATGACTCCAAAGAAACCGAACTCAGCGTTACGTAAATACGCTCGTGTACGTTTAACAAATGGTATCGAGGTTACAGCTTACATCCCAGGTATCGGTCATAACCTACAAGAGCATAGCGTAGTATTAATTCGCGGTGGTCGTGTAAAGGATTTACCAGGGGTACGTTACCACATCGTTCGTGGTGCGCTTGATACAGCTGGTGTTGACAAACGTATGCAAGGACGTTCTAAATATGGTACTAAGCGACCAAAACCTGCTAAAAAATAATAAACTTAAAATGAAAGGAGGAACTCAATATGCCTCGTAAAGGACCTGTTGCGAAACGTGACGTGTTACCAGATCCAATGTACAATTCTAAACTTGTAACACGCCTAATCAACAAAATGATGGTTGACGGTAAAAAAGGTAAATCTCAAACAATTCTTTATAACGCGTTCGATATCGTTCGTGAACGTGCTGGTAAAGAGCCTATGGAAGTATTCGAGCAAGCTCTTAAGAACATCATGCCTGTTCTTGAAGTACGCGCTCGTCGTGTTGGTGGTGCTAACTACCAAGTTCCAGTTGAGGTTCGTCCAGAACGCCGTACAACTTTAGGTCTTCGCTGGTTAGTAAACTATGCTCGTCTTCGTGGTGAAAAAACTATGGAAGAGCGTCTAGCTTACGAAATCTTAGATGCAGCTAACAACGCTGGTGCATCTGTTAAGAAACGTGAAGACACTCATAAAATGGCAGAAGCTAACAAAGCATTTGCTCATTACCGTTGGTAGGATTCAACGTAAAATAAATGTATGCATAAACCGCTTTATTTGTCGCTTATGGAAGTGTGGAGAGGGAGAATGCCTCTCCCTTTCGTTGGGCGCTCGTTTTACATAATGAGGGTACTGGACACTGGCATATGTAACAATATAAAGTGGCTTTTTTGCTACTTAAAATAAAATAATCCAATCCATATATGGAAGGAGCAAGACACCAAATGACAAGAGAGTTCTCTTTAGAAAACACTCGTAATATTGGTATCATGGCTCACATCGATGCTGGTAAAACAACAGCAACTGAGCGTATTCTGTATTACACAGGACGTATTCATAAAATCGGTGAAACTCATGAAGGTGCATCTCAGATGGACTGGATGGAGCAAGAGCAAGAGCGTGGTATCACAATTACTTCTGCTGCAACTACAGCTCAATGGAAAGGTCACCGTGTAAATATCATTGACACTCCAGGACACGTAGACTTCACAGTAGAAGTAGAACGTTCTTTACGCGTACTTGATGGTGCGGTAGCAGTACTTGATGCACAATCTGGTGTAGAACCACAAACAGAAACTGTTTGGCGTCAGGCTACTACTTACGGCGTACCTCGTATCGTATTCGTTAACAAAATGGATAAGATCGGTGCAGATTTCTTATACTCTGTAGGAACAATCCACGATCGTTTACAAGCAAACGCACATCCAATTCAGTTACCAATCGGTGCTGAGGACGAGTTCAATGGTATCATTGACCTTGTTGAAGAGTGTGCTTACATGTACGGTAACGATTTAGGAACAGACATCGAGCGTGTTGAAATTCCTGAAGAGCACAAAGAACTAGCTGAAGAATACCGTGGAAAACTTATTGAAGCGGTAGCTGAGCTTGATGAAGAAATGATGATGAAGTACCTAGAAGGTGAAGAAATTACTGTAGAAGAGCTTAAAGCTGGTATCCGTAAGGCTACAACTTCTGTTGAATTCTTCCCAGTAATCTGTGGTTCTGCATTCAAAAATAAAGGTGTTCAGATTCTGTTAGACGCAGTTATTGACTACTTACCATCTCCATTAGATGTACCTGCTATTAAAGGTACTCTTCCGGATACAGATGAAGCTGTAGAACGTAAGTCTAGCGATGAAGAGCCATTCGCAGCTCTAGCATTCAAAATCATGACTGACCCTTATGTTGGTAAATTAACGTTCTTCCGTGTATATTCTGGTGTGTTAAACTCTGGATCATACGTGAAAAACTCAACTAAAGGTAAGCGTGAGCGTGTAGGACGTATCCTACAAATGCACGCTAACAGCCGTGAAGAGATTTCAACAGTTTACGCTGGTGATATCGCTGCTGCTGTTGGTTTAAAAGATACTACTACTGGTGATACTCTTTGTGACGAGAAGAGCCTTGTTATCCTTGAGTCTATGGAATTCCCAGAGCCAGTTATCTCTGTAGCTATCGAACCAAAATCTAAAGCTGACCAAGATAAAATGGGTACAGCATTATCTAAGCTTTCTGAAGAAGATCCAACATTCCGTGCTCACACTGACCAAGAAACTGGCCAAACAATCATCGCTGGTATGGGTGAACTTCACCTTGATATCATCGTTGACCGTATGCGTCGTGAATTCAAAGTGGAAGCAAACGTTGGTGCTCCTCAGGTAGCATACCGTGAGACTTTCCGTGCTGCTGCGAAAGTTGAAGGTAAGTTCGCTCGTCAATCTGGTGGTCGTGGACAATTCGGTCACGTTTGGATTGAGTTTGAACCTAATGAAGAAGGTAAAGGATTCGAATTCCAAAACAAGATCGTCGGTGGTGTAGTTCCACGTGAATACATCCCAGCTGTTGGAGCAGGTCTTGAAGATGCACTTAAAAATGGTGTACTAGCTGGTTATCCACTAGTTGACATTAAAGCTGCATTAGTTGATGGATCTTACCATGATGTTGACTCCTCTGAGATGGCGTTCAAAATCGCTGCATCTATGGCGCTTAAAGCTGCGGTTTCTAAATGTAGCCCAGTAATTCTTGAGCCAATGATGAAAGTTGAAGTTGTAATTCCTGAAGAGTACATGGGTGACATTATGGGTGACGTAACATCTCGTCGTGGACGTGTAGAAGGTATGGAAGCTCGCGGTAACGCACAAGTTGTTCGCGCTATGGTTCCACTTTCTGAAATGTTCGGTTATGCAACGTCATTACGTTCTAACACGCAAGGACGCGGAACATTCTCAATGACATTTGATCATTATGAAGAAGTACCGAAGTCTGTTTCAGAAGAAATTATCAAAAAAAATAAAGGTGAATAATTGATTTTTATCGATTGTTCAAGTATAACTACTTATGTAAGCTTAGAAAGTGGGACTTAAGTTTTACTTTCTAGTCTAAATATAAAATAACCTATATAAACTAAGGAGGAATTTAGAATGGCTAAAGCTAAATTCGAACGTTCTAAACCCCATGTTAACATCGGTACAATCGGCCACGTTGACCATGGTAAAACTACATTAACTGCTGCGATCACTACAGTTCTTGCAAAAGCTGGTGGTGCTGAAGCACGCGGATACGACCAAATCGATGCTGCTCCAGAAGAAAGAGAGCGCGGTATCACAATCTCAACTGCACACGTTGAGTACGAAACTGAAACTCGTCACTATGCACACGTTGACTGCCCAGGTCACGCTGACTATGTTAAAAACATGATCACTGGTGCTGCTCAAATGGACGGCGGTATCTTAGTAGTATCTGCTGCTGATGGCCCAATGCCTCAAACACGTGAGCACATCCTTCTTTCTCGTCAAGTAGGTGTTCCTTACATCGTTGTATTCTTAAACAAATGCGACATGGTAGACGACGAAGAATTATTAGAATTAGTAGAAATGGAAGTTCGCGACCTATTATCTGAATACGGATTCCCAGGCGACGATATTCCTGTAGTTAAAGGTTCTGCTCTTAAAGCTCTTCAAGGAGAAGCTGAGTGGGAAGAAAAAATCATCGAATTAATGGCTGAAGTTGATGCTTACATCCCAACTCCAGAACGTGAAACTGACAAACCATTCTTAATGCCTATCGAGGATGTATTCTCTATCACAGGTCGTGGTACAGTTGCAACTGGTCGTGTAGAGCGTGGAGTAGTTAAAGTTGGTGACGTAGTAGAAATCATCGGTCTTGCTGAAGAGAACGCTTCTACAACTGTAACTGGTGTAGAAATGTTCCGTAAACTTCTTGACCAAGCTCAAGCTGGAGACAACATTGGTGCTCTACTTCGTGGGGTTGCTCGTGAAGACATCCAACGTGGACAAGTTCTTGCTAAAAGCGGTTCTGTAAAAGCTCATGCTAAATTCAAAGCTGAAGTTTTCGTATTATCTAAAGAAGAAGGTGGACGTCACACTCCATTCTTCGCTAACTACCGTCCGCAATTCTATTTCCGTACAACTGACGTAACTGGTATCATCCAATTACCAGAAGGTACTGAAATGGTAATGCCTGGTGACAACATCGAAATGACTATCGAACTTATCGCTCCAATCGCAATCGAAGAGGGAACTAAATTCTCTATTCGTGAAGGTGGACGTACAGTAGGTTACGGTGTAGTTGCTACAATCGTTGCTGAATAATCTTTAAATAGATTATTAAAAACTCAAGGGATTCTCCCTTGAGTTTTTTTATTGCTTGTTTATATAGAAGAAAGAGGTGCATTTTCTATTTTTGAATGAGTTTCTTCTATAGTATATAAAACGAAAGTAACGACCAAAAATTGTAAGTTAAATGAGAGTAGATGAAAACTTGAAATTCTTTAAAGTGCCATGTATAATAGCAAAAGTAGAGAAAAGTAGATGCAAACAAAAAGATGCTTGCATCTAGACGAATAACATTGTATAATAGACAATGTTGGTCTTTGACTGCGATGAAGTGGAAGGTTGCTGACACACCCGGCCGCTTTGCCATGGCATGGTGTGGGGAAATTTCCATGGAGAAGGTCTATTTTAGAAATAGGCGAACGAAGGAGGGAAAATAATGGCAAAAGAAAAAATCCGTATCCGTTTAAAAGCTTACGATCACCGTATTCTTGATCAGTCAGCTGAGAAAATTGTAGAAACAGCTAAGCGTTCTGGGGCAACAGTTTCTGGTCCGATCCCATTACCAACTGAAAAAACTGTTTACACAATTCTTCGTGCTGTTCATAAGTACAAAGATTCTCGTGAGCAATTCGAAATGCGCACGCACAAACGTCTAATCGACATCGTGAGTCCTACTCCGCAAACAGTAGATTCATTAATGCGTTTAGACTTACCATCTGGTGTAGATATCGAAATCAAATTATAATTTATATAACTTAAAAATGTAGGAGGTGTAACTCATGACCAAAGGAATCTTAGGAAGAAAGATCGGTATGACTCAAGTATTTGCTGAAAACGGTGAGTTAATCCCAGTAACAGTAATCGCTGCGACTCCAAACGTTGTTCTTCAAAAGAAAACAACAGAAACTGACGGCTATAATGCAATTCAGTTAGGATTTGACGATAAACGTGAAAAGTTAACTAACAAACCTGAACAAGGCCACACTGCTAAAGCATCTACTACTCCTAAGCGCTTCATTCGCGAAATCCGCGATGCAGACGTGGACGGATTAGAGGTTGGTCAAGAGGTAAAAGTTGAAGTTTTCACTGCAGGTGAAATCGTTGACGTAACAGGAATTTCTAAAGGTAAAGGTTTCCAAGGTGTTATTAAACGCCACGGACAATCTCGCGGACCTATGTCTCATGGTTCTCGCTATCACCGTCGTCCTGGTTCAATGGGCCCAGTTGCTCCGAACCGTGTATTCAAAGGTAAAAAACTTGCTGGACGTATGGGTGGAGACCAAGTTACAATCCAAAACTTAGAAATCGTTCAAGTTGACGCTGAGCGCAACTTATTACTAGTAAAAGGTAACGTTCCAGGTGCTAAGAAATCTCTTGTAGTTGTTCAAGGCGCTGTGAAGGTTAGTAAATAATTCACAATAGGAAGGAGGAATTCCAATGCCAAAAGTTACTGTATATAACCAAACTGGTTCACAGGTTGGTGAAATCGAATTAGCTGAAGCTATTTTCGGTATCGAACCAAATGAAGCTGTACTTTTCGAAGCTGTAATGATGCAACGTGCATCTTTACGTCAAGGTACACACAAAGTAAAAACTCGCTCTGAAGTGCGCGGTGGTGGTCGTAAACCATGGCGTCAAAAAGGAACTGGACGTGCTCGTCAAGGTTCTATCCGCTCTCCTCAATGGCGTGGTGGTGGTACGGTATTCGGACCTACACCAAGAAGCTATGCTTACAAACTTCCTAAGAAAGTTCGTCGCTTAGCTATTAAATCTGCATTAGCTACTAAAGTAGTTGAGAACAACATTGTAGTTCTTGAAGACCTAGTGTTAAATGCACCAAAAACAAAAGACATGGTAGCAGTACTTAAAGGATTAACTGTAGAGAAGAAAGCTCTTATCGTAACTGCTGATGCAAACGAAGCTGTAGAGTTATCTGCTCGCAATATTCCTGGAGTAACAGTAATCACTGCTGATGGCGTAAACGTTTTAGACGTGCTTCATCATGATAAGCTAATCATGACAAAAGCGGCAGTGGAAAAAGTAGAGGAGGTGCTTGCATAATGAGAGATCCTCGTGATATCATTAAGCGCCCAGTTATCACTGAACGTTCTATGGAAATGATGGCTGAAAAAAAATACACGTTCGATGTGGACGTTAAATCTAATAAAACAGAAGTTAAAGACGCTGTAGAAGCGATCTTTGGTGTTAATGTAGACAAAGTAAATATCATGAACTACAAGCCGAAAGCAAAACGCGTTGGTCGTCACGCTGGTTTTACTAACCGTCGTCGTAAAGCAATCGTTAAGCTAACTGCTGACAGCAAAGAAATCGAAATCTTCCAAGGTGTTTAATTCTTACTAAAGAAGGAGGGAAATTGAGATGGCAATTAAGAAGTATAAACCAACTACTAACGGTCGTCGTAATATGACAACGAATGATTTCGCTGAAATTACGACTGACAGACCGGAAAAGTCTTTACTTGCGCCTTTAAGCAAAAAGGCTGGTCGTAATAACCAAGGTAAAATTACTGTACGTCACCAAGGTGGCGGACATAAGCGTCAATACCGTATCATCGACTTTAAACGTAACAAAGATGGAATTCCAGGACGCGTTGCTACGATCGAATACGATCCAAACCGCTCTGCGAATATCGCATTAATTAACTACGTTGACGGTGAAAAACGTTACATCCTTGCTCCTAAAAACTTAGAAGTAGGTATGGAAGTTATGTCTGGCGCTGAAGCTGACATTAAAATCGGTAACGCATTACCGTTAATCAACATTCCAGTAGGTACTGTTGTTCATAACATCGAGCTTAAGCCTGGTCGTGGCGGACAATTAGTTCGTTCTGCTGGTACATCTGCTCAAGTACTTGGTAAAGAAGGAAAATACGTACTTGTACGTTTAACTTCTGGTGAAGTGCGTTTAGTATTATCTGCTTGTCGCGCTACAGTCGGTCAAGTAGGTAACGAACAACATGAACTTATCAAAATCGGTAAAGCGGGTCGCTCTCGCTGGTTAGGTAAGCGCCCAACAGTTCGTGGTTCTGTAATGAACCCAGTTGATCACCCACACGGTGGTGGTGAAGGACGCTCTCCAATCGGACGTAAGTCTCCAATGTCTCCATGGGGTAAACCAACTCTTGGATTCAAGACTCGTAAGAAAAATAAAGCGTCTGATAAATTTATCGTTCGTCGTCGTAAAAAATAATGGGATTGTAGTACGGTTCATTTCTAGAACCGTACGCCAATCACGAAGGGAGGCACCACAATGGCTCGTAGCTTAAAAAAAGGACCATTTGTCGATGATCACTTAATGAGCAAAATGGAAAAATTAGTTGCATCTGAGCAAAAACAAGTTGTTAAAACTTGGTCTCGCCGTTCAACAATCTTCCCTCAGTTCATCGGTCATACAATTGCTGTATATGATGGTCGTAAACACGTACCTGTGTACATCACTGAGGATATGGTTGGCCATAAGTTAGGTGAATTCGCACCAACTCGTACGTACAAAGGTCACCTTGCTGACGATAAGAAAACTAGAAGATAATGAGAGGAGGCACTTCAATGCAAGCTAAAGCAGTAGCGAGAACAGTTCGTATTGCTCCTCGTAAAGTTCGTTTAGTTGTAGACTTAATCCGAGGTAAGCAAGTGGGTGAAGCGATTGCTATCCTTAACCACACACCAAAAACTGCTTCTCCAGTTGTAGAGAAAGTTTTAAAATCTGCAATCGCAAATGCAGAGCACAATTACGAAATGGACATTAACAACCTAGTTGTTGAAACAGTTTTCGTTGACGAAGGTCCAACGTTGAAACGTTTCCGTCCACGTGCAATGGGTCGTGCAAGCCAAATTAACAAACGCACAAGCCACATTACAGTTGTGGTATCAGAAAAGAAGGAGGGATAATCGATGGGTCAGAAGGTTAATCCAATTGGTCTTCGTGTCGGTGTTATCCGTGACTGGGAATCTCGTTGGTTCGCTGAAAAAGATTACGCTACATTATTACATGAAGACATCAAAATCCGTGAGTACATTACTGTACGCTTAAAAGATTCTGCTGTTGCTAAAGTAGAGATCGAACGTGCAGCAAATCGTGTAAATGTTACAATTCACACTGCAAAACCTGGTATGGTAATTGGTAAAGGTGGTACAGAAGTTGAAGCACTTCGTAAAGCTCTTAACCAATTAACAGGCAAGCGTGTACACATCAACATCTTAGAAGTTAAGAGAGCTGATCTTAACGCTAAATTAGTAGGCGAAAACATCGCTCGTCAATTAGAAAACCGTGTATCTTTCCGTCGTGCACAGAAGCAAGTAATTCAACGTGCTATGCGTGCAGGAGCTAAAGGTATTAAAACACAGGTTTCTGGTCGTCTTGGCGGAGCTGATATCGCTCGTGCAGAATCTTACAGTGAAGGAACTGTTCCACTTCATACACTTCGCGCTGATATTGACTATGCAGCAGTTGAAGCTGATACAACATACGGTAAATTAGGCGTAAAAGTATGGATCTACCGTGGAGAAGTCCTTCCTACAAAAAAGAAAGCTTCTGAGGAAGGAGGAAAATAATATGTTAATGCCTAAACGCGTAAAATATCGTAGAGAGCATCGTGGTAAAATGCGTGGTCGTGCAAAAGGTGGAGCTGAAATTGCTTTCGGTGAATTCGGTTTACAAGCACAAGCTGCTTCATGGATTACAAACCGTCAAATCGAAGCTGCTCGTCGTGCAATGACTCGTTACATGAAACGTGGCGGTAAAGTATGGATTAAAATTTTCCCTTCTAAGCCTTACACTGCAAAACCTCTAGAAGTACGTATGGGTTCCGGTAAAGGGGCACCAGAAGGCTGGGTAGCAGTAGTAAAACCTGGGAAAATTATGTTCGAAATCGCGGGTGTATCTGAAGAGGTAGCACGCGAAGCATTACGTCTTGCAGCTCACAAATTACCAGTGAAATGTAAATTCGTAAAACGTGAAGAAAATGGTGGTGAATCTAATGAAAACTAATGATATTCGTGAATTAACCACTGCCGAAATCGAAACAAAAGTTAAAGCTTTAAAGGAAGAGTTGTTTAATCTTCGCTTCCAACTTGCTACAGGACAATTAGAGAATCCAACTCGCATCCGTGAAGTGCGTAAAGCAATTGCTCGTATGAAAACTGTAGTTCGTGAAAGAGAGATCGGAATTAATCGATAAATTGAGGGGAGGTTTGCATAGTGAGCGAACGTAACCAACGCAAAGTTTATACTGGTCGTGTAGTGTCTGACAAAATGGACAAAACGATTACAGTTTTAGTTGAAACTTACAAAACTCATTCCTTGTACGGAAAACGTGTTAAGTATTCTAAAAAGTACAAAGCCCATGATGAGCAAAACCAAGCAAAAATTGGCGATATCGTAAAAATCATGGAAACTCGCCCGCTTTCTGCTACTAAGCGTTTCCGTTTAGTTGAAATCGTTGAAGAAGCGGTTATTATCTAAATAGACGAATCGGAATTTTTAGTCCGAAGGGAGGTTTCATAACATGATCCAACAAGAATCTCGTTTGAAAGTTGCTGACAATTCTGGTGCACGTGAACTTTTAACAATTAAAGTATTAGGCGGCTCTGGTCGTAAATATGCTAACATTGGTGATATTATCGTTGCTACGGTAAAACAAGCAACACCAGGTGGCGTTGTTAAAAAAGGTGACGTTGTTAAGGCAGTAGTGGTACGTACGAAGAGCGGAGCTCGTCGTCCGGACGGTTCTTACATTAAATTTGATGAAAACGCAGCGGTTATCATTAAAGACGATAAGAGCCCACGTGGTACTCGTATTTTTGGACCAGTAGCTCGTGAATTACGTGATAGCAACTTCATGAAGATCGTTTCTTTAGCTCCAGAAGTTCTATAATTTAAGGTATTGCCTTGCTAAGGAGGTGCAGAATTAAGATGCATGTAAAAAAAGGTGATAAAGTACAGGTAATCACTGGTAAAGACAAAGGAAAACAAGGTGTTATCCTTGTGGCTTTCCCAAAGCAAAACCGTGTTATCGTTGAGGGTGTTAACATCGTTAAGAAACACTCTAAGCCATCTCAATTAAATCCACAAGGTGGAATTATTACGAAAGAAGCACCTATTCACGTTTCTAATGTTATGGTATTAGATCCGAAAACAGGCGAACCTACTCGTGTAGGCTTCAAAGTAGAAGATGGTAAAAAAGTTCGTATTGCAAAAAAATCTGGTGAATTATTAGATAAATAATTTTCTTAAGAAAGGAGGTCACTTCATTGAATCGCCTTAAAGAGAAGTTCCAAAAGGAAATTACTCCTGCTCTAGTGAGCAAGTTTAACTATAAATCTGTGATGGAAGTACCGAAAATCGAAAAGATCGTAATCAACACTGGTGTTGGTGACGCGGTATCTAACTCAAAAGCTTTAGACAATGCAGTAGAAGAATTAACGCATATCGCAGGTCAAAAACCTGTTGTAACTCGCGCTAAAAAATCAATCGCTGGTTTCCGTCTTCGTGAAGGTATGCCAATCGGTGCAAAAGTAACTTTACGCGGTGAGCAAATGTATGAGTTCTTCGACAAATTAGTATCAGTTTCTTTACCACGTGTGCGTGATTTCCGTGGTGTTTCTAAGAAATCATTCGACGGTCGTGGTAACTACACATTAGGTGTTAAAGAGCAACTAATTTTCCCTGAGATTGATTATGATAAAGTAAGTAAAGTCCGCGGTATGGACATCGTAATCGTTACTACAGCGAAAACTGATGAAGAAGCTCGTGAACTTTTAACACAATTCGGTATGCCATTCCAAAAATAATGGAAGCCAACGCTAAGTAGAGGAGGCGAAAACGTGGCTAAAAAATCTATGATCGCGAAACAAAAGCGTACTCCTAAGTTTAAAGTACAAGAGTATACACGTTGCGAACGCTGCGGTCGTCCGCATTCTGTATACCGCAAATTTAAGCTTTGCCGTATTTGTTTCCGTGAACTTGCATATAAAGGTCAAATTCCTGGTGTTAAAAAAGCTAGTTGGTAAAACCCACAAATGGGAAGGAGGTAAAACACATGGTGATGACAGATCCAATTGCAGACATGCTTACTCGCATCCGTAATGCGAACATGGTACGTCATGAGAAATTAGAGGTTCCTGCTTCTAAAATCAAAAAAGAGATCGCTGAACTTTTAAAACGTGAAGGTTTCATTCGTGATGTAGAATACATCGAGGATAACAAACAAGGTATCCTTCGTATTTTCCTGAAATATGGTGCAAACAATGAACGTGTAATCACTGGATTAAAACGTATCAGTAAACCTGGCTTACGCGTTTACGCTAAAGCTGACGAAGTACCACGTGTACTTAACGGATTAGGTATCGCTCTTGTTTCTACATCTAAGGGAGTAATGACAGACAAAGATGCTCGTCAATTACAAACTGGTGGAGAAGTAGTAGCATACGTTTGGTAATATATATTTAAAACGAACGGAGGTGTGACCACATGTCTCGTATTGGTAAAAAGATTCTTGAAATCCCTGCAGGTGTTACTATCACAGTTGCAGAAGACAATACTGTAACAGTAAAAGGCCCTAAAGGTGAATTAACTCGTACTTTCAATGCTGATATGTCTATCAAAATTGAAGAAAATACACTAACAGTTGAGCGTCCATCTGAACAGAAGGAACACCGTGCATTACACGGTACAACTCGTGCTTTAATCGGAAACATGGTTGAAGGTGTAACTACAGGTTTCGCACGCGGACTTGAATTAGTCGGTGTTGGTTACCGTGCTCAAAAACAAGGTGATAAACTTGTATTAAGCGTAGGTTATTCTCATCCAGTAGAAATGACTCCGGAAGCAGGACTTGAAGTTGAAGTACCTGCACCAACTAAAATCGTAATTAAAGGTATCGACAAGCAACGTGTTGGCGAATTTGCTGCTAACATCCGTGCTGTACGTGCTCCAGAGCCATATAAAGGCAAAGGTATTCGTTACGAAGGCGAAGTTGTTCGTCGTAAAGAAGGTAAAACTGCTAAGTAAACCCGTTAGGTGAGAGAAAGGAGTGACAAGAATGATCACTAAAGCTGATAAAAATGCGACTCGTAAGAAAAGACATGCACGTGTACGTGCAAAACTTACTGGTACTGCAGAACGTCCACGTTTAAATGTGTTCCGTTCTAACCAACATATTTACGCTCAAGTTATTGATGATGTAAATGGTGTAACATTAGTAAGTGCATCTACTCTTGATAAAGACCTTGCTCTTAACGGTACTAGCAATATTGAAGCTGCTACGAAAGTTGGAGAATCAGTTGCTAAGCGTGCTGTAGAGAAAGGCGTTAAAGAAGTAGTATTTGATCGCGGTGGTTACTTATACCATGGCCGTGTTAAAGCTCTAGCTGAAGCTGCTCGTGAGGCTGGATTACAATTTTAATGGTCAAAGGAGGGAAAATTGATGCATCGCATTGACCCAAGTAAATTAGAACTTGAAGAACGTGTAGTTACGATAAATCGTGTCGCGAAAGTTGTTAAGGGTGGTCGTCGTTTCCGCTTTGCTGCACTAGTTGTAGTTGGCGATAAAAACGGTCATGTTGGATTCGGTACGGGTAAAGCACAAGAGGTACCAGACGCAATTCGCAAAGCTATCGAAGACGCTAAGAAAAACTTAATCACAGTACCATTAGTTGGTACAACAATTCCACACACAATCAACGGTCATTTTGGAGCTGGTGAAGTATTCTTAAAACCTGCTGCTGAAGGTACTGGAGTTATTGCTGGTGGACCAGTTCGTGCGGTACTTGAATTAGCTGGTGTACAAGATATTCTTTCGAAATCTCTTGGTTCTAACACACCAATTAACATGATTCGCGCTACTGTGAACGGATTAAGCGAGCTTAAGCGCGCTGAAGATGTTGCAAAATTACGCGGTAAATCTGTAGAAGAGCTACTAGGTTAAGAAGGAGGGAAAACAAATGGCGAAAAAGTTAGAAATTACCCTCACTCGTAGTGTAATTGGTCGTCCACAAGATCAACGTGCGACGGTAGAAGCTTTAGGTCTTAAAAAGTTGAATTCAACTGTAGTTAAGGAAGAAACTCCTGCTATTCTTGGTATGATCAACAAAGTTTCTCACCTTGTAACTGTAAAAGAAGCTTAAGGATAACTCATTAATATAAGGAGGTGCCTGGGAATGAAACTTCATGAATTAAAACCTGCAGAAGGTTCTCGTAAAGTACGTAACCGTGTCGGTCGTGGTATCGGTTCTGGTAACGGTAAAACTGCTGGTAAAGGTCATAAAGGACAAAACGCACGTTCTGGTGGCGGTGTTCGTCTTGGCTTCGAAGGTGGTCAAACTCCATTATTCCGTCGTTTACCAAAACGCGGCTTCACAAACATTAACCGTAAAGAGTTTGCTATCGTAAACTTAGCAACGTTAAATCGTTTTGAAGATGGTACAGAAGTAACACCTGAATTATTGCTGGAAACTGGCGTTATCAGCAAATTAAACGACGGTGTTAAAGTTCTTGCAAGCGGAGCTGTAGAGAAAAAATTAACTGTTAAAGCGCACAAGTTCTCTTCAAGTGCTAAAGAAGCAATTGAAGCAGCTGGCGGATCAGTTGAGGTGATCTAATGTTTCGTACAATCTCCAACTTTATGCGCGTTGCTGAGATAAGACGTAAAATATTATTCACTTTAGCGATGCTAATCGTATTCAGGATTGGCACGTTTATCCCAGTGCCATTTACAAATGGAGACGTACTGAAAGCACAAGATCAGTTAAATGCATTAGGCATCCTAAATACATTTGGCGGTGGCGCGTTGAAAAACTTCTCCATCTTTGCGATGGGAATCATGCCGTATATTACAGCATCCATCATCGTGCAATTATTGCAGATGGATGTTGTTCCTAAATTTTCGGAATGGTCGAAGCAAGGCGAAATGGGCCGTCGTAAACTAACGCAATTCACGCGTTATTTTACAATTGTTCTTGCGTTTATTCAGGGGTTTGGTATGTCAATCGGTTTTAACGGTATGGTAGGTGGACAGTTAATTTTGAATCCAGGTTGGAGCACTTATTTATACATTGCTACGGTACTGACTGCTGGTACTGCATTTTTAATGTGGTTAGGTGAACAGATTACAGCTAAAGGTGTAGGTAATGGTATTTCCATCCTAATCTTTGGTGGTATTGCCGCAGCGATCCCAAGTGTAATATCTCAAGTGTATCAACAACAGTTTCAAAATGCCGGAGATCAATTGTTCATGAGTATCGTTAAAGTTGTATTGATTTTACTAGCTGTGTTAGCAGTTGTTGTTGGTGTTATTTTCATTCAACAAGCTGTTAGAAAGATCCCAATTCAATATGCGAAGCGTGTAACAGGAGGAAATGGTAATCATGCTGGAGCACAAAACACACATTTACCGCTTAAGGTAAATAGTGCGGGTGTTATTCCAGTAATTTTTGCTGTTTCATTCTTAATTACACCTCCAACTATTGCACAGTTCTTCCCGAAATACGATGTATCGAAGTGGATCATTGCAAACTTTAACTATTCCCACCCAGTGGGAATGATAATATATGTAGCGCTCATTGTAGCCTTCGCATACTTCTATGCATTTGTTCAGGTTAATCCAGAGCAAATGTCAGAAAACCTAAACAAGCAAGGTGGATATGTTCCAGGTATTCGTCCGGGTAAGAATACAGAACAATATCTAACAAAAATCTTGTATCGTTTGACCTTTGTAGGATCTATTTTCCTAGCAGCGATTGCAATTCTTCCAGTTATCTTTACGAAATTGGGAAATCTTCCTCCATCTGCACAGATCGGTGGAACGAGTATGTTAATCGTTGTCGGCGTTGCTTTAGAAACAATGAAGCAGCTAGAAAGCCAACTGGTAAAACGCCATTACAAAGGGTTTATCAAGCAGTGAGTAAGTGGGAAGAATTGTCTTCCCTACATGCTCATGTATTGAGGGGGAACAAGGATGAACTTAATTTTAATGGGGCTTCCTGGTGCTGGTAAAGGTACACAAGCCGAACAGATTGTTGCCAAGTATAACATCCCTCACATCTCAACAGGAGATATGTTCCGTGCAGCTATGAAGGCTGAAACTGAACTTGGTTTACAAGCAAAGTCCTTTATTGATAAAGGTGCGCTTGTTCCAGATGAAGTTACAATCGGAATTGTTCGTGAACGTTTAAGTCAAGAAGACTGTGTAAAAGGCTTCTTACTAGATGGTTTCCCACGAACAGTTGCACAGGCATCTGCACTTGAAGAGATTATGAAAGATCTTGGCAAAAAAATCGACTATGTTTTAAACATTAATGTGGATTCAGGATTGCTATTAAAACGTCTTACAGGCCGTCGTATTTGTAAAGAGTGCGGTGCGACTTATCACTTAGAATTCAATCCGCCAGCAAAAGCTGACGTGTGCGATAAATGTGGTGGCGAATTATATCAACGCTCTGATGACAATGAAGAAACTGTAGCGAATCGTTTAGAGGTAAATATTAAGCAAACAAAACCTTTGCTTGATTTCTATGAAGAGCTTGGTTACTTACAAAGCATTAATGGTGAGCAAGATATCAATAAGGTATTTGCTGATATTGATGTTCTCATTGGAGACTTAGCGTAATGATCATTTGCAAAACTCCTCGCGAGATAGAAATCATGCGAGAAGCTGGCAAGATCGTTGCTTTAACTCATCAAGAGTTGAAAAAGCATATTACTCCAGGAATTACAACGAAAGAGCTCGATCAAATAGCGGAAAAGACGATTCGAAAATATGGTGCTACGCCATCTTTTAAAGGATACAACGGATTTCCGGGAAGCATCTGTGCTTCTGTAAATGAAGAGCTTGTACATGGGATTCCAGGTAAGCGCAAGCTCCAAGAAGGTGATATCATCAGTATCGATATTGGTGCGAAATACAATGGGTACCATGGAGATTCTGCGTGGACGTATCCAGTAGGAAACATTTCTGAATCTGTTCAAAAGCTACTTGATGTCACAGAAAAATCGTTGTATCTTGGTCTAGAACAAATAAAACCAGGCGTGAGATTATCAAATGTTTCACATGCAGTTCAAACGTATGCTGAAGATAATGGATTCTCGATCGTTAGGGAGTATGTTGGTCACGGAATCGGGCAAGACTTACATGAGGACCCTCAGATCCCGCACTACGGTCCACCAAATAAAGGTCCTAGATTAAAGCCGGGAATGGTCATCTGTGTCGAACCGATGGTGAACCAAGGAAGACGATATGTAAAAACACTATCTGATGACTGGACAGTGGTAACGGTAGATGGTAAATGGTGTGCACATTTTGAGCACACGATTGCTCTTACAGAAGCAGGATACGAAATCCTTACCACTTTATAAGTAGCTGGCTCTCCGGGATTTCAGAGCAGTGTAAAATGTTACTGATTTGAAGAAGGGAGAACTATTGAATGGCTAAAGATGATGTAATTGAAGTCGAAGGTACCGTTCTTGAAACGTTGCCAAATGCTATGTTCAAAGTAGAATTAGAGAATGGGCATGTCGTATTGGCTCACGTTTCTGGTAAAATCCGTATGAACTTCATTCGGATTTTACCAGGAGACAAAGTTACGGTAGAATTATCTCCGTACGATTTAAATCGTGGTCGTATTACGTACCGTTTTAAATAATATAGCACTCCGTAATCTTTAAGGAGGTTCGAGACATGAAAGTAAGACCGTCAGTTAAACCAATCTGCGAAAAATGTAAAGTTATTCGTAGACGTGGAAAAGTAATGGTTATTTGTGAAAACCCTAAACATAAACAAAAACAAGGTTAATCAGAAGGAGGTGCATTCGGAATGGCACGTATCGCAGGTGTAGATATTCCTCGTGACAAGCGCGTTGTTATTTCTTTAACTTACGTATTCGGCATTGGTCGCACAACTGCTGAAAAAATTCTTGCTGAAGCTGGTGTTTCTGAAGAAACACGAGTTCGTGATTTAACGGAAGACGAATTAGGACGTATCCGTGACATCGTAGACCGCGTTAAAGTTGAGGGAGACCTTCGTCGTGAAGTTTCTCTTAACATTAAACGTCTAATGGAGATCGGTTCTTACCGTGGTCTTCGTCACCGTCGTGGTTTACCAGTTCGTGGTCAAAATTCTAAAAATAATGCTCGTACGCGTAAAGGTCCACGTCGTACAGTAGCAAATAAAAAGAAATAATAAGTAAAGGAGGTTGAACTAACAATGGCACGTAAAACAAACACTCGTAAAAAACGTGTGAAAAAGAATATTGAAGCTGGTATTGCTCATATTCGTTCTACTTTCAACAACACAATCGTAACACTTACAGATACTCATGGTAACGCACTTTCTTGGTCTAGTGCTGGTGCACTTGGTTTCCGTGGATCTCGTAAATCTACTCCATTCGCTGCGCAAATGGCTGCTGAAACTGCTGCTAAAGTTGCAATGGAGCATGGTTTAAAAACTTTAGAGGTTACTGTAAAAGGTCCTGGTGCTGGTCGTGAAGCTGCAATTCGTGCTCTTCAAGCTGCAGGTCTAGAAGTAACAGCAATCAGAGATGTTACTCCAGTTCCTCATAATGGATGTCGTCCGCCAAAACGTCGTCGTGTTTAATTTTTCTGTATAGAATTTTCCCTTTTGTCTATAATGGATATGATGCATTATCGAGAAATTTCGTACAGAAACATCGCTTGTTGTGCACAATCGGGAACTGCCTAAGGGGGACTTTCGGTTAGACAGAGGTTTTTTCCTTTGTTTAGCCGAGGTTTCGACGTTTTGAAGGAGG
>NZ_KB895717.1:0-49079 GCF_000374965.1 Bacillus sp. 95MFCvi2.1 | reverse complement strand
GCAAAATGTTATCCGGTATTAGCCCCGGTTTCCCGGAGTTATCCCAGTCTTATGGGCAGGTTACCCACGTGTTACTCACCCGTCCGCCGCTAACTTCATAAGAGCAAGCTCTTAATCCATTCGCTCGACTTGCATGTATTAGGCACGCCGCCAGCGTTCATCCTGAGCCAGGATCAAACTCTCCAATAAAGTTAGTTTGTCTAGCATCTAAAATAAAAATTGACGTTTCACGTTGTTTGTTTCGTTCAGTTTTCAAAGAACTCATTGCCGCCGAAGCGACTTTATCAATATAACATTTCGTTACATTTTCGTCAACAACTTTTTTATCTTAAAAGTTGTTTTCGTTTGTTTTCTTTGTTGTCTTTCGTGACAACGAATATAAATATACCAGTTCATTTATTAAAATGCAATAGTTTTTTCAATAAAATTTTTAACCTAATCAAAAAGTATAAAAACAGTATCAATCCCCCTACATAAAGACACCTTTCTTCTATATAGTAAATGAATCATTTTAACTTCATTATATGACAAAAAGAAAAGCTTTGGAGAAATCTCCAAAGCTTAGATTAGTCTTACTTATGACGCATCGCTGGGAATAACAGCACGTCGCGAATAGATGGCGCATTTGTTAATAGCATAACAAGACGATCAATACCAATTCCAAGTCCACCTGTAGGAGGCATACCGTACTCAAGTGCTTCAATATAATCATCGTCCATCATATGCGCTTCATCATTACCTTGCTCACGCTCTTTTAATTGCGCTTCAAAACGTTCTTTTTGATCGATTGGATCATTTAATTCCGTAAATGCATTCGCATGCTCACGAGCAACAATGAATAACTCGAAACGATCTGTAAAGCGTGGATCTTCATCATTCTTTTTCGCAAGCGGAGAAATTTCCACTGGGTGTCCATAGATAAATGTAGGTTGAATTAACTTTTCTTCTACTTTTTGTTCGAAGAATTCATTGATAATATGACCAACTTCCATTGTATCTTTAATTTCCACACCATGTTCTTTCGCCAATGCACGTGCTTCTTCCACGCTCATCGGGCTCCAGAAATCTGCTCCAGAATATTGTTTAATTGCATCTACCATGTGGAGACGTGTCCATTCTGGCTCTAAATTAATTTCTTGCTCACCGTACTGGATTGTTGTTGTACCTAGTACTTGTTTTGCGATATGAGCAATCATGTTTTCTGTTAGTTTCATAATATCTTTATAGTCAGCATATGCTTCATATAATTCGATCATTGTAAATTCAGGATTATGACGCGTTGACACACCTTCATTACGGAATACACGGCCGATTTCGTATACCTTCTCTAAGCCACCTACAATAAGGCGTTTTAAGTGTAACTCAATTGCAATACGCATATATAATTCCATATCTAACGCATTATGATGCGTAATGAATGGACGAGCAGAAGCACCACCCGCAATCGCGTGCATCATTGGTGTTTCCACTTCAAGGTAGCCATTATCATCTAAGTATCTTCTCATTTCACGAATGATTTTACTACGAGTAACAAATGTTTCACGACTCTCCATGCTCGTAATTAAATCTAGGTAACGTTGACGGTAACGTTGTTCAACATCTTTCAATCCATGGTATTTATCTGGAAGTGGACGAAGAGCTTTCGTTAATAACGTAAATCCTGTTGCTTTCACTGAAAGCTCACCTACGTTCGTTTTGAAAACTTTCCCTTCAATTCCTACTAAATCACCTAAGTCAGCTGTATTAAATAATTCATATTGCTCATCTCCAACAGCATCTTTACGAACATAGATTTGAACTTGTCCGTGTAAATCTTGGATATGTGCAAAACCTGCTTTCCCTTTACCGCGCTTCGTCATAATACGGCCAGCAATAGAAACAGAGATTCCTTTCTCTTCTAATTCTTCTTTAGAGAACTCTCCATACAAGTTTAATAATTCTTCCGTTGAATTCGTACGTTCAAAACGTTTACCAAACGGATCGATCCCTTGTTCACGTAAGTTATGTAACTTCTCACGACGAACAAGCAATTGGTCATTTAATTCTTCGTGGTTCATGTTATCCATGGTATTGATATCACTCCAGCTCTATTAAATTTTACAATATATACAGTATATCATTTTCTACTCAACTAGAAAAACTGCCAGTAGCATACTGGCAGTTCTTCTTTCTTTCACGTAATTATAGGTAGTGAGAGAAGGAATGTCAAACGTTCTCTCTTCCCTCCTTTTAACCAACGTGAATTGTTTGTTGTTTTGCTTCTACTTCTTCTACAAATGCACCTAATAAAGAGGCAAGATCTTCACGAGTATCACAAGTATTAATTGCATTACGTACTCTCGCATTACCACGAACACCTTTTAAATACCAAGCTGCATGCTTTCTCATCTCTCTTACTGCAATATCTTCATTCTTTAAGTCAATAAGACGATCTAAGTGCAACATACATACATCCATTTTCTCACGCACTGTTGGTTCCGGCATTAATTCCCCTGTTTCTAAATATTTTACCGTACGATAAATCATCCATGGATCCCCAAGAGCTGCACGTCCAATCATAACGCCATCTACCCCTACTTCATCAAGCATACGTTTCGCATCTTGAGGAGTTTCTATGTCACCATTTCCAATAACAGGAATATTTACAGATTGTTTTACCTGTTTAATAATATCCCAATCCGCTTTCCCTTCATACATTTGAACACGTGTACGTCCATGAACCGCTACCGCTTGACCGCCTGCACGTTCCACAGCTCTAGCATTTTCAATTGCGAAAATGTGGTCTTCATCCCAGCCAATACGCATTTTAACTGTAACTGGTTTTTCCACAGCATCTACAACGGCCGCTACCATTTCATATACTTTATCTGGATCTAATAACCACTTTGCACCAGCATCACACTTCGTAATTTTCGGAACTGGGCAACCCATATTGATATCGATAATATCCGCCGTTGTGTTTTTATCTACATATTTCGCAGCACCAACAAGCGTTTCTTTCTCACCGCCAAAAATTTGTAAACTTAGCGGCTTCTCTCTCTCATCGATATATAACATATCTAATGTTTTTTGGTTATTAAATAAAATCGCCTTATCACTTACCATTTCAGCACATACTAAACCTGCACCAAATTCTTTTACTGTTAAACGGAATGCAGAGTTACACACTCCCGCCATCGGTGCTAGTACAACTGGATTCTTCATCTCAATGTTTGCAATCTTTAACACTCTACTGTCTCCTTACTTTACCCTCACTTTGGCATTAATTCATCTATTGAAATATTTAATGTCTTAGCAACTTCTACTACAAAATCTTGAGAAGGGGTTCTATTCCCTCTCTCTACTTCTCCTAAAACAGATACAGATACCCCTAATTCCTTTGCAAAACCTTCTTGCGTATAACCTTTCAACTTCCGAAAAGCACGAATGCGTCTTCCCCATTTTTCTGCTTCCATACCGTTACTCCCTCTCGCCTTTTCATTTCATCTACTTGCGAACGTGAAATGTTTTGTTTTATATCTTGATTGATCTCTAACAACGGAACGATAACAAAAGCTCTTTCGAACATCCGCGGATGCGGCACAATAAGATTCTCTGCTTCAATATTTTCTTGATTATAGAGCAAAATGTCAATGTCAATGGTTCGCGGGCCCCATCTGATCTCCCTTTTTCTTCCTAAATCTATCTCAACCTTTTGCGTTACTTTCAACAATTCTTGCGGCAGTAAATTGGTAGAAATTTTTATAACTAAATTTAAAAAACGATTTTGATCTGTATATCCCACTGGATCTGTTTCATATACAGAAGAGACATCCTCCACTTGAATATGAGGATTTTTATTTAACAGCTCAATCGCTTGCAATAAATAAACATAACGATCACCAATATTTGATCCTAACGCAACATATACTACATTTTTCATGGTCGGCCTCTCGTAATTTCTACCGCCACAGCACGATAGTGCCCTGGTATTGGTGGATCCGGTTTAACAACCTTTACTGTACATCGCAAAATACTTACGTACTGATTCAATATATTCGCCGCTATATTTTCCGCAATACTTTCTACAAGCTTATATGTTCGATCTTCTACCACTTGTCTACAAAGTTCAAAGAGCTCCCCGTAGTTTACCGAATGCTCTAAGTTATCACTTTCGCCCGCTTGTTTTAAATCCAGTTCCACTGTTAAATCCACTTTAAACCTTTGCCCCAATTTATTCTCCTCTGGAAATACGCCATGATAGCCATAAAACTCCATATCATGAATATAAATTTTATCCAATCATTTTACCCCCTTGCCAATCATCGCATCCATCATCTTTGCCATACGTGCCATTTCCTTCACATCATGAACACGAATCATTTCACAGCCTTTATCAATACCAAGACAAATCGATGCTCCTGTGCCTTCTACACGTTCCTCTACCGGCAAATCTAAAACATGACCGATAAACGATTTTCTCGAAGTTGCAAGAAGGACTGGATACCCTAACACATGTAATTTTTCTAGATTGCGCATGGCTTCTAAATTTTGTTCTGGCGTCTTCGCGAAACCGATACCCGGATCTAAAACGATATTCTCATCAGGTACACCTGCACCTTTTGCAATTTTAACACTCTCATATAGATCCGCAATCATATCCGCAATAAGATTACGGTAATTTGTGTTATCACGATTATGCATTAAAATTATCGGCACATTATAATGTGCCGCAACTTCTGCAATTTTCGGTTCTGCCTTCGCTCCCCAGATATCATTAATAATATGAGCACCCGCTTCAATTGCTTGCTTGGCTACTTCAGCTTTATACGTATCAATAGAAATAGGCACTTTCACTTCTTTCGAAACCGCTTGAATCATCGGGATTACGCGCCCTAACTCTTCTTCCACCGAAACTTTCGCGAAACCAGGACGAGTTGATTCTCCACCGATATCAATAATATCAGCTCCATTACTCACCATTTCTCTCGCATGACTTACAGCTGCGTTCATCTCATCGTAGTTTCCACCATCTGAGAATGAATCTGGTGTAACATTTAAAATCCCCATGATTAATGTCTTTGTATTTAAATCCAATGTATATTCGCCGCAGCGCAAATCATAATTCCACTTCACACTACACATCTCCTCTTCGCAGTTCATTTCGGCTCCAAAGATTTTCTCTATGCATTTCATATACATACATTAGAGACTTTGTAACCTTTCCTTCTTTACCAGGGAAATTAAATTCTCCAATCTGATTAAGCGGAACAATTTCTTGAATAGAATTCGTTACAAACACCTCATCAGCGGAAAGTAACTCCTTTTGTGTAAAGAAACCTTCTTCCACATGTACATCTAATATTTCAGCAATCCTTATAATAAACGCACGAGTGATTCCATTTAAAATCCCAGTTTCAAGTGAAGGTGTATATAAGATACCCTCCTTTACAAAAAAGAGATTCGAAACAATCCCCTCCGCTACGTGGCCTGCTTCAGTAAAAAAAATCCCTTCTTTGTTCACAACATTTCCAATTTCACGTTTTCCTAAAATGTTATTTAAATAATGATGGGACTTTAAACGAAATGCTCCTTCCGGCGTATTTCGTATTTGCTTCAAAATAACGCCTTCCTTTTCCATCACTACACCAGGGACTGCTAAAGGCTTTATAAACACAATAACAGAGGGCTCTTCATAAACCTCTGTTTGTAAACCTATTTCATCTATACCAGCCGATACATTAAAGCGCACATACGCATGGTCTATCCTATTCCTTACAAGTAACTCCTGTAAAATGCACAGCACATCATCTTTCGTCATCGTCCATTTGATTTGCAACGTAGAAAGAGCATCCATTAAACGTTCATAGTGGTCATCTAATAAAAACGGATGACCATTATAAATACGAAACGTCTCAAAAACACCTAACCCATATAAATACCCATGATCATATGGAGAGATTTTCGCTTCATCCGCTTCCACATACGTGCCATTCACATAAATTAACATGATGATATACTTGGACTATAATTCCGAATAAAGTTCTGCAGCAATTCTTTCCCATGTGAAGTCATAATGGATTCTGGATGAAACTGCACTCCTTCAATTGGCAATGTTTTATGACGAAGCGCCATAATCTCTCCCTCTTCTGTCCAAGATGTCACTTCTAAACATTCTGGCAATGTTTCTTTTTTTACAATAAGAGAATGATAACGCGTTGCTGTAAATGGATTTGGAATGTCTGCAAAAATCATTTTTCCATCATGATACATAAGAGAAGTTTTTCCATGCATTAAACGATCCGCACAAACAACATCGCCTCCGAAAACCTGTGCAATCGATTGATGACCTAGACACACACCAAAAATAGGAATCTTTCCTGCAAAATATTTAATGACATCCATACTTATACCAGCTTCATTCGGACTACAAGGACCTGGTGAAATCATAATAAAGTCAGGTTTCATTTGTTCAATATCTGAAATGGTAATTTCATCATTGCGCTTGACGATAAGCTCTTGTCCAAGTTCTCCAAGAAATTGCACTAAATTAAATGTAAAAGAATCATAATTATCAATCATCAATATCATTTCTCTCACCTAACCGTTTCTTCGCTACTTTCTTTCGCACGCCACAGGGCGATTGCCTTTTTTAACGACTCTTTATATTCATTTTTCGGATTTGAGTCAATTACAATTCCTGCTCCAGCCTGCACATACGCTTGACCATCTTTTGCAAGAAGCGTCCGAATCACAATATTTAATTCCATATCTCCTGAGTAACCAATCCATCCAATTGAACCTGTATAAATCCCACGGCGAACAGGTTCTAATTCTTCTATAATTTCCATCGTACGTATTTTGGGTGCACCCGTAATCGTTCCACCTGGAAATACAGCTCGCACTAAATCGAAAGCATCCTTATCTCGTCCGACCTCACCACGAACGTTTGAAACGATATGCATAACATGCGAATATTTTTCGATAACCATAAATTCATCTACTTCTACAGTTCCATACTTACAAACTCGCCCTAAATCATTACGCTCTAAATCCACAAGCATGACGTGTTCTGCACGTTCCTTTTCATTTTCAATTAACTCTTTCGCTAAGCTCTCATCTTCTTGTTCATTCTTCCCACGAGAACGTGTACCAGCAATCGGACGGGTACTCACTTCATTCCCTTGCTTTTTAATTAACAATTCAGGTGAACCGCTAACAATTTGAAAATCTCCAAGCTCTAAATATCCCATATATGGTGATGGATTAATTTCACGAAGACTCGTATAAATCTCCAGTGGGTGTGTTTGTAATGTTTTCTCTTGTCTTGTAGACAAATTCACTTGAAACACATCTCCAGCCCCAATATATTCTTGAATACGCTGAACAGCTTTCATAAATCCTTCTTCTGTAAAAGCTACCGCTTCATTTCTATGTTCAGGACATTCAAATGGCAATTTAACTTCAGGAACTTCCTTCATCCAAAGGCTCTTCCATTCATTTAAACGACTTTCCGCTTCCTCACATTCATCTATATAATGCGTAATAATCCACAACACTTTCTCTTGTTGATCATACACAAACACGTCATCAAATAATAAAAAGAATATGTCAGGTATATCCACATCATCCTCCGCAAGGGAAGGAAGTTTTTCAATATAACGGATACAGTCATAACTAAAATATCCGATTGCACCACCTTGAAATGGCGGATAGTCTGGATTATGATTCGTTCTCCATCGTTCCATATACCTTTGCATTAAATCTAACGGATTGCCTTTCTCTATTGTTTCCTTACCGCTTTCACTTATATGTAACGTTTCATCTTTCCCCCGAATCACCGCTACCGGATCGAGCCCCGCAATACTATAACGACCCCCACGTCCACTTTCTAACAAAATATGTTGATTCTTATTCTGAGAAAGAGACTTATATTGCTTAAAAAAATCTAAATGATATGGAACAGAAAGCGCTAAAGATTTTCTTCGCTGCATACCAACACCCCGTCTTCTTTTATCCCACTCCCTTAGACTAATCACCCCAAATTACAGATGGTTAATATGAAACAATCGTCCCTGAGAGCTAGTGAAAATATTTTAACTTTACTACTACTTATTTTACATGAAGTTTTCTAGTCATTCACTATTTTCAAACGAAAAAAGAAAAAGCATTCCTTTTCAGGAATGCTTTTTCTGGCCATACTAATTATGATTCAAATTGATAAAGCGGTGTACTTAAATAACGTTCACCATTACTTGGAATAATTACAAGAACCTTTTTCCCTTTACCAAGTTTTTTCGCAACTTCTGTCGCGGCATAAATGACAGCACCTGAAGAAATACCAACTAAAATACCTTCTTCACGAGCCACTCTTCTCGCATATTCAAATGCCTGTTCTGTCTTTACTTGAATAATTTCATCATATACTTCTACATCCAATGTTTCAGGAACGAATCCAGCCCCAATACCTTGAATCTTATGCGGACCTGGTTTCCCACCAGATAACACTGGAGAATCTGCAGGTTCTACTGCGTAAATTCTAATATCTTTATATATTTCTTTTAACACTTCACCAGCACCTGTAATTGTTCCACCAGTACCGATACCAGCGATAAATGCATCTAATTCATTACCCATTTGTTCAACAATTTCTGGCCCTGTCGTCAAACGGTGAATTTCTGGATTCGCCGGGTTTTGGAATTGTTGTGGTATAAAGTAACCATGCTCTTTCGCTAATTCAGTTGCCTTACGAATTGCGCCGCCCATTCCTTCTGGACCCGGAGTTAATACTAATTCAGCTCCATAAGCACGTAATAAGTTACGACGTTCAATACTCATTGTCTCCGGCATTACTAAAATTGCCTTATAGCCCTTTGCAGCCGCTACCATCGCTAAGCCAATTCCTGTGTTACCACTCGTTGGTTCAATAATTGTATCGCCTTCTTGTAATAATCCCTTTTTTTCAGCAGCTTCGATCATAGATAATGCAATACGATCTTTTACGCTACTTCCAGGGTTCATGAATTCTAATTTTAAGTAAATGTCTGCACTGTCTTGCTCTACGATGCGGTTCAACTTAACGATCGGCGTTTTCCCGATTAATTCTGAAACTGATTGTGCCACTCGCATTCCTGTCACTCCTAACACCGAGTATTTTTATTGGTTTTATATACATTTCAATTTTGACAGAATTTTTCTTACTTGTCAATTTATTTAGATGATTTACAATTGCTAGAAAACCTTTCTGTTTACAAGGTTTCAATCAAGTTTGTA
Source organism: Bacillus sp. 95MFCvi2.1 (assembly GCF_000374965.1). Classification (NCBI taxonomy): domain Bacteria; kingdom Bacillati; phylum Bacillota; class Bacilli; order Caryophanales; family Bacillaceae; genus Bacillus; species Bacillus sp. 95MFCvi2.1. The sequence continues at coordinate 39,827 of NZ_KB895717.1, read as the reverse complement.
ATATCTTCTTTAGAGAAATTATATCGCTCATTACAGAAATGACAATGCACTTCCGTTTCATCTTCTTCCTCACGAACTTGTTCTAATTCTTTTTTACCGAGACTAATTAATACACTCTCAATACGCTCACGAGAACATGTACAATTAAATTGAACGTCCATTGTTTCTAATACCTTCACTTTTTCTTTTCCTAGTACTTCGTATAATAATTCCTCTGGCGAAAGTCCTTGTTCAATTAATTTTGAAACAGGTGGGATTTTTTGCAGACGCTCTTCAATAAAGGAGATTGTCTCTTCCTGTGCTCCTGGCATAATTTGCAGGATAAATCCACCTGCAGCAAGTATGCTATCATCCCCATTTACAAGGACACCAATACCAACAGAAGAAGGTGTTTGCTCAGAAACAGCAAAATAATACGTGAAATCTTCTCCTAATTCTCCCGAAACAATTGGAGATTGCCCGATAAACGGTTCACGCATACCGATATCTTTAATTACTGTTAGAAACCCTTCTGTACCTACTGCTTGATATACACGCAATTTCCCTTGCTCTGTTGCTTCAAAATCAACGTGGGGATTCGTTACATATCCACGTACATCTCCATTCGCATGAGCATCCACTAAGATTGGGCCAAGTGGGCCATTTCCTTCCACCTTAATCGTCAGCTTCTGATCACCTTTTAACATAGCCCCCATCATTGCACCAGCTGTTAACGAACGCCCAAGTGCCGCTGAAGCGGTTCTCCATGTATCATGACGTCTTTGCGCCTCACTTACCATATTTGTTGTACGTACACTATACGCACGAACTTCTCCATCAAACGCTAACGCTTTTACTAAATAATCTTTCATACTTATTTATTCACCCTTCTCATGTTGTAAATTTGCATTACGTTCATATAGCATATGCAAGCCTTTTAATGTTAAAAACGGATCTACAACATCAATTACATTAGATTCTTCTGCAATTAATTTTGCTAATCCTCCAGTTGCAATAACTTTCGGTTCTTGTTTAGCTTCTTCTTTCATACGCTTCACAATACCTTCCACTTGTCCAACATACCCATAAAGAATGCCAGCTTGCATTGCACTTACTGTATTTTTCCCAACAATACTACTTGGTTTTGTAATTTCAATACGAGGAAGTTTAGCCGCTCTACTGTATAAAGCTTCTGCCGAAATCATAATACCTGGTGTAATTACCCCGCCCATATAATGCTTATTTTCGTTAATATAACAATATGTAGTAGCTGTTCCAAAATCGACAATAATAAGCGGGCTTCCGTATAATTGGATACCAGCTACAGCATTTACAATACGATCCGCTCCAACCTCACGCGGATTTTCATATTTAATATTTAAACCTGTTTTTATTCCTGGTCCCACTACAAGTGGTTTAATTTTGAAATATTTCTCACACATACGCTCTAAGGCAAACATAATTGGTGGTACAACCGAAGAAACAATAATTCCTTTCACATCTTGAAAAGAAAGGCCTTCATGTTCAAGTAACTGTTTCACTAACATACCATATTCATCTTCTGTTTTATGACGATCAGTCTCCATGCGCCAATGCTGACGAAGTTTCCCATCTTCAAATACACCAAGCACCGCATTTGTATTCCCTACATCCAATACAAAAATCATATTCTCACCACTTATCTTATTTAATCTATATTTGTGCAGTATGTACAAAACTGATAATGCCATCATATCATACATACCTATATAATCAGTTTTTCCATCTTCACCATTTTACAAAAAGATCGTTCACTATTTCAATTTTTAAAGCAAAGAAGCTTCAAATTTATATACAAGTACACAATTTTCTCAGCATAAAAAAAGGAGTGACTATTGTCACTCCTTCATTTCTTATTTATCTTCTGCGTTCTCGTCATCTTTTTTCATTGTGATATTCACTTTCACATCTTCAGAGGACTTTTTACGCTCAGGTAAAACTCCATAATCATATAAATGATTAATTTGCTCTGCATCTAACGTCTCCACTTCAAGTAACGTTTTTGCGATAATATCAAGCTTATCACGTTTTTCAGTAAGAATTTGTTTTGCACGAGCATAACATTCTTTCATAATCGTTTGCATTTCTACATCGATGTCATGTGCAATTGCATCACTGTAGTTTTGTTCTGAATGGAAATCTCTTCCTAAGAACACCTGACCACCTTGTGAGCTTCCAAACTGCATCGGTCCAAGCTTATCACTCATACCAAATTCCGTTACCATACGTCTTGCAATGCCAGTCGCACGTTGGAAGTCGTTATGAGCTCCTGTACTCACTTCACCAAATACAATTTCCTCAGCCACTCGGCCACCAAGTAAACCAGTGATTTTATCAAGTAATTCTGGTTTTGTCATGAAGTAACGATCTTCTTTTGGAAGCATTACCGCATATCCACCAGCTTGACCGCGAGGAACAATTGTTACTTTATGAACGATATCCGCCTCATCAAGCACGACACCAATTACAGTATGGCCCGCTTCATGGAATGCGACAATATTACGTTCTTTTTCAGAAATAACACGACTTTTCTTCGCAGGACCTGCAATAACACGATCCGTCGCTTCATCGATATCAGACATGTCAATTTTCTTTTTATCTTGACGCGCAGCTACTAATGCAGCTTCGTTTAATAAGTTCTCAAGATCTGCACCAGAGAATCCTGGTGTGCGAGTCGCAATTGCTCTTAAGTTAATATCATCATCAAGTGGTTTGTTACGAGCATGTACTTTTAGTACCGCTTCACGTCCATTTACATCTGGACGATCCACTGTGATTTGACGGTCAAAACGTCCTGGACGTAATAACGCTGGGTCAAGAATATCAGGACGGTTTGTTGCAGCGATGATAATAATACCTTCGTTTGCACCGAATCCATCCATTTCAACAAGAAGTTGGTTTAGCGTTTGTTCACGTTCATCGTGACCACCACCAAGACCTGCCCCACGTTGACGACCTACTGCATCAATCTCATCGATAAAGATGATACAAGGAGCATTTTTCTTCGCATTTTCAAACAAATCACGTACACGGGAAGCACCGACACCAACGAACATCTCTACGAAATCAGAACCACTAATAGAGAAGAAAGGAACGCCAGCCTCACCTGCAACAGCACGTGCAAGCAATGTTTTACCTGTACCTGGAGGTCCAACTAGCAGAACACCCTTAGGAATACGGGCACCAACTTCAGCAAACTTGCGAGGATCTTTTAAGAATTCTACTACCTCAACAAGTTCTTGTTTCTCTTCGTCTGCTCCAGCTACATCTCTGAAGCGCACTTTTTTCTTTTCATCATTGTATAACTTCGCCTTACTTTTCCCGAAATTCATAACACGGCTACCGCCGCCCTGAGCTTGGTTTAGTAAGAAGAAGAATAAGATGAAGATAATCACAAACGGAATGATAGAAGTAAAGAATGTCACCCAAGCACTCGTTTCCTCTGCTGGTTGATACTTCACTTCAGCACCTTGCGCTTTGTCATTAATTTTCTTTTGTAATTCTTCAGTATTTGGTGCATAAGTAACAAATTGTTCTTCCTGACTAGCATTGCTAAATTGTCCTTTTACCTCAAACACACCATTTTTTGGTTGAAGCTGCACATTACGCACTTCACCTTTTTCAAGTTTAGTAATGAATTTATCGTAGCTAACTGATGTTGTTTTTTGTGTTGAACCATTAAAATAGCTCACGATTCCAATCACTACTAAGAATATCAGTAAATAAAAGATGGTATTACGGAAGATACGATTCATTCCTAACCTCCTCTCACGGCATAAACACTATAGTAAATCGTAACATAGAAAAACTTTCCTATCCAATTTTTAACGCCTGTATTTAATTAATTTGAGTAAACGCTTGGTTTCAATACTCCAACATAAGGAAGATTACGATATTGCTCCTTATAATCTAAGCCATATCCTACAACAAATTCATGAGGAACAGTAAATCCAACATAATCCGCTTTCAGATCGACTTTGCGACCAGTTGGCTTATCTAGTAGCGTAACAATCTTTACAGATTTCGCCTTACGATATTTGAATAGGTCCACTAAGTAACTTAATGTAAGGCCGCTATCAATAATATCTTCAACGATTAAAATATCGCGACCTTCTACAGAAGTATCAAGGTCTTTTAAAATCTTCACTTCACCTGTTGAAACTGTAGAATGACCGTAGCTAGAAACAGCCATAAAATCCATTTCAAGATATGTATCTGTTCTTTTCAATAAATCTGCCATAAATGGCATTGCACCCTTTAATACACCGATTGCAAGAGGTACTGTATTTTTGTAATCCTCTGCAATAATTGCACCTAGCTCATGCACCTTTTCTTGTATTTGTTCTTCGGAAATTAATACTTTTTCGATATCTTGATTCATCATTTCATTATCCTCCTGGAAGACTCCTTGCTTTTGTAGTGAATAATCATATATTTATCCTTATCTGCTGTTCCATGTGAAATAGCAACTGCAGATTGTTTCAACAACGGAACCCAAATAATGTTCCCGCTTGCATCACAAACAATCGGCCACTCTTCTCTCTTTTCTTTTGGTACTTTTTCCTCAATAAAAATAGCTTTTATCTTTTTCGTACCACTCATACCTTTTATTGACATGCGATCTCCATTTTCTCTAGAGCGGATAAGAAGAGGATATGATATATCATTATACTTAGCAACAAATACTGTTTCATTCATGTTACTTGGTAATTCCTCATTTACTTCTGCTACAAGTTCATCACCGTTTGCTAAGGTAACAGCACCCGGTACTGATAAAACTTGTGAAAAAGGGAAAACAATTTCTTGCTTAAATCGGAAACTACATTCTTCATATGTACGAACAATTTTTAGGCCACCAGGAAAATCAAGTGAGCCTGAAGGGTGTGTCCGCTTAAAAAATGCAATAACTTTGTCAATATGTATAGAAGAAAGCGAAGACGGAATCTTGTATTCATAAAGATAGTTTAATATTAGTTGAATCCCTCTCCTTTGTAAAGGCATAGACATGGATTCAAAGGCAGGAATTGATAAGACGATGTGTTTATCCCTTTTTTTTGTAATTACTTTATTCATCTTTTCAAAAGCTAATTCCTGCAAATACGCCTCATCCTCTTGCATAAGCATACTAAAATTTTGAAATCGCTCATGCACATGCGGATTTTCCTCTTTTAAATAAGGTAGAACATACTTACGTAATCGATTCCTCGTATATACTTCCTTTTCGTTACTCGGATCCATACGTGGCGTAACCCCTAACCTTTTACAATAAGCATTAATCTCTTCCTTTGTTACCGCTAACAAAGGCCTAATTACATATCCACTATGGAAAGGGCGTTTCACAGCAATTCCAGCATAACCCTTCGGAGTACTCCCGCGGACGAGACGCATTAAAATCGTCTCCATCTGATCATCTCCATGATGCCCAAGAGCTACATATCCCGCATCATATTTCTTCATTATTCTTTCCAAAAATGCATATCGGCATTCCCTAGCAGCCACCTGTGCATTCATTCCATATTGCTGTTGATATTGCGATACATTAATTCTTATCGTTTCGCAAATAACCCCAATCTTCCGGCAAAGATTTTCTACAAATTGTAAGTCTTCATAGGATTCATCTCCTCTAAACATGTGATCCACATGCGCGACTACAATCTTCAATTTCTTCTCTTCCCTTTTCTCTAATAAATAATATAAAAGAGCTAAAGAATCAGGGCCTCCAGAAACTCCTACAACAATTGTCGAATGTTCCTCTAATACATCATGCTGCTTTGCAAACTCATCTACTTTTTCAACAAATGTATCTTTCAACTCCGCAATCACCTTTCGTTAAAACCAAACAATAACATACTTTTTACCTTACCTATAATGGTACAACTTTTACAAACTTTGTGCAAAAAAAAGATGTACAAAATTCACATTTTTATCTTACATCCCTTCCCTATCTTCATAGAAATAATACAGCTACTTTCTCCTATAAAAAAAGGCCTAGGTATCAACCTAGACCTCATAACCAAACTGAAGAGATTTCCGCTCCCCTATTGCGCTTGTTTACCCATAATTGGAATCGTAGCCCACTTTGGCATATTCTTCTTTACCTTCGCAACGACAATCGTCATATCATCATTGATATATCCATCACTAGATCGAATGACCTCTTCCATAATAATATCAGCAATTTCTTGTGGATCATCGGTTTGTAGTTCTTTAATTTTACGTTTCATCCACAATTCATGGTTTTCCACATGCTGCGCCCCTTCAAAAATCCCATCACTCATCATAATTAGAATGTCCTCTGTTTTTAATTGTTCACCAACAACATCCACCTCAACATCCTCAATGATTCCCATTGGCAAGTTGCTTGCTTCTATTTGTAAAACGTTATTTCCACGTTTTACAAAACTTGGGGTTGAACCAATTTTTAAAAACTTAGCACTTGCATCACGTAAATCTACCATAGCTAAATCAAGCGTCGTAAACATTTCTTCTGTCGTCCTCAATGAAAGAATTGAATTAATAGACTTAATAGCAATTTCTTCATCAATACCGGATTGCAATATTTTTTGTAACAATTTTACCGTTTCCTTACTTTCCATATGTGCCCTTTGTCCATTGCCCATTCCGTCACTAATGGCAAGAGCATATTTCCCAACACTTAAATCCATCATCGCATACGAATCTCCTGATACAAATCCGCCTCCTTTTGCCGCTGTAGCAAGCCCTGTATCAAGAGAAAATGTTTTCGCTGATCCAAAAGATATCATGCTATGACCATTTGGATAAGCAGAAGGTTCTTCATGTTTAACAATAATATTTTCTTTTAAAACATCCGAAAGCATCGGCGCAACTAATTTGTCACATTCCCCATGTTGATTAGATGCTGCTGGAATCATCATTTCAATATCAATATTCCCTCTATCTAAACAATAGATATCAACATGTTCCACCTCGACACCAAAGTCACGAAACGCTTGTAAAATTTGTTCTTCCTGTACCTGATGATTTTCCCGTTCACGCTGAATTTCTTTCGCAAAATCTTCCATTACTTTTGAAACACCTAATAATTGTTCTGCAACAATTCTACGATTCTCTTTCATTTGTTTTCGTAACTTTTGTCCCTCATAGAAATGACTTAATTCTCCTGCCATTAAATCTGTTATCTTTTTTCCTCTTACGCAGTGCTTGTCCCATTCACGAACCAACTTACGGTTATGCTGAAGCGTCCCTTCTTCTGTTTCATTCATAATTTGTTTCATATAATCATATGTTTTATCAAAATTCACTACCCAGCATTGATCCTTTTTAAAACATGATTGACACGTCTTTGCTGTAATTGTACTTAAAAATAAATCAGCTTCTGTTTCCTCATCCTCTTCCTCCACATATCCATATACCGAAAAGCTATTAGATAATGCAGAGAATACATTTGCAAATTGATTAATTTTATTCGCTGTCACATCACGCATTCTTCGTAAATATTGTTGTTGATCCTGAGAATGTTCTTGTGTTCCTGGCATAAATTTAGCAAGCCGATCGATAATTGCCTGTGGTGTTAGTAAAAAGAATCCTATCGCCACTCCAGATTCTATTAAAGTTGTTATAATATTTACTTGTTTGTCGACGTATAATGTGATTAGACTTGTACCAATTAGCAACCCTAAACTAACGCCCAAACGCTTCCCTTCTTTTAATAATCCACCAAGTAACCCCGAAAAAGCCAATAGACTAAGTTGAGATAAGCTACCTACATTCGCTAAACTCAATATCAATCCTGTAACAACCCCTACTGTTGAACCAGTAGCTGCCCCTGCAACAAAAGCAAATAATAACACTAAATATCTCGTGAAAATATGTTGAACTGAAGCGTCGTAAATAAACCAATCTGTTGTACCCGTCAACACAGATGCAAGTAGTATAATTAAACAAACAATTTCTTCCGTTTCTAACGCTTGTTGCTTTCCTTTTCTTTCTGTCAATAACGGTACACTTTGTAGAAAAATCATTGTTAAAACAAAACTAAGCCCTGCTTCAATAGTACTTACAAGTAAATCATACATAGTGACGGTTTGCTGCGCGAAGTAAACAACAGCGAGATGTGCGGTTAATGCGGAGATAAATACTTGAAATGGTACAAGTCCAACAATTTTACGTGTAAATCGACTAAAGAAGATATTGTAAATGAAGAAAGTAAAAATAGATGCAAAGGCAAAAAGTAAATTATCTAGTGAAACGGAAAGCGCACCACCCATAAGAGCAAGAAATGCGAGTGCCATCTTATCACGCTTCATTACATAAACAGCAGCAAAAAACGGTAGTGCAAACGGTAAAATGTTCGTTAATATATATGCTCTTCCTAAAAGAAAACCGATTACAGCAATAACGAATCCCCATCTAAAGAAAACTTGCTCCAACTTCACTTTCAACTTGCTTGTCCATGTTATTGATCTGAGTTGTCCATCATTCATAGCCAGTGTACTTGTGTTCACAGTATTCCTTCCTGCTTTTGGCATATTTTTAACACCACCTGCATAGTTTAATTACTGTCATTATAAAAGATGATTATTGGGATTTTTGTCAAAACAACAGTTCACACTTACATAATCGTTCGACTTTTTATTCGAAATAAACCTATATATATACAAGTTGTTAAAAATAAGGACCTTAAAAGAACAGAAAATTCAAAAAATATAGGGTGTTTTTGTAGAAGCTTTGCACTTATTTATAATTTCTTAATAAAAAAAAGATCATGCTATCTGCATGATCTTTTCTAGATGACCCGTACGGGATTCGAACCCGTGTTACCGCCGTGAAAGGGCGGTGTCTTAACCACTTGACCAACGGGCCGTTAAAATAAATATAGCGGCGGAGGGGATCGAACCCCCGACCTCACGGGTATGAACCGTACGCTCTAGCCAGCTGAGCTACACCGCCATGTCGTCTTATTTAACGGACAATTAGTATCTTATATCAAATTCACTTTAAAGTCAACATGTTTCAAAAAGTTTTTTATTCTTTTTTTATATACTCATTTACATAAAAAAGCACCCCGAGTGACTTACTCCGGGCACCTCTCTATATGTTAAGAATAAAACGTTCGTTTTATCCGCGACGAGCGCCACGGCCACCACGTTTAGATTCTGTATTACGCTTTAAAGAAGTTAGACGATCTTCACTGTCTTTTAAAAAGCGTGCCATCTTTTGCTCAAACGTTTCCTTTTGATTGCCACCATTATCACGGCCACCACGGTTATCTCTGTTAAAAGAACGATTGCGTTGTGGACGCCCAGAACGTTGTTGATCACCACCACGTTGATCACCACCACGTTGATATTCACTGCGTGGACGATCTCCTTCTGGTTTTACACGTTCTTTCGCTTTTTTAATAGATAGACCGATTTTTCCATCTTTTTCAACATTAATAACTTTTACTTCTACTTGGTCGCCTACTTTTAAGTGATCATTAATATCCTTCACATAATTATCAGCAACTTCACTAATATGAACAAGACCCGTTAAGCCTTCTGGCAGCTCCACAAAAGCCCCAAAATTTGTAATACCTGTTACTTTACCTTGTAACTTGCTGCCTACCTCGATTGACATAAAAAAAATGCTCCTCCTTAGTGGTTAAAAAGTCAAATTTTACTTTATTATATATAATCCTAAAATATAGTGTCAATAAGACACGACCTACTTAGAAACAGGAAAAATTATCTCCCCTTTTCCAGAGAAGAAATAATCCCTCCTAGCAATCTTTAAAACATACTCTTCATCATTCAACTTTTGAACATCATCTTGTAATTTTTTTTCTTTCTTTGTTAATGAACCCAATTCTTTTTTCATCTCTTCAACCTTTACTTCTTTTGCTTTAATGGAACTATTTTGTTGATAAAACGTTACACTAATGCTCGCAATAATTGTAAAAGCAAAGACAAGAAAAACTGCTAAACGGCGATATAATCGCCTCCTGTTTTCATTTGTTTGTATTATATGTTCTCTTACAGAATTTGGATTCTGCTCTTCAATCAATCTTTGCCTCAGTTCCCTCATTTCCGAGGTCCCCCTAACTTCTTTTTTATACGCTCCCAAATTTGAAAGATATATTTCTTCAATTTCCTTGTATGTTGCAGTAATTCCACATATCTCTTTATAAAAAGTTTAACACGGTTAGGGAGAAGTTTCCATATGAGCAAAGTAAGAAATCGAACAGGCCAGAAAAAAACTTTCCATACAAAAAGTAATATCCATACGGTACACTTCCACAACACATGCCCAATTGAAAATAGTATACGAAATAAAAATAAAATAAAAGCAATAATAAGCTGCGCTATAATAATAACAGGTTTTATCATAAGTAGCTGTACAATTTGGATAAAAAATTGTATCGTTTGTACAAAAATATAAATGAGAAAATTCAATACTCGCATATACACTGCTTTCAATAAGCTTTGATATGCAGCAAAACCACAAAACAAAGCTACAAAAACATATATACGTAATTCAGCTTCATTTACAAGCAGCAATACGTAAAAGACAAACAGTGCTTGGACAATCCAAAACAGTATATCATATATAAATACAATCCAACGCTTACGCCGCGGTCTCTGTAAAAAGCGTTGGTATGTATCTAACGCCGCTCCAATCCAAGCACCCATTCCAATCATAGAAAGCATTGTATACAGTTGAATCGTTAAACTCATTTAAACAACTTACTAAAGAATCCTTTAGCTTTCTCCCCTTGATTTTCATCAATGTACAACATCTCATGAATTTTCCCTTTAATGGATACAATACCTTTTTCTACATCTAAATTTTTCATCTGTAAGTTTTGACCGCGAATTGTTAAAAAACCCATTACAGTTTCTAATAAAAACTCTTCACTATCAAAACTCTCTACTTGCTTTACGCCAGTAATATCTATTACACGTCTACCACGCATAATAATATCATGCTCTACAGAAACATTCTGTTGATTAGAAGACGCAACTGAGTAGCCCTTATTCACGTCAATCCCCCCATAGCTTTATACTATCTAGTAAATAATGTATGAGGAGAGAAAATAATTTAGAACAAGCCTTCTTCTGCTTTCACTTTCTCTTCACGAACTACCGTATACATATTAGCTGCATCTTCTTTTTTCGTTGTTTCTTTTAATTCATTTACTTTTACAGTTACTACCTTTTGTCCAAAACGAATTGTTAGTTCATCTTCTACTTTCACAACAGAGCTCGCCTTTGCAGCTTGCCCATTAATCGCAATTCTTCCTTGATCAGCTACTTCCTTTGCTAATGTTCTCCTTTTAATTAGACGCGATACTTTCAAAAATTTATCTAAGCGCATCTCATTTCCCCCCTATCGATTCTCTATCTGCTTCGCTTCTTCCCATAAAGCATCCATTTGCTCTAACGTTAACTCCTGCATTTCCTTATTCATTTCAGCTACTTTGGCTTCCATGTATATAAATCGGCGCATGAATTTCTCATTTGTGGTACGAAGTGCCTCTTCTGGATCCAATTTATAGTAGCGAGCAATATTAACAAAGGCGAATAGTAAATCCCCAAATTCACCTAACATTTTTTCTTTATCCATCTTTGCAACTTCCTGCTCAAACTCTTTCAATTCTTCAAAAGCTTTATCCATCATTGGCTGTACATCATCCCAATCAAAACCAACTTTTCCTGCTTTTTTCTGAATTTCATACGCACGCATTAATTGTGGTAAACTTTTTGGAATTCCCGTTAAAGCAGACTCCCTTACATGCCCTTTTTCTTGTTTTTTAATTTCTTCCCAGTTTAAAACAACTTCTTCCGCGCTCTCTACATCTATATCTCCGAACACATGCGGATGACGACGTACCATTTTTTCAGATAGCGTTCGGATGATATCATCAACTGAGAACCAGCCCTCATCTTCTCCAATTTGAGCATGAAGCATAACTTGTAACAACACATCACCAAGTTCTTCAATCAAGTGGTCATCATCTTCTTCATCAATTGCCTCTAACACTTCATATGCCTCTTCAATTAAATATTTCTTTAAAGACTGATGTGTTTGCTTTTTATCCCATGGACAGCCATTTGGCCCACGAAGCTCAGCAATAATTTCTCGGAGCACATCAAATTGTTGATATAAAGAAGCTCGCTCAGTAACAGGCGGTACATATACGCTTGTTAAATTGTTCAACTCTGTTTCATGATCCAACATATAGAGCGGCACTTTTTTCACTTGCTCAAAAGATGTTCCTGCAGCTGTTACAATATATACTTCATACTCATCAGGCAACATTTCCATTAATGTCAACTTAACCTCAGATGCAACAAACGCATCATATACTTGGCAAAAAATTAAGTGTTGGCGTAATTCTAATTGACCTCTTTCAAATGAAGTTGCATCAATAAGTTGGAATCCTTCAATTGGATCTATTTTTAAACTAGCAAACATCGGATCCAAAAAGCTTTGTCCACCTTCAATTCGCACCTCAATCTGCTTCGTTTCCCCTTTTTGCAAGAGTAATTGAACAGTTCGTTCCGCAACAAGCGGATGACCTGGTACAGCATATATAATATCCGCACCTTGCGCTTGTTCCATTAACGTATTCGCAATTGTTTCATACACGATTTCAAATGTATCGTGCGACTCATATACATCATCAAAAGCCGTGTACTTTACACCTTCCTTTTCTAACTCTTCAATAACAGGATGCTCTTTCGTACGCACATACATATGATCTGCTTCTTTTATTTTTCGGTATACACCCATTGTCAGCTGATCTAATTCACCAGCACCTAATCCTAAAATCGTGATTACTCTACTCACAACCATTCACCTCTATCCACTCTTCTTCAATGAAGCTTGTACCTTCTCTTGCTTCATAACAGTCCCTAATTCTTTTTTTGTAAAAACACTTAACTTTGTAATTAAAAACAGATATACCAATCCGCCAATCGCTACGCCTAGCAACGCTTCAATTACAGCTAATCCTCTATACCCTTCATCACTTGCTAGTCCCAACCCTTCATAAATACGCATAAATAACATTAATATAACGACCATTCCTAATCCACTGATCGTTACTCCAAATATGCCTTGTTTATGAATGAGTGGTTCTTCTACAATTCGAATAAGGAAAGCACTATTTAACAAAGCGATAACCATGAGCGAAATTAACGTTGCGACTGCCGCCCCAGTTACACCAAATTGCGGCATTAACATATAATTAAGCAATAATTTTAGACACCCTCCAAATATAACAAACAATGCCGGCTTTACAGTTTGACCAAGCCCTTGCAGAATAGAAGCCGTTGTAATGGATAAGGAACTAAATAAAATAGAAACAGCTAAAATAGCTAATACACCTGAGCCCTCACTATTTTCAAACAACATAATATTTGTCGGCTTAATGATACACGCTAATCCTAATGCTGCCGCAACTCCAATCACAAAAGTTATCTTCATCGCTAACTGCACCTTTTGTTGAATAAACAGACGATCTCCTCGTTCTTTTGCTGAAGTAATAATTGGAATAAGCGAAAGTGAAAATGAAGTCGTCACAACTGTACCAAGCTGCATAAGCGGGATACTCCTGTCATAAACACCCTTTAATACTTTTGCAATTTCCGCCGGTTCTCCTGCCTGAATAAGCAATGTATAAAACGAAACTGAATCTGCCATTTGTATAAAAATTAACACTAAATTACTAACACAAATAGCCATTCCTTGCCAAAAAAGGATTCGAATGATTCTCTTTTTATTGTGTACCCTCTTCCATCCTTGTAAGAAAATAGAGCGAAAATTATGCCGCATATAAAATAAAAGTACGAGTATACCAATAAATCCGCCTGCAATCGACCCCAACATCGCTCCTGCTCCAACTGTATATAAATCAAATTCATGTGCAATGAGGAACAACGATAAGAACACAATAATTGACACACGAACCGTTTGTTCAATCACTTGCGATATAGCTGTCGGTATCATATTGTTAAACCCTTGGAAGTGCCCTCGTGCAACAGATAAAAAGGGCATTAACAAGAATGAAAATGAAATAACTCTTAGCAGTTTATCTAAATTTGCATCGCCCATGACTGATGCAATCGTGTGAGCTCCTAAAAACAACGTAAAGAAACCTATACAACCGATTCCTAATAAAAACCAAAAAGAAACACAAATAATTCCCTCTGCCTCTTCCTGTTTTCCTTGTTCTAAACGCTCTGCTACCATCTTAGAAATAATGATGGGAAAACCATAAGTAGCTAAAATTAAACAAAATCCATAAAACGGATAAATTTGTTGATAAATATAAAAACCAACATCCCCCGCTATATTTTGATATGGAATACGGTAAAAAGCGCTTAATACTTTCGTAACAAAACTTGCAATCGTTAATATAATAGCCCCGCGCCAAAAAGCTTGATACTTCTTCGCTTCCATACGAGAAAACTCCTTTTCCTATTCTCATCCCTCGTATTATATCACAAAGAAAAAACAGGATTCCTTTTAGATTTATACAATAAAAAAGGTAGCAAGACGCTACCTTTAAATGAAATACAATCCTACTTTCCGAAAAAAACCTTTTATAAAGAAATATTATGATTAAGAAGAATTACTGTTCCATTTGTTTTGCTAAAAAACTTGCAGCAGTATTTACTGCCTTATGCTCTACCTCACTTATAATTGCTTCTTTTGAAAAGATGATAACAGCTCCAATCGGATCTCCATTTGCAACGATTGGGCCAACTGTATAAGAGCTAACCTTTTCAGTTACACCATCGATAATCGAAATTTCACTTTCATCTGTCATAACAACAGATTTTCGATCTTCCATCGTTTTTTCGATTAAATCGCCAACACTTTTATTTAAGTATTCTTTTTTAGATACCCCCGCTACGGCGATAATGGAATCGCGATCACACACGAGTACGTTATGTCCTAAACTATCGTATAAAGCTTCTGCATATTCTTTTGCAAAATCACCTAATTCACTAATTGGAGAATATTTTTTCAAAATCACTTCTCCATCGCGATCCACAAAAATTTCTAGTGGATCTCCTTCTCGGATACGAAGGGTTCTACGAATTTCTTTCGGAATTACTACCCTACCTAAATCATCAATTCGACGTACAATTCCAGTTGCTTTCATTCTAATGCTGCCTCACTTTCTACTGATGATGAAAGTGGTGAATTTACCTGTTCATGTAAAAATCACCAACTGTTAGACATAGTATTTTACACATTAGTTCTTCTATGCACGTCGAATTGCATTTTTTATTTTGTTTTAGGCATTTATTACTTCTTTTTTCACGTCAGACAAACCTTTTAATAAATTTTCGGCGATTGTTAACCATTTTGATGTCTCTAATCCATTCGTTTTCATAACAATTTTCAAACGAGAACCTTCCATACCAAGACCAATCATACGACCAAAACTATTACCAAGCATAAATAATTTTCCACCATCAATATTTTGGCTTGATTGCTCTGAGAATAAAAACGTCACTTCAAATTTTGTTTGCTTAATTAGCTCAATCTGTTCTTTCGTTGCTAATACTTTAATATTTGCAATTTGTAATAAATATCCAACTTCTTGCGGATAATCTCCAAAACGATCAATCATTTCTTCTTGTAATTCCTCAATATCTTCAATCGCAGAGACACCTCTAAATTGTTTGTACATCATAATTTTTTGTTTACTATCTGAAATATAGGCGTCTGGCAAGTAAGCATCCACTTCTAAATCAATTTCAACATCAATCGTATTTTCAATTCCTTGTGTTCCTTGACGCTGTTCAATCGCATCTTTTAACATTTGAGAATATAGATCAAATCCGACAGAATCGATGAATCCATGCTGCTCAGCCCCTAACAAGTTACCAGCACCACGAATGGATAAATCTCGCATTGCAATTTTAAATCCTGATCCAAGTTCTGTGAATTCTTTAATTGCTTGTAAACGCTTCTCAGCGACTTCTGACAACACTTTATCACGCTTATATGCAAAGTATGCATAAGCAACACGGTTTGAACGACCAACGCGCCCACGAAGCTGATAAAGCTGTGATAATCCCATACGATCGGCATCAAATACAATTAATGTATTTACATTAGGAATATCAACACCTGTTTCAATAATCGTTGTACTTACAAGAACATCATGCTGCCCATCTAAAAATGATAGCATGACAGACTCTAGTTCACTCTCGTTCATTTTCCCATGTGCATACGTCACACGCGCCTCTGGGACTAACATGGAGATTTCATCTGCTTTTCTTTCAATATCTTCAACACGGTTATACAAGAAATAAATTTGACCGCCCCTTGCAAGTTCCCGTTCTATCGCCTCTCGAATTAACCCTGGATTATACTCAACCACATATGTTTGTACCGGGAAACGATTTTCTGGTGGCGTCTCAATAACAGATAAATCTCGTACACCGAGCATAGACATATGGAGCGTACGCGGAATTGGCGTTGCCGTTAATGTTAATACATCAACATTCGCTTTCAATTGTTTAATCTTTTCTTTATGCGTAACACCAAATCTTTGTTCTTCATCGATAATTAGTAAGCCTAAATCTTTATAGGTTACATCTTTAGATAAAATGCGATGTGTTCCAATAACAATATCAACTGTCCCATCTTTTAAACCTTTAATTGTTTCATTTTGTTGTTTTCTAGTACGGAATCTACTTAACAATCCAATATTAATTGGGTAGTCTTGAAAACGTTCTCGAATCGTTTCATAGTGTTGTTGTGCAAGAATCGTTGTCGGTACTAAAATTGCAACTTGCTTTTCATCCATAATTGCTTTAAACGCTGCACGAATTGCAACTTCCGTTTTACCATATCCAACATCACCACATAGAAGTCGATCCATCGGACGCCCACGTTCCATATCCTTCTTAATTTCTTCAATAGAACGCAACTGATCTTCTGTCTCCTGGTACGGGAAAGATGATTCAAATTCCTGCTGCTCTGCAGTGTCCGGCGTATACGCATATCCCTTTGAAGCCTCACGCTCTGCATACAATTTAATTAAGTCATCTGCAATATCTTGTACAGATTTTCCCACCTTCGTTTTGACCTTTTTCCAATCGTTTCCGCCTAGTTTGTAAACTTTCGGATTCTTACCTTCTGATCCTACATACTTTTGTACTTGATCAATTTGTTCGATTGGCACATATAACTTATCATTACCTTGATATTTAATGTTCAAATAATCTTTATGGACACCATTAATTTCTAACGTTTCAATTCCTAAAAATTTACCGATACCATGATTTACATGAACAACATAGTCGTCAACTTTTAACTCTGAATAACTTTTAATACGCTCTGCATTCGATAGTTTTTGCTTACGTTGTGATTTTTTTACTTTTTTATGGAACAGCTCTTTTTCTGTAATCACAACAAGCTTTTGCATTGGCATTTCAAATCCTGCATGTAAATCACCTACAGCAATTTGAAGGCGACCAGGAAGCAATATATCTGTAGATTCTATAATGTCTGCTTCAATATCATAATCACTTAAAATATATTGTAATTTTTTTGCGCGTTCTTCATCTGTTCCTAATACAACAGTCGTGAAGTCCCCTTCAGTCCATCTATCAATTTCTGTTTTTAACAATTGCATTTGCCCATGAAAGTCCTGCATTGTTTTACACGTTACATTAACAATATTTTGCGGGTGCGTATGTGCAATATGGCGTAAAAATAATGTTAAATATACAAAGCTTCTCTTTTTATGGTGTAGAAATTCTTCAAATTGGTGTGAGAACACCAAATCTTGAATAATTGCCCCTTCACTTAGAAGCGATGTATACCATTCTGCTTCTTCTGTCTCAAGATGTGATGCCGTTTCTTGAATACGCGAAATTTCATCTAAGATAACGACACCATTCTCAGGTAAATAGTCTATTAGACTAGCATGTTCTTTGTAAAAAATAGATAAATATTTAAACATTTGCTCTATAGTCTGTCCGTTTTTCAATATTTCTATCTCGTGACTAACTGTTTCAAGTACTGCTGTCTTGATTTTATCATCAGAGAGCTTCTGCATCGTCTTCATTAAACCTTCCTCAAGACGCTCCACCCCTAATTTCAGTTCATCTTTTGAAAATAAAAATTCTGTCGCAGGACCGAATTTCACGCTTTCTCTTTTATCTTGAGAGCGTTGTTCTTCTACATCAAATGAGCGGATAGAATCTACTTCCGTATCAAAGAGCTCTATACGAAACGGTAATTCTTCAGTTAACGGATAAATATCCAGTATACCCCCGCGCAAACTAAATTCTCCAGGTGCTTCTACCATTGACTTACGTTCATATCCAATATGATGCAATGTATGAAGCAATACATCTAAATCAATCTCTTGCCCTAGACTAATTTCGATTTGCTTTTGCTTCCATAATTCTTTTATTGGTAGAAATCTACGTAATCCAGCAACTGGAACAACAATAATGCCCTGCTCGCCCATCGCTAAACGATTTAATACTTCAATACGCTGAGCTTTCAGTTCTGGGCTTGCAACCCCTATTTCTGACGCAATTAATTCATTAACCGGATATAACCATACATCCCGCTCACCAAGTAGTGATACTAAATCCTCATATACTTTTTGCGCTTGAAATAAGTTGTGTGTAACAACAAGTTGTGACTGCTTTGTTTTTTTATATAAAGCAGCCATTAATAAAGAACGAGAAGAAGTTGCCATACCTGATACAAGCTGTTCTTTCAATCCTTCTTCTAGTCCATTAATAATGGATTGTATTTCTTTATTTTTATAAAATTGCTCTAATAACCCTATCATTTTCAAAACTCCTCTCAACATAAAGAGCAAGTTAATATATTTTTATGCAAATATTTTGGAAAAGGAAAACAGAAAAATGCTTTGGACACGCCAAAGCGACAACATTTTATTGCAAAAATTTTTCATACTCATAATACTCCGGATAAGATGAGAGCGTTTCTTGGCACGACTCACAGATTGTTTTTATATATATATTTCCATTTTCATGAAAATGAATCATATCCAATCGTTCTTGCTCTGTTAGTTGAAATAAAACTTTGTTGTATACCTTTTCTGCGGTAATGGAACCTACGTTACAACCACAATGTCTACAGTAATAATGTCCTTCCATACTATCCTCCTAAGTGTACAATTACTACTAGTATGGATAAAAACATTATAAAATATTCCAATTTAGAACATTAACCGTTAAAAGTATTCATAATTTGAAGAAATGGTTTCTTCAACCACTCTTCACATGCGTCCGTAGCTTTTTCAATAGATTGATTTACCCCTGGTAGCTCTTCTGCTGTGAAACGCCCCAATACATAATCCACAACTTTCATGCCATTTTTTGGACGATCAATCCCCATACGAATACGTTGGAACTCTTGCGTTCCTAAATGAGAAATTGTCGATTTCACACCGTTATGACCGCCTGCACTACCTTTCATACGAAGACGCAATTTACCCACTGGAATATCTAAATCGTCATACATGACAACAAAATCTTCTACATCAATTTTATAGTAATCCATAAGTGGACGAATGCTTTCTCCAGATAAATTCATATACGTAAGCGGCTTTAATAAAATTACTTTTTCACCATTAACAAAACCTGAACCATACATGCCTTTAAACTTTTGTTCACTTAAAGAAATGCCCCATCGTTTCGCAAGCTCATCAATTCCCATAAATCCGATATTATGCCTTGTTAATTCATATTCTCTACCCGGGTTCCCAAGTCCTACTATTAATTTCACTCTTGTACCACTACTTTCTTTTTACGATACGAAAAGACGTAACCAAATTTGGTTACGTCTCATTCTATCCAATTAATTGAATAATACACTCACTGATTCTTCTTCATAAACACGAATGATCGCTTCTCCGATTAATGGAGCAACAGAAAGCTCGTGTACTTTATCAATTTTCTTCTCTTCCGGTAATACAATAGAGTTTGTTACAACTAACTCTTTAATATTTGAGTTTTGGATACGCTCAATTGCTGGACCAGATAAAACTGGGTGTGTACAGCAAGCATATACTTCAGAAGCACCGTTCTCAACAAGAGCGTTTGCTGCTAATGTAATTGTACCAGCTGTATCAATGATGTCATCAATTAAGATTGCTGTCTTACCTTCAATGTTACCGATGATATTCATAACTTCCGACACATTCGGACGTGGGCGACGTTTATCAATAATAGCAATTGGCGCTTTTAGGCGGTCTGCCATTTTTCTTGCACGTGTTACACCACCGTGGTCAGGAGATACGATTACGATATCTTTAAGACCTTTTGTCTCAAAGTAATCAGAAAGAATCGGTACACCCATTAAGTGGTCGATTGGGATATCAAAGAACCCTTGAATTTGTGGAGCATGTAAATCTAGAGTGATTACACGAGTTGCACCTGCTGTTTCAAGTAAGTTTGCTACAAGTTTCGATGTAATTGGTTCACGAGAACGCGCTTTACGGTCTTGACGCGCATAACCATAATAAGGAATAACGATATTAATTGTTTTTGCAGATGCACGTTTTAATGCATCAATCATAATAAGTAATTCCATGATATGTTCATTTACTGGGAAGCTTGTAGATTGAATAATGAATACATCGCAACCACGAATACTTTCTTCAATGTTAATTTGAACTTCTCCATCACTAAAACGGTCAACAGAACATTTCCCTAACCCTACTCCAATATGCTTTGCAATTTGCTCAGCAAGTTCCTTATTAGAGTTTAAAGAGAATACTTTCAAATTAGAATTTAGATATTGAGTCGACATCTAGATTAACCCTCCACATTATGATTTTTTCTTATTCAGCAATTGATCAACATAGTCTTCTTTGTTAACTTGACGTGCACGTGCAATTGATAATGCTTTTGATGGAACACTCTCTGTAATTGTAGATCCTGCCGCAACATAAGCACCATCTTCAACTGTTACAGGAGCAACAAGGTTTGAATTACAACCAATAAATACGCCGTTTCCAATAACTGTTTTAAATTTATTCTTGCCATCATAGTTCACCGTAATTGAACCACAACCAAGATTCACGTCTTCTCCAACTTGTGCATCCCCGATATAACTTAAGTGTGAAGCTTTACTTCTATTACCAAAAACAGTCTTTTTGATTTCCACGAAGTTTCCAACGCGTACTTCGTCACCAATAACTGAATCTGGACGGATATGTGCAAATGGGCCGACTGAAACTTCCATACCAATCTTACTGTCATGTACAGTAGATTGACGAATTGTCGTACGATCTCCAATTTCACTATCACGTACTACTGTATGTGGACCAATTTCACAATCAGAACCAATTACAGTTTTGCCTTCAATAACTGTTCCCGGATAAAGAACTGTATCACTACCAATGATTGCATCAGCAGAAATGTATGTGTTATTTGGATCAATAATTGTAACACCATTTACCATGTTCTTTTGGTTAATACGCTTTTTCATAATAATTTCCGCTTGCGATAGAGCGACTCTGTCATTAACACCTAATGTTTCATCGAAATGCTCTGTTTGATAAGCTGATACAATATGACCTTCACTTTTCAAAATCTCAATAACATCTGGAAGGTAATATTCACCTTGAACATTATCGTTTGAAACTTTAGAAAGTGAAGCAAATAGTGCCTTATTATCAAAACAATACGTACCTGTATTAATTTCTTTAATAGCTCGCTCTACTTCATTTGCATCTTTATGCTCAACGATTTTTTCAACATGACCACTTTCATTACGAACAATGCGTCCATATCCAGCAGGCTCTTCTATGTACGCTGTTAACACCGTCGCTTTCGCTCCTGCTTCTTCATGATGCTTTAACAATGCTTCCATTGTTCCTGCAGTTATAAGGGGCGTATCACCACAAATAACTAAAGTTGTTCCCTCTTCATTTGCAAGTACATCGGCAGCTTGATCAACAGCATGTGCTGTACCAAGTTGTTCTGCTTGCAATGCAAACTCACTTACGTTCCCTAGTTGTTCTTGTACTTTTTCAGCACCATGTCCAACTACCGTTACAAGTTTCTGCAATCCTAATTGAGATACTTGATCAACTACATGCTGTACCATTGGTTTTCCGCATACAGGATGAAGCACTTTGTATAGCTTGGACTTCATACGTGTGCCTTTACCTGCAGCTAAAATCACTGCAAATCTGTTTGACATATAGACCCTCCATCGCAACCTATTTATCCATTAAAGATATTATCCTAAATCATTATATATTTCAAGAAACACAGCATAACTATTAAATTTTACCATACTTCTTATAAGATGTTTTATTCTTTAATATCTTTTTTTAGGAAATAAGATATACTATTTCGAATGATTTTAAAGAAATTAGAAGTTTACATATAACGAGGACAATAAAGTGAGGCTTTAATTAGCGGAAAATTTTATTCAAAATAAATACTTTATAAGTACAAAACCGTTCTTTTTAGGCGGGAGAGAGCGCCCGGCCTCGCACAGAAGCGGTCAGGGCCTTTTTTGCCTCCATGCCCAGGGAAGACAAAAGGAGATAACGAGTTCAGATCTTCTTTTATTTTCATAGCCGGAACTTAGGTGCCAATAAATCAAAATGGATTTACAAATTAAAAAACAAACCCCTGTAAGGGTTTACAGGAGTTTGTTACAAAATTATAGAGCTCCTTTATTAGAGCCCTTTTTATTCGAATTTTACGAAGCTCCCGCTTCTTCAAACTCAACTTCTTCTAACTCGCCTAAACGGTGATACTCAGCTAAAACCGCATCTTGAATTTTTGAGCGTGTGTTAGAATTAATTGGATGCGCAATATCACGGAACTCCCCATCTGGAGTACGTTTACTTGGCATTGCTACAAATAATCCATTATTGCCATCAATTACACGAATATCATGAACAACAAACTCATGGTCTAATGTAATAGAGGCAATCGCTCTCATACGGCCTTCTGTGTTTACGCGGCGTAATCTTACGTCAGTCACTTCCATCTTGTGTTCACCACCCTTTTCTAAATAAGCGATATGTTTGTATAAATTCCACAAATTTTCTATTTTCCCTTTAATTTTTTAAAAATTTTTAAGATAAAAATTTTTATTTTAACGGAATATAAGAATTAATGGACGTTATCGCTTACAAATTTTCATTTTACAAGGGCAATAACTTCAATTTCGACGGAAACATCTTTTGGTAATTTTGCAACTTGTACACAAGAACGAGCTGGTTTATGTGCAGAAAAATATGTTCCATATACTTCGTTTACATCATTAAAATCATCCATATCTTTTAAAAATACAGTTGTTTTTACAACCGTATCAAATGATGCTCCTGCCTCTTCTAACACAGCTTGTAAATTTTGAAATACTTGTTCGGTTTGTATTTTCACATCACCTGTTACAAGTTCTCCACCTACCGTTAATGGCATTTGTCCTGAGCTATAAAACATGTTATTTACGATAATCCCTTGTGAATATGGACCAATCGCTTGTGGTGCTTGATTTGTTTGAACTACTTTCATATTCTCTCTCCCTTTTATTATTTTATTTTCCTTAAATAAAAACTCTTAGAAAATTTTCTTCCCATATAAACTCAGTTCATCCTATCTAAAATAATTAGGATGCCCTGTGCTAGCGGGCGGTAAGACTTTCACAATACAAGAAAAGACTTAACGCCCACTAGCACTTTCATTTACAAAAAAAGATAAAGCTTCTGCTTTACCTTTTTATTCAGCTTCTACAAGCCCTTCGTCAAATGGCACAAGTGAATAATTCCCTTTTTCCACTTGAATTGTTTTCTCTTTAATATCTACTTCTGATAAGCGGATTAAAGAAACAAAGTTATTAATAAGTCTTTCTTCAATATCTGTCGATTCTACTAATACGCCGATTCCAACAACATTGGCATTAAACTCTTCTAGCATGCTAATCATGCCTTGAATTGTTCCTCCAGCCTTCATAAAATCATCAACGATTAAAACATTGGCACCTTCCGGAAGACTACGTTTTGCTAAAGTCATTGTTTGAATACGCTTAGATGAACCTGATACATAGTTAATACTAACTGTTGGTCCTTCTGTTACCTTATTATCTTTTCTTGCAATTACCACAGGTACATCTAAATAATTCGCTACCGCATATGCAAGCGGAATTCCTTTTGTTGCTACCGTCATAACCGCATCAATCGGCTGCCTCGCAAATACAGAAGCAAATAGGCGACCTGCCCCGTTGATATAGCGGGGATTACTCAAAAGATCCGTCATATATAAGTATCCACCTGGAAGAAGACGATCTGGATTCTCAAATAAGCCACAAAGCTCATTAATGATCAGATTTGCTTCCTCTTCACTTATATATGGAATATATTTCACTCCTCCTGCTGCCCCTGGTATCGTTTGCAATGTGCCGACCCCGTGTTGTTCAAACGTTTGCTTAATAATAACTAAATCTTCACTAATGGAAGACTTAGCTGATTGATACCGTTCAGCAAAAAAAGTGAGAGAAACTAACTGACGAGGATTTTGCAATAAATAGTAAGTCATATCAACTAGTCTTGTACTCCGTCTAATTTTCACATTCTCACCCCAAATCACGAATATTCTAAACAAATCATAACTTATTATACGTCTTTATTCAAGCGTTTCTCGCTCCCCTAATAGACGGACTGCGTATACTTGTTCACAAAATCCTTTTAAACCATTATAAATACGGTGCATACGCGAATCATGATGCACAAGCCCAAACACAGTTGGACCACTGCCACTCATTAAAACTGCATCTGCGCCAAAGCGCTTCATCTGTGCTTTAATACGTGCAACTTCAGGATGCATCGCAAATGTCACATCTTCTAATACATTTCCAACTGCATTGCATATTCCTTTATAGTCACCTTGATTGATAACTTCAACCATTTTATCTACGTCTGGATGTGTAACACGATTTAATTGTAAATTTCCATATACGTCAGCAGTAGATACACCGATATGAGGCTTCGCTAAAATAACCCAACAAGAAGGGGGTGTCTTTATATGCTCAACCTTTTCTCCTCTTCCTGTCGCAATCGCTGTTCCGCCATATACACAAAAGGATACGTCAGACCCAATTTCTGCTCCAAGTTCCGCTAATTCACCTATTGTAAGACCTAAATTCCATAGCTTATTAAGACCACGTAATGTAGCAGCCGCATCACTGCTTCCACCTGCTAATCCTGCTGCTACTGGAATTGTTTTTTCAATAGCAATAGATACACCTTGTTTTACCTTAAATTTCTCTTTTAATAATTTCGCTGCTTGATAAGCTAAATTACGCTGGTCGTCTGGGACATACCGATTATGGGATACAATTTCAATACGGTCTTCTGATAACTCCGTTAACTCTAAACGATCTGCTAAATCGATTGTTGTCATAATCATTTTCACTTCATGATAACCGTCTTGTCTTTTCCCTAGTACATCTAACGACAGATTAATCTTTGCTGGTGCTTTCACTAGTAGCTTCAATCTATTCACCCACTCTATGTACTCAATCTTTTATCGTTTATTTTACCATAAATTTATAGTAAGACGATGACACTTCCCTAATTATAACGAAAAGCATTCAGAATGAAACTACTTATACAAAATGATGATACCTTTTGGCGTGCAAAAAGCCGAGGAATTTCTCCTCGGCCACCGTAGCATAGAAGTTATTTTGCAACTACTGGTTTTGTTTCATTAATTGCTGCTGTGCAATTTCAATAGCACGTTTCACCATATTACCAGCATCTTTCGCACGAATTCCGCCCCATCCTTCTTTCTGAACAACATCATAAAATCCAAGCTCTTTTGCAAGCTCTTCTTTAAACTGATTTGACATGACTCCTCTTCGTCTACTCAATGCAGGTCCCTCCTTATTTTGCTACGGTATAATTAGTATGCAAAAAAATGTCTTTTTTATTTATGGGAATATATGTAACAAATTAGACAATTACCCTAAAATAACCTCGTTCTGAGGATCATCATAAAACGTTAATTCTACCGTTTCTGTTAAAACATCTGCATAGCTATAGGAAACACGCTGCAATGTATCTTCTTGTTGATCTAACTGTACAACAAAAACAGAACGATAAGTTTCTGCTAGTACGCCTGATTGTTCCACTGTTTTTCTTCTTCCACTATTCGCCTTTAACATAAGGCGCTTCCCAAGATGATGATCTAATTCACTTTTAATTTCATCTAAACGTTTTGACATATACTTTGCTACACCTCGCTGTAATTTAGAGTGAATACATAAATACATGATATATCTATCCCAATCATTGCCTATACATAACAAGCAATATCTTCGCAAGAACCTAATGCGTTCGAATAGATAGAAGAATTACTATATTGTAAAAGTATTATTGTATAGTCTGTACGTTCTTACCTTTTTTTATCCAAGCACCTACAAATCCTTGTTTATGGTACATCTTTCACCAAACAAACTGATACTTTTCCCATAAGAAAAACAAGGTACATATATACCTTGCTTACTCTTCATAATATTGAAAAGGTAATCCTGTTCGTAAAAGTCCTCGGGTCTCAATACCACCAAGGCCTTTTTGCCCAGTAATAGTATTTCGAACAACATCCCATACATTTACGCGTTCCATAAATGAAGTAAAACTAATCTTCCCCACTACATATACTGGATCCAATGCATGAATATTAATACGCGATGGTGAACTAGCAAAATTAGCACCAGCTCGAATTAATGCTTCAAAATGGGACTGACATGCCCCTGCAAAAATAACAAGTTGATCTAAAGAAGGGTATTTTTTTCGTACTTCCCGAACGGCCTGTACAAAGTGCCGAGAATGACGATAAGCTGCTAAGTCTCCCATAACTCCTTTAGATTTTGTATATGCATCATGACCTGTAATGACCAAAATGTCTGGACGAAAATGATCGATTAAATCAACTACCTTTTCATGCATTTCTGTTTCTTTACAATGTACCCCTTGAACTGGAACACCTATCTTTGTATATAAATCTAAACATTTCCGTAAATATAATGGGTCTCCATCTATATGCAAAACCCTACCTGGCATTTGAAAATAATTGACTTCACTCGTATATCCTCCTGTAGAATTATGCTCGTGACGTTGCTTCATCAAAACATAGTCTTGTTGAAACAGGCGATATGTTCGCTCCATCGTTTCCTTCTCACGCTTTTCCCTTTTCTTATACTCTCTCTGATCAATGCTAATTAAATCTTCAAGCGGTGCATCTGCCACAAGTCTGACTTCTTCTCCAAATAATATTGCAATTTCACCTTTTATTTCTGTAATGCGAAAAAGAATGTCTCGGTTATAAGACTGTCGTTCCACTAAATCTCCAACATGTACAGCCATTATCCTACCTCCAAATTCATTAGGCCATCTCACTAACCATGTTCTGTTTTTAACGTATGAATTTAGAGTGAAAAGGGTGACAAAAAGGACAGCTCGAATTGAGCTGTCCTTTTATTGTTTATCCCGCTATTTGCGACCAGTAAGATCCCCACCTCAAAATTCAGCGAAAGTAAAGAAGTTAGGTGGGGGATTAACTGCCCATAAAAGCCCGATTGGTTCAACTAATAATCAGTGGGGGATTAAGGTTTCACTTTATGAGAGACTAATGCATTACTCAGTGCTGCAAATTCTTCGATTGATAATGTTTCGCCTCTTCGCTTTGGATCAATGCCTACTTCCGTTAAAATACGATCTAATAACTCTTTATCTTTCGGGAAACCATTTAGATTATTTGATAAGTTATTCATCAACGTTTTACGACGTTGTGCAAAGCTTGCTCGTACTACTTCGAAGAAAAACTTCTCATCTTTCACTTCAACAATTGGTTTTGGACGTTTTAAAAGACGAATAACTGCGGAATCTACATTTGGTTGTGGGACAAATACGGTGCGCGGAACAGTCATAACTGTTTCTACCTCCGTATAATATTGAATTGCAATAGATAGAGAACCGTAGTCTTTCGTTCCTGGTTTAGCCGCTAAGCGATCTCCCACTTCTTTTTGCATCATAACAACAAACCCACGAACTGGTAATTGTTCTTCTAGCAATTTAAACAAAATTGGTGTTGTAACATAGTATGGTAAATTTGCTACTACCATTACCTCTTGCCCTTTTTCGAACTGCTCTCCGAATACTTCATGTACATCTGCTTTTAAAATATCTTTATTAATTACAGTTACGTTGCTGTAAGGAGCTAATGTTTCATCTAGAATTGGTAATAGTCGTTGATCGATTTCAAAAGCGACTACTTTCTTAGCACGTTTTGCTAACTGCTCCGTTAACGCTCCAATACCAGGACCAATTTCAATTGCTCCGCTCTCTGGGCCGATTTCTGCATAATCCACAATACGATTTAATACGTTTGTATCAATTAAGAAATTTTGACCTAAACTCTTTTTGAATGAAAACCCGTACTTTTCAACAATATCTTTCGTACGATTCGGTGTTGCGATATCCTTCATTTCTTTTCCTCCTGTAATACTTGTTTATATGCTTCCGCAAATGCTTCTTTTGAAACTTGAAACATTTGTAAACGTTTATGTAGCTGCTTCGCATTTGTATAACCAATCTTTAATAGTTTACCCATTTTTTCTCTACGACTTTTTGCCTGTTCTCCGCCTACTAGTCCAGCATCTACTAAGTCACTCCAACTAATTTCGCTCGTATAGGCTTCCATTTCTTCGTGAACATTTTCTAAAGCACGGCGAATGGATTCATTGGAAGCATGTTCAATTCCGACTCCTTTTTTTCTCTTGGCAAGTGCCTCTTCTTTCGGTAAGAAAGCATGCTTACAACCCGGAACCTTCTCAGAAATAATTTTCCGAATACGCTCTCCCGGGTAATCAGGATCCGTCAAAATAATAACGCCTCGTTTTTGCTGTGCCAATTTTACTTGCTCAATGACATGTTCGCCGATTGCTGAACCGTTCGTTTCAATTGTATCTGCATCAACAGCACGCTTAATTGCAACTGTATCATCTTTACCTTCTACAACGATAATCTCTTTAATTTTCATGACTGCCTCCACACTGATTTCGTCTCTACTTAGTAAAACAAAAAAACGAATACTTTTCCATTATTATTTTCCCACTGATACAATTTAAAAAGCAGAGGAGAAAAAATCCTCTGCCTACTCTTCTTATTGTAACACTTTAACCTCACTTGTTTTCTTCCCTACAAATATATCCGTTAGTTAGTTAGCTAGCTTGTATTGCCTTCTGGGTATTGTTGGTGCTCTTCATTGGGAGGTAACAATAGAGGCAGGATAAAAGAAAAAGAATGGAATTCACCATTCTTTCTTATTCAACACCAAATAAAGCTTTTGCATTTTCTGTAGTTACCTTTGCGACCTCTTCGTATGAAATACCTTTTAAGTTAGCAATTTCTTCTGCCACAAGTTTCACATAACTTGGCTCATTTCGTTTACCACGAAATGGATGTGGCGTTAAGTATGGACAATCCGTTTCTATTAGCAGCTTTTCCATTGGAATTTCCATTGCAACTTCTTTCGGTTTCTTTGCATTTTTGAAAGTTACTGGCCCACCCAATGAAATTAAAAAATTCATATCAATACATTGTTTTGCCACCTCTACACTGCCACTAAAGCAATGCATAATGCCGCCTACTTCAGCTGCATTTTCTTCTTCTAGAATATCTACAATATCTTGCGTTGCATCACGGTTATGTATAATAATAGGCAAATTCACTTTCTTTGCTAACTGAATTTGTTTACGAAATACTTCTTTCTGTACTTCCTTCGGAGACTTATCCCAATGATAGTCCAACCCCATTTCACCAAGAGCAACTACTTTTGGGTGTGCAGCTAACTCTTCTAACCAAACTAAATGTCCTTCCGTCATATCAATGGCATCAACGGGATGCCAACCAACCGCTGCATAAATAAAGTCATATGTTTCTGCGAGCTCAATTGCTTTTTTTATTGTTACCTCATCAAAACCAACAACAACTGTATACGAAACCCTAGCTTCTTTCATTCTTGCAATAACTTCCTGTAAATCTTCTTCAAATTGCTCTGCATTTAAATGTGAATGTGTATCAAACAACATAACAAATAACTCCTTTTATTTGAAATAAATTCTATCATAGTAAAAAATCTCTTCCCTAAAAACGTAATAACAATAGTACAATCTTAATACAAAAAAGGAATTTTTAAAAAGATTCCTGACAAGAAAAAAAGATGCTCCACGAATGTTACACGTGAAACATCTCTTATTTTGTCAAGATTACTTGATTTTTGTACCATTTGATAAATTTTGATCAATTGTTGCTAAAGACAATACTCCATTTTCTTCGCCTGCTAAAATCATACCTTGTGATAATTCACCACGTAATTTCACTGGTTTTAAATTTGTTACACAAATAACTTTTTTCCCTTTTAATTCTTCTGGTGTGTAAAATTTAGCAATTCCAGAAACAACTTGTCGCTTTTCTGTGCCTAAATCAAGTTGAATCTTTAACAGTTTGTCTGCTTTTTTTACAGGCTCTGCTTCTATTACTTCCGCCACACGCAATTCAACTTTAAAGAAATCATCAATTGTAATTTCTTCTGCCTTCGGTTCCTCTTCCTTTTTCTCTTCTATTTTAGGAGCAGAACCTTTCATTTGTTCTTTGATATATTCAACTTCAACTTCTACCTCTAAGCGTGGGAAAATTGGTTGTCCTTTGACTACCTTCGTGCTAGCTGGAACACAACCAATCGTAGAAAGGCTATCCCAAGATTGATAAGCTTCATCAGTAAGGCCAAGTTGTGTAAAGATTTTACTTGGTGTTGCTGTCAAGAATGGCATAAGCATAATACCCATTTGGCGAAGCATTTCTGCAAGGTGTGCCATTACGGACGCAAGCTTATCACGATCATTCTCATCTTTCGCTAATACCCAAGGTTGTGTTTCATCAATATATTTATTAGTACGGCTAACCAGTTGCCAAATAGAACTCAATGCTACTGAAAACTCCATGTTTTCCATTGCTTCTTCTACTTTTTTCAATGTATCCTGTGCAAACGTTACTAATGTTTCATCAAACTCAGTTACATTTTCTTTAAAAGCAGGAATTTCTCCATTAAAGTACTTATCAATCATCGCTACTGTACGATTTAATAAGTTTCCTAAGTCATTTGCAAGGTCAAAATTAATTCGCTCAACAAAACCTTCTGGCGTAAATACACCGTCTGATCCAAATGGAACCTCACGAAGTAAATAGTAACGCAGTGCATCCAATCCATAACGATCAATTAACGTAACTGGATCAACTACATTACCTTTTGATTTACTCATTTTTCCGTCTTTCATTAAGATCCAACCATGAGCAAATACCTTTTTCGGCAGTGGTAAATCTAGTGCCATTAAAATAATCGGCCAATAAATTGTATGGAAACGAACAATTTCTTTTCCTACTAAGTGAACATCTGCTGGCCAATACTTTTTATATTTCTCTTCATTATCTGTTCCATATCCTAGTGCTGTAATGTAATTAGATAATGCATCTACCCATACGTAAATAACGTGTTTGGGGTTACCTGGCACACGAATTCCCCAGTCAAAAGAAGTACGAGAAACTGCTAAATCTTCTAGACCTGGTTTAATGAAGTTATTAATCATTTCATTTTTACGAGATTCAGGTTGAATGAAGTGTGGATTTTCTTCATAAAATTGTAGTAGTCGATCTACATATTTACCCATTCTAAAGAAGTAAGATTCTTCGCGAACAAGTTCTACAGCATGGCCACTATCTGGACTTTTTCCTCCGACTACTTTATCGCCTTCCATAATCGGATCAACAAGTTGATGTTCTGTGTAGAATGTTTCATCCTGTACAGAATACCATCCTTCATATTCATCAAGATAAATATCACCTTGATCAACAAGTTGTTTAAAAATCTTTTCAACAACTTCTTTATGACGATCTTCGGTTGTCCGAATAAAGTCATCGTAAGAAATGTCCATTTTCTCCCACAATTCTTTAATTCCTGCTACAATGTTATCAACATATGCTTGTGGTGTAACTTGTAGTTCTTCTGCTTTCTTTTGAATCTTTTGTCCATGCTCATCAGTACCTGTTAAATAATGAACATCATATCCTTGCATGCGCTTGTAGCGTGCCATTGCATCTCCTGCTACCGTTGTATAAGCATGTCCAATATGAAGCTTTCCGCTTGGATAATAAATTGGAGTAGTGATATAAAAGGTCTTATTTTCCTCTGTCATTGTTTTGAACCTCCCAAATGACCTCATATGTATTTATAAACAGTATATCAAAAACTGACGCATAAAAACGAATTAATGCTCGATTATCTTTATCATCTATTACTCATATTCAAAAAAAATATACAGTGATTTATCTGAAATATTGATAAAATTTAAAAATACAGTAAAATACTTGTGTAATTCTTTCATTTTCTATTATATATAAGAAGTATAAAAATCTACAATTCTTTCATAAAATATAAAATTTATGAATTGACGGAAATGTAAATGATTGGTATCATATGTTCATAGGGTATTTTGTCGAAAAATGACGAATTAAAATATAGACTCGCAAACTTACAGAATATGAGGAGGATAACGAATATGAAATCTACTGGTATCGTTCGTAAAGTTGATGAATTAGGCCGTGTTGTAATTCCGATTGAATTACGTCGTACATTAGGTATTGCTGAAAAGGATGCTCTTGAAATTTACGTTGATGACGAAAAAATCATCCTAAAAAAATATAAGCCTAACATGACTTGCCAAGTAACTGGTGAAGTGTCTGATGGTAACCTTTCTTTAGCCGAAGGTAAAATTATCTTAAGCAAAGAAGGCGCTGAACAGATCTTAAACGAACTTCAACAATATATTCAAGCAGTAAAATAAGCTTCTCAATTATGAGAAGCTTATTTTTTATCAACATGATAGATTTGATAGACGTCTCGTTTCGACAAATCTCGATCTTTGGCCACCTTTTTAATTGCATCCTTTGAAGACATTCCTTGCTCGTTTATGTAGTGTTCGATATGATCGTATACTGATATAGCTTCCCACCACTGTTCCTCTGGAGCAGCTTCCTCCTTTGACCCGGATACTAATATACAAAATTCACCACGAACCTCATTTTGCTTTGTCCATTCAATCGCTTCTTCTACCGAACCACGAATAAATTCTTCGAATTTTTTCGTTAGTTCTCGGCACAATACAATTTCTCTATTTCCAAGTACTTCTTTCATAGAAATTAATGTATCATCTAACCGATGCGGCGCTTCATAGAACATCATCGTAGTTGGAACATAACGAAGCTTTTCTAATTCCGCCTTACGTTCTTTTTTATTTCTGTGCAAAAATCCGTAAAAATAAAAATGTCTCGTTTCTAACCCTGATGCAATTAGCGCTGTAAGAGCAGCATTTGCCCCTGGAAGTGGAATAACATGATATTGTTTCTCTACAGCTTCTACAACAATATCGTAGCCTGGATCAGAAATACAAGGCATACCTGCATCACTTACAAGAGCTACTGTTTTTCCATCTTCTAGCTTATCTAAAATTTTCTGTCCACTTACTTCCTTATTATGCTCATGATAACTCATAACTGGTGTTTCAATTTCAAAGTAGTTACAAAGCTTTTTCGTCTGCCGCGTATCTTCAGCAGCAATGATATCAGCCTCTTTCAATATCCGAATCGAACGAAACGTCATATCTTCTAAATTACCAATCGGCGTTGGAACTAAATATAAGGCTCCCTTTTCATTTGCTTGAAAACTTTTTTGCTGCCACATAACGTTCTCCTTTTTGCATATATTCTTCTTTTTCTTTTCGCTTTAACTGTTTAAAATGATATTCAGCTTGCATCGCTGTCGTTTTATCTTCATGAACCTCTACGTATTTTAAAACAACAGGAAGCCTAGCACGAGTATAACGTGCTCCCTTCCCACTATTATGAGTTTGAATTCGTTTCTCTAAATTATTTGTATACCCTGCATAATAACTCCTATCTGAACATTCTACTACATAAAAATAATGTTTATTCTTCTCCATATAAGATTGAACGAAGCTCCTTTGTATACTCATTATTTTCCTCATATACAAAAAGGGGTGGCAAAATTTTCAAATCTGCATTTCCATCTTTAATTCCTTCTATTAGTAGCGTATTTGCTTCTTTACCCGCCTTTGGATATACAAACTGCACACGTTTTGGTTCAATCTTATACTTTCTCATTAGTGTTACAATATCAAGTAATCGACCTGGACGATGAACAAATGCTACCTTACCACCTTGCTTTACAAGCTGACTGCTAGCATATACGACATCCTCTAATGTACACATAATTTCATGACGAGCTATAGCTAAATGCTCGTTAATGTTTTTCTCAGATGCCTTTGGCGTTTGAAAATACGGCGGATTACATGTTACAACATCGTATTGATGACGCCCAAGCTGCTCTGGCATATCCTTTAAGTCTCCATGAATTAACTGGATTCTTTCTTCTAACTTGTTATACTGGATGCTTCTTACTCCCATATCATACAAGCGTTCTTGAATTTCTACCCCTGTAATATTCCCTTTCGTTCTCGTGCTTAACAAAAGCGGAATAACAGCATTTCCTGTACATAAATCAAGCAAATTTCCCTTTTGAATCGGAACCCATGCAAAATTCGCAAGTAACACTGCGTCTAAAGAAAAATTAAACACAGATGGACTTTGAATAATTTTCATTTCTTCCGCTAGTAAATAATCTAAACGTTCATCTTCATATAAGTGCATATACGATTTCCTTTCTTATACTTAACCTACCCTATTTGAACGTAAAACTAAGACCTATTTCATCTTATCTTTACTCTCATGTATAAAAAATTACCTTTCCAATATATTGGAAAGGTAATTTCATTTTTTATTTAAAAATGACAGACAGAATAAACAATCCCCTTCTTTACGTACACTTCCATAATGTAAATTACAGATATGGAAACCTTCTTGATATAGGCGTGCTAGGTTATCGTAGCCTTCACCAATATCCGTTTTAGGCTTCATTTCTTTTCGTTTTTGAGTTTTTTGTTTTTCCTTATTCTGTATTTCTTCAAAACGACGTCGCAAATTTTCATTTTCCATTTTAATATGTTGGTTTTCTTCAAGTAACTCTGCAAGATGTTGCTTTAATTCTCCCAACTGCTTATATAAATGTCCAATTTGCTCTTCCATACTGGAAACCGCTGCAAAAATATCCTTTTTCTCCACAAGCACCCACCTCATTAATCTGTGGTTTGACTCGAAACGACCCCTTCATTAATTAATTCATCTAACGTATATTCTACTATCCGTTCCTTGTCTACTAATTCCACTTGAATTAATCTTTCTAAAATATTTAATCCGATAACGCGTCCAAGACCATGCGGTGTTTGTATACGTTGATCTAAATCAGGAAGTTGCTCTTTTGCCGCTTCATACTCGTCATTCTCATATTTTAAGCAACACATTAATCGGCCACATAAGCCAGAAATTTTCGCAGGATTTAATGATAAATTTTGATCCTTTGCCATTTTAATGGATACAGGTTCAAAATCACCTAAAAATGTAGAACAACAAAGCATACGGCCGCATGGACCAATACCACCAAGCATTTTTGCTTCATCGCGAACACCAATTTGTCTTAGCTCAATTCTTGTCCGAAAAATTGCAGCTAAGTCTTTTACAAGTTCACGAAAGTCAATACGACCATCCGCTGTAAAATAGAAAATAATCTTATTACGATCAAACGTATATTCTACGTCTACAAGCTTCATATCAAGTTTATGTTCCCCTACCTTTTGTTGACAAACTTGATATGCTTCTTTTGCAGCATGTTTGTTCTCTTCAACAATTGTCCGATCATTTTCATTTGCAATGCGAATGACTTTCTTTAGCGGTAGTACCACATCATTTTCATCAACTTGCTTTTTTGTAATAACTACTTTCCCATATTCAATACCTCGTACAGTTTCCACGATCACAAATTCATTTTCCGAGATATCGAATTGATTCGGGTCAAAGTAATACACTTTTCCGGCCTTCTTAAAGCGAACACCTACTACATCATACAAAACGGTCATCCCTCCTGCAACCGCAACACTAACTGTTCGAACACAAGCTGCGCATTTACATTAGCGTTGATTCTATTTTTTGCTTCTAATATATTAAAAAGAGCTGATACAATGCGCTTCTGAGCGTAAGAGAAAGAATGAAACATCTCCTTTTGATCTTGAAAGACAAGACGATCTTCCTCTCCTAATTGAACATATAATAAATCCCTATAAATAAGGAGTAAAATATCTAAACCTTGTTGTAATTGTTCCTTCTCTCCAAAGTGTTTCCCCCACTTTTCTTGTACAAAAAAAAGAGAGGTTGTATCTTTTTCGAGCGCTTCACATAATTTTATCACTAAAGCTCGTGCTTGTGCAAACCATTCATCATTACACAGTAATAACGCTTCCTCAAAACTATTCGTAAGCTGTGCAGCAAGGGTAGATAAAGAAACTGCAATTCCATCCCCCTGCAGTCTCTCAATTAAAGATTCTGTAGACAAAGGTCTAAATGTCACAACTTGGCAACGAGATAAAATAGTATTTAAAATTTGATGACTTTGTTCAGTAAGTAAAATAGCTGTTGTATTGCTGCTTGGTTCTTCTAAAAATTTTAATAAGGTATTAGCAGCATTTGCTGTCATTCGATCTGCATGCTCAATAATATATACCTTTTTATTTGCCTCTAAACCCGTTTTTGAAAACTCTTCCTGTAAATCATGAATTTGTTGTTTTTTAATAGATAACCCATCTGGTCTTACAATATGTAAATTAGGATGGTTACCCGAATCAATCCGGCGGCAATTCGTACATGTATGACACGGCTCCACACCGTTTCTTTGTTTACAAAGAAAACTTTTTGCCATTTGAATTGCCGTTTCATATTTTCCAGTTCCTTTTGCACCTTCTAACAAATAAGCGTGGGATATACGCCCTTTTGCAATACTATTCATCAACATCTTTACACCAATGGGCTGTATAGCAGAAAGCTGCTCCCACGTCCTCGTCATAATGCATACCTCACTTGTTTTATACTTTCCTTCTATTATAACAATTTATCTTCTATAAGCTGAATAACTTCTTCCACAATCTTTTCTATTGGCTGATCTGCGTTCACAACGACTATGCGATCTAAGAAGCGATCTACAACCTGTAAATAACCATCACGTACACACTTATGAAATTCAATACTTTCCATATCTAAACGATTCACTTCACGATTAGCATCCTTTTCGATGCGAGCTAAGCCTGCTTCAGGTTCAATATCTAGATAGATTGTCAAATTAGGCATACAATCTTCAGTTGCAAACCGATTAATTTCAAATACCTTATCAATCCCTAGACCTCTTGCATAACCTTGATAAGCAAGAGAGCTGTCAATAAAGCGATCACATAATACAAGATAGTTTTTCTCCAAAGCTGGCATAACTTTTTCTACTAAATGTTGTCTGCGTGCTGCAGCATATAATAATGCCTCCGTACGTGCTTCCATCATCGTATACTCTTGGTTATGTAAGATTGCTCGGATCTCTTCTGAAATCGCTATACCACCTGGTTCTCGCGTTGCTATGACTTTTTGTTCTTTCTTTTCAAAGTACGGTAATAACTTTGTAATTAATGTCGATTTACCTGAACCCTCTGGTCCTTCAATTGTTACAAATAATCCCTTCATCCTAAAACCTACTTTCTTCCTATATCATACACATTCATATATTTTACATTCCCTTGAAAACGAGCACCCGTTTCTTCTAAATAAGAAATTTGTTCGATGTGTTCTGTCGTAATTTCTTCTCCATACATCAGTAATGGAATACCCGGTGGATACGGAATAACCATATCCGCTGCAATCATCCCCGCAGCTTCTTGTAAAGGTACAATTTTTTTCTTATACTTTCCTAATTGCTTATAAGTAAATGGTAAAGAAGAGAATCCCTCTCTGTAAGTATACCGAATAGATGGTATCTTGTCTGTTACCGTATAATTACGTAATGCTGACCGTATTACTTCTATGGCCTTCATATACTGCTCATTCACTTGTAATGGTAAAATAAATAGAACATTATATGGATCTGCCATTTCTGCGTATATACCTATCTTTTCAAATATAGATTGTAATTCATAGCCAGACAGCTCACAGCGTGTTTGTACCGTAACTTTTAACTCATCCTGCAAAGGATACTGTAAAACAGCAATTTGTGGAATCCCCTGCAATTCCTCCCTAAATCGCCTCACAAACTCCACGATTTTATGACAGCCCTTCTCCTTCATATTTGCTAATGTAAAGCGAGCCACATCTAATGAAGCCATAATCGGATAAGACGGACTGCTAGATTGTAACATATTTAAATAAGAAGAAACTTTTTCTTCATGCACTAAATTACTATTGATATGTAAATAAGACCCCATAGTCATAGCGGGTAATGTTTTATGCGCTGAGTGTGCAACTATATCAGCACCGTATTCTAATGCTGACTTAGGAAATGGCTCTCCTATACAAAAATGAGCTCCATGTGCCTCATCTACTAAAACAGGAATTTTATGTGCGTGTGCGCACATAATACTTTTCTTTAGGTCAACTCCCATACCATAATAATTGGGATGTGTTAAAATCAATGCCTTTGCTTCTGGATATCGTTCAATAGCTCCCTTAATGACCTCATGCTCAACTCCAACTGGTATGCCATACAATTCATCAATCCAAGGCTCTAAAAATACTGGATTCGCTCCAGCTAACTTCAAGCCATTAATAATAGACTTGTGGCAATTTCTTTGTACAAGAACAATATCATGCTCCTTGCAGCATGATAAAATCATTGCCAAATTTCCAACTGTAGAACCATTAATTAAAAAATAACTCTTTTTTACATTATATACATCAGCCAATAATTGCTGTGCTTCATCTATACATTCAAACGGACTATGCAAATCATCTAATCCTGTTAATTCCGTTACATCAATAGAAAGCACATCACTAAAACCTGCTTGTGCCTGCTCCGGAAAATTCAAACCATTTTTATGTCCTGGAACATGTAAAGATAAAGGCTTTTTATTTTTAAACTGGAGTAACGTCTCATATAATGGTATTCGATTTTGATTCATGTTTATCTCTTCCTTACTTTTCATTCTCTATCTATTATACAGAGATATTAGGGCAAAAAAAATAATAGGCATGTGCGCCTATTTATGAATATAATATTTGGATCTTTCGCAGTTGTTCTAAATAGTATATATATTTAGGATCATTCGTTTCAGTTTCTACCATATCCCGTTCACAAGCATCACATATAAAACTTGTGTGTACATGTATACCATCATCTTTCCTATTCCCACATACAATGCAAACCTCATGTTTTATTTTCATATCTTTATCCTAATCATTTTTCTCTAAATGAAAACGATGTAGGATATTCCTCCCCTCTATTTTGAATTAAAATATACTTACCTCTATTCCTTGACACTTTTCCGGAAAATATACATCGTTTCGTTATATATGTATGATATGAATCCTATTTGGGCAGTGTGTTTGTCACACACATGATGAAATTAAACTTTCTTCCACAGTACTTTTTTATCTTTTCACCTGAAAATATAAAAAAGCACGAGTCAAATGACTCGTGCTTTAATTGCTTGGCGACGTCCTACTCTCACAGGGACAAGGTCCCAACTACCATCGGCGCTAGAGAGCTTAACTTCCGTGTTCGGTATGGGAACGGGTGTGACCTCTCTGCCATCAT
>NZ_KB895716.1:0-49552 GCF_000374965.1 Bacillus sp. 95MFCvi2.1 | reverse complement strand
GGTCAAACAAAAGTAGAAGGAAAGAAAACGTGGAAAGACGATAATGCGAAAGAACGTCCGAAAACAATCAAAGTAGACCTACTCCAAAATGGCAAATTGATTGATACGAAAGAAGTAAGTGAAGCAACAGGTTGGAAATACGAATTTAAAGACTTAGCGGCATACGATGCGAATGGTGTTGCCTACAAGTATGAAGTGAAAGAACAACCGGTAGATGGATATCAAACAGAAGTAAATGGTTATGATATCACGAATACAAAAATCAAGGACGAAACAGGTGTAGATCCAAACAAAGATCCAGACAAAGATCCAAATACAAACACAAACATAAATAGCGATTCAAAAGTTCCACCTACTAAAGAAAATGATAAGACGACAGCATTACTTCCTAAAACAGGTGGAACACCAACGGAAATGATTTCAATTATTGGAGGTATGGTATTGTTCGTTTTAGGTGGATTCCTATTCGCTCGTCAACGAATGAGATAATAAACAACTGGTTCTGGTGCAAGAAATCTATCAAACTTGGACATGCTGATCCTAGTAACTTAGAAAGACTGGAGATTATGTATATCAAAGTCAAATAATTTCAAATAGAAACTATCAAGGTATTATCTTGTTAATAGTAAGTGACTTAGTGAAGATAATAGGAGAACATAGATTATCTAATGCGTATACCTGATTGGTGAGGGCTTTCCATCAGTGGGAGATGAAGACCCCTCACCGGTGGAAGTTTCACTTTATAGCGTGCCGTTGATTCAGAAGGAAATACAACTGATTTTTATTTAGGGAAAACAAGAGATCATAAGGCCGCAAAGCGCTTTTTCAAGAAAGCTTTGCGGCCTTTTCATATTTCAAATCCGTGTGCTATCACTCTAGACAAGTATCTGGCGTAGAGTCGAAGGAAGAGAAAAAGATGCCAGCAAGCATTACGAAAAGACAGGTGAAATATCTAAATCACAATGTAGAACAAAATTATCGTTGTATTAGGAAACTGTTTAAAGTACTCATGTTATTTTCTGAATAATTAGTTTTCCCAAGAGTTATAATGATATATTAAATAAAAAGGAGATGGGTTAAATAATGAGATATACACTTAAAGACCTTATAAATATAAACGAGTTCAAGAACATAACAGAACAATTTTATAATTTAACTAAAGTTCCATACTGTCTCCTCGATAATAATCAAAATGTTATATTTTTCAAAGGCGAACCTTTTTTTTATAATCAAAAAAGCAAATTGTTCAAAGAAACTCATATTCCCATCGTTATTGAACAGGAGCATATAGGGACCTTTGTTATTGGGACAAGTATTAATAAAGAGGTTATTGTAGATTCTCAGATAACACCTTTTAAATGTATTGTAAATCTCATTGAAGAGATGGCAACTCAACAATTATATTTAAAAAATTTTCATGAAAAAAATTCACAAATAAAAACCGTAACACAACATGATGAAAATCATTTATATAGCATATTACAAAATATGCCAATTATGATTAATGCTCTTGATGAAAAAGGAAGTATTATTATGTGGAATCGGGAATGTGAATTAGTAACTGGATATAGTGCAGATGAAATTATTAACAATCCTACAGCAATAGAATTGCTACACCCTGATAAAGCTTATAGAGATCAGTTATGTAACGATTTATTAAAAAATGGAAATGATTTTAGGGATTGGGAAGTGAACATAACTTGTAAAAATGGTGAGATAAAAACTATCATGTGGTCAAATATATTACAGAGTATTCCTATTTTAGGATGGAATATTGGAGCAATTGGGATTGATATAACCAACCGTAAGAGAATGGAAGAAAATCTTAAACAAACATCGGCTGAACTGGAATTAATTTTTAAAGCAATTCCTGATTTATACTTTTTGTCAGACCTTGATGGGACCATTAGGAAGTGTAAAACTAATTCTATATCTAAATTTTATGTTCAAATCGAAGAATTTATAGGGAAAAAAATTCAAGAGGTATTACCTGTTTCTATAACAAAGCAATTTGAGAAAGCCATTAATCAAATACAAATTTCAGCTGTTCCGGTTTTAATAGATTATCCTCTACAACTAGATGATGAAATTTATTATTTTGAAGCGAGACTTTTACCGCTTTTTAAGGATAAAATTATGATTATTGTACGTGATATTACAGAACGTAAAAAAACAACGGAATTATTAAAAAAATCAGACACCCTTAAAGCAGTAGGGCAATTGGCAGCTGGAATTGCTCATGAAGTTCGTAACCCTTTAACAGTAATTAAAGGGTTCATGCAATTATTACAACAAGAAGTAGGAGAAGACAAGGAATATTTTAGGCTAATATTTTCTGAAATCAGAGGTATTGAAACAATTCTTCAAGAATTTTTATCTATTGCAAAACCGAACGTTGTAGTATTT
This sequence comes from Bacillus sp. 95MFCvi2.1, assembly GCF_000374965.1. Classification (NCBI taxonomy): domain Bacteria; kingdom Bacillati; phylum Bacillota; class Bacilli; order Caryophanales; family Bacillaceae; genus Bacillus; species Bacillus sp. 95MFCvi2.1. The sequence goes on along the minus strand of NZ_KB895716.1, from coordinate 47,146 downwards.
GAACCTAAAAATCTTTGTACTATATTAGATAACGTGGTTGCTTTAATAAGTACGCAAGCAATTATGAAGAATATTCGTATTACATTAAACATGGATTTTGAAAATTTATTGGTTGAATGCTGCGAAATTCAATTAAAACAAGTTTTTTTTAATATTTTACAAAATTCTATTGAAGCTATACAGAATGGTCAAGAAATCACCATTAACGTGAAAAAACATAATAGTACCGAGGTTATGATTTGTATTTCAGATAAAGGAGTAGGTATTCCACCAGAAAGAATTAAAAGGCTAGGGGAACCTTTCTATAGTACAAAGGAAAAGGGAACGGGTGTTGGGCTTATGATTAGTTATCAAATTATTGAAAGTCATGGTGGAAAAATAAACATAAGAAGCCAAGTAGGGAAAGGAACCACTGTTATAGTATTTTTGCCCATTTATAATAATGCGGTTGTTGATTTTAGTTGAAAACTGGATTGATAATTTACAATATGAAGGAAGATAAAGGACGTTTTTGGGGATATAAATTTATCCCGCTATTTGCGAGCATTAAGACTCCCACCTCAAGATTCCGAGAGAAGCGAAGAAGATAGGTGGGAGATAACTGCCCGTAAATACCCGATTGGTGAGGGCTAATAATCAGTGGAGGATGAAGAAAACTCCACTGATTAAAGTTGTACTTTATTTCTCAATATGTAACATCCTGTCAAATAATGATAGATTATCATACAATAATAATGAAGGATTTTTACATAAAATTATGGAACTTTAATAAATACATCTCCATATGTCGTATCTACCATTTCCTCTTTACAATAAGCGATGATAAAGTAGAGATAGGAATATAGCAAAGGGGTAAATTGTAGAATGGATTTTCAAACAATCAAAGAGTATTTTTCAGCAGAAAATATGGATCAGCTTGTAGCTAGTTATCGGGCACTTGGACCGCTCCTTGGTATTAGCTTGCCGATGGTAGAGGCACTTATCCCGGCACTGCCACTTATTTTGTTTGTGATGGCAAATGCAGTTGCCTTCGGGTTTTGGCTTGGTTTTTTGTATTCATGGCTTGGATCGGTTCTTGGTGCATTAATTGTATTTTCAGTTATTCGTCGTTTTGGAAGAAGTCGATTCTTCTCGTTTGTGAATAAACATCCGAAAGTGCGCAAAGCGATGGGATGGATTGAGCGGAAAGGATTCGCACCTATTTTTATATTATTTTGTTTTCCTTTTACGCCGTCTGCACTTATTAATGTTGTGGCTGGTTTATCACGTATTAGTAGACGACAATTTGTGTTAGCGTTAGCGCTTGGAAAGTTAGTCATGATTCTTATTTTAAGTTATATTGGGCATGATTTAACTTCTTTTATCCATAAGCCTGTGAAAACTATTATTGTCATAGGTGTCATTTTTATTTTATGGTATGTCGGTAAGAAGATTGAGGTAAAGCTAGAACTACATTAAGACTAGTCTTCACTGTAATTACAACTTCATTATAGGAAAAGGGTGAGGGGAGAGGCGGATGAAGCGAGCTTTGAAAAAAGAAGGCCTAGAGTGGATGAGAACAATCTTTATAGGTGTGCTATTAGCTGTTTTTTTTCGAACGTTTTTCTTCTCAACGTATGTTGTAGAGGGAAAGTCAATGATGCCGACACTTCAAGATGGAAATATGCTTGTTGTGAATAAGGTTAGCTATCAAGTTGGGGAGTTGAACCGATTTGATGTTGTCGTGTTTCATGCGAATAAAAAGGAAGACTATGTAAAGCGAATTATCGGTTTACCAGGCGATCGGGTTGAATATAAGCATGACAAATTGTATATAAACGGTCAATTTATTGATGAGCCTTATTTGGAAACATATAAGAGGCAAGCGGAAGGCCGGCAGTTGACAGGTGATTTTACGTTAGAAGAATTAACGAGAGAAAAGGTTGTTCCGAAGGGGTATATTTTTGTGATTGGTGATAATCGTCTCGGCAGTTGGGATAGCAGGCATTTTGGATTTGTAAAAGCAGATACTGTTGTCGGGAAAGTGGATTTACGCTATTGGCCGATTAATGAAGTGCAGACGAATTTTTCAAAAGGATAATGAAAGAGTTTACAGCCTATAGGGAAGGAAAAGACAAGCAGCCTCTGTTTGTCTTTTTTCCTGTCCTATAATACAATGATGACAGCAAACTAACGTTCGTTATGTAAGTGAAAGGTGGGGATTACATGTCGCTTCGATTTGTGATTGGACGAGCTGGAAGTGGAAAAAGTACATTTTGTTTACATGAAGTGCAAGAAGAATTAGGGCAGCGTCCAAGAGGCGAAACAATTTTATATCTTGTACCGGAACAAATGACGTTCCAAACGCAGCAAGCTTTAATAGGTAATGAAGGAGTTAGCGCCTCCATCAGGGCGCAAGTTTTTAGTTTTTCAAGGTTAGCGTGGAAGGTCTTGCAAGAAGTTGGTGGTGCAAGCCGCCTTCATATTGATGAGGCTGGCGTGCATATGTTACTACGTAAAATTGTAGAAGCGCGTAAAGAAGGATTGTATGTGTTTCAAAAAGCAGCAGAACAAAATGGCTTTTTTGAGCATTTAGGCAGCATGATTGCCGAGTTTAAACGTTATAATGTAACGCCATCGAATGTATATGAGATGTGGCAACAGTTAGATGCTCACAGTAGCGGTGATGAACAAAAATTATTAGCAAATAAAATGTACGACCTTCAGCTTTTATATGATGATTTTGAACGGGCTTTAATTGGTAAATATTTAGATTCAGAAGATTATTTACAGTTGCTTGTAGAAAAGCTTCCGGATTCTGATTATGTAAAAGGCGCAGAAATTTATATAGACGGATTTCATTCATTTTCACCTGGGGAATTAGAGATTATTAGACAGCTCATGATTTGCGGAGCAAGAATAACAATTACGTTAACAGTAGATGAAAAAACATTATCGCAGCCAACAAGTGAACTAGATTTGTTTTATCAAACAGTACTTACGTATGAAAAGGTAAAACAACTGGCACGTGAGGAGAAAATCGCAGTTGAAAGTACAATTTCAATGAGCGAACAGCCACGTTTTCTTTCGCCAGCATTGGCACATCTAGAAGCTGAGTTTGAATCTCGTCCGTCTAAGAAGTTCCAAAGTGAACCAGACATTACATTATATACAGCGGCAAACTTGCGAGCGGAAGTTGAAGGTGTAGCTAGGGAAATTCGCAGACTTGTTGCGGAAGAGGAGTATCGCTACAGAGATATTACGGTTCTTCTTCGTAATGGAGAAAGCTATTATGATGTAATGAAAACATTGTTTACTGATTATGATATTCCGCACTTTATCGATGAAAAGCGCCCAATGTCACATCATCCATTGATTGAATGCATTCGTTCTGCACTAGAAGTGATTAGTGGGAATTGGCGCTATGATGCTATTTTTCGCTGTATAAAAACGGAATTATTATATCCGTTGGATGTGAGAAAAGAATCAATGCGCGAAGAAATGGATGAGTTTGAAAATTACTGTTTAGCATATGGCGTACAAGGAAAGAGATGGACGGCAGATGAGCCTTGGACGTATCGTCGTTATCGTTCGCTAGATGGAGTAAACGGAATGCAAACAGATAGCGAACGTGAAATGGAAGAGAAAATAAACTGCCTTCGTGATGTGGTAAGGACACCAATTATTCGTTTGCAGAAGCGTTTAAAACGTGCAAGTTCAGTTGTACAAATGTGTGAAGCGGTTTATTTGTTTTTAGAAGAATTAGATGCTCCTAAAAAACTGGAAGATTTGCGTATGCGTGCTGAGGCAGAAGGGAATTTTCTATTTGCAAGTGACCATGATCAAGTTTGGGAAGAAGTAATGAATCTTCTTGATACATTTGTAGAAATGCTTGGTGAGGAAAAGATGTCTCGTTCAATGTTTATCGATGTAATGACAACGGGACTTGAGGCACTTCAATTTGCAAATATCCCGCCTTCTTTAGATCAAGTGCTCATTGCGAACATTGATCGTTCAAGGTTATCGGATATTCGCGCGGCTTTTGTGATTGGTGCGAATGAAGGAATCATTCCGGCAGCCCCTTCAGATGAAGGGATGTTATCGGATGAAGAAAGGGAATTTCTCGTTACGGCTGGTGTAGAATTAGCACCAACAACAAGGCAGACGTTATTAGAAGAGCAATTTGTTATTTATCAAACAGTAACTCGTGCATCTGAGAAGTTATATATTTCTTGCCCCCTTGCGGATGAAGAAGGAAAGACGCTACTTTCATCTAGCTTTATTAAGAAAGTGAAAAGAATGTTTCCTTCTGTTAAAGAAGTATTTGTAACGAATGATGTGAATGATTTATCTCGTCAGGTACAAATTTCGTATGTAGCAACGCCAGAGGTTACCTTGTCATATGTAACGCAGCAATTACAAAATTGGAAACGATATGGTTTTGAAGGGAACCTTGATTTTTGGTGGGATGTTTACAACTTCTATGTTACATCGCCCGAGTGGAAGCAAAAAAGTAGTCGTGTACTATCTAGTTTATTTTATCGAAACCGTGCGCAGAAGCTTAGCTCAGTTGTAAGTAGAGATCTATACGGAGATAAAATTAAAGGAAGCGTCTCTCGCATGGAATTATTTAATCGATGCGCATATGCTCATTTTGCGCAGCATGGATTATCGCTGAGAGAGCGTGATATTTTCAAGTTAGATGCACCGGATATCGGCGAATTATTCCATGCAGCATTAAAGAAAATTGCAGACAAGTTACTTAGGGAAAATCGTACTTGGGCTGATTTATCGATAAAAGAGTGTGAGCATCTTTCTGCCGTAGTAATTGAAGAAATCGCACCGTTATTACAAAGACAAATTTTATTAAGTTCTAATCGGAATTATTATTTGAAACAAAAGTTACAGCAAATCATTTTCCGTACGTCACTTATCCTTCGTGAACATGCGAAGTCCAGTGGATTTGTGCCAGTTGATTTAGAGGTTCCATTTGGTATGGGCGGGACAGGCTCACTTCCGCCGATGGAGTTTTCGTTGCCAAACGGTGTGAAAATGGAAGTTGTTGGCCGGATTGACCGTGTAGATAAAGCGGAAGACGAAAATGGTACCTTCCTTCGCATTATTGATTATAAATCGAGCACAAAAGCTTTAGATTTAACAGAAGTATATTATGGGTTAGCACTTCAAATGTTAACGTATTTAGACGTTGTTATTTCAAATGCGAATACGTGGATGAAAAAAGATGGAACGGCATCACCTGCTGGCGTTTTATATTTCCATATTCATAACCCGATTGTGGAGATGAAAGGCGACGCTTCGGAAGAAGAGATTGAAAAGGAAATTTTAAAGAAATTTAAAATGAAAGGTCTCGTACTAGGAGATGCGGATGTTGTTCGATTGATGGATAACAAGCTTTCAACAGGAAGTTCAGACATTATTTCTGCAGGTCTGAAAAAAGATGGTAGCTTTAGTGCGCGTTCTAGTATTGCAAGTGAGCAAGAATTTACAACCTTACAGCAATATGTACATCATACATTTGAAAACATCGGGAAAGACATTACAGAAGGTGTTATTGATATCGCACCGTATAAAATGGGGAACAAAGCAGCTTGTACATTCTGTAATTTCCGTTCTGTTTGTCAGTTTGATGAATCACTTGAGGATAATCAGTTCCGCACGTTAAAAGATATGAAAGATAGTGAAGCGATGGAGAAAATGAGAGAGGAGGTTGGCGAATGATAGAGAATTGGCCACAGAAGCCTGAAGGTAGTCAATGGACAGATGATCAATGGAAGGCAGTCGTCAGAGATGGCCGTGATATTTTAGTAGCGGCGGCAGCGGGATCGGGAAAGACAGCTGTACTTGTAGAAAGAATTATTCGCAAAATTATTAATGCTGAGAATCCAGTAGATGTGGATCGCTTGCTTGTCGTAACATTTACAAATGCAGCGGCACAAGAGATGAAAAACAGAATTGGTGAAGCGTTAGAAAAAGTATTAATTGATGAGCCAGGATCAGGGCATGTTCGGAAACAGCTCAGCTTATTAAATAAAGCATCCATTTCAACCATTCACTCGTTCTGTTTACAAGTGATTCGAACGTACTATTATATGCTCGACGTTGATCCACGTTTTCGCATTGCTAATCAGACGGAAAATGAATTGTTAAAAGAAGAAGTATTAGATGACATATTAGAAGAGGAATATGGAATCGAAGGAAATGACATTTTCTTTGAACTAGTTGATCGATATACAAGCGATCGTAGTGATGATGACCTGCAGCGTATGATTTTAGCGCTTCATACGGAATCGAGGGCACATCCAGATCCAGAGAAGTGGCTGGATAAGCTTGTCGAAGCATATGATGTGGAAGGGAAATCAATTGAAGACTTATCGTATGCAACTTATTTATTAGAAGATGTGAAGTTTCAGCTGGAAACTGCTGAAAAGCATATTCGAAAAGCAATTGAGTTAGCTATGCTTCCGGATGGGCCAGCGCCTCGCATTGAGACATTACAAGCGGACCTTGTGTTACTCGGGACGTTATCTAGTGCAGCACATCAGTCTTGGACAAGTGTATATGAAGCGATGCAAAATGTTTCGTGGCAAACGTTAAAGCGTATTAAAAAGAGTGATTACAATGAAGAGATTGTCAAACAAGTAGATTCACTTAGAAATAAAGCGAAAGATGAAGTGAAGAAGCTACAAGAAGAGTTGTTTAGCCGGAAACCAGAAAGCTTTTTACGTGATTTCAAGGATATGCACCCTATACTAGAAAAGCTTGTTCAGATTGTAAAAGTATTTACTGAGCGTTTTCAAACGATAAAGCGTGATAAAGGAATGGTTGATTTCACAGATTTAGAGCATTTTTGCTTACAAATTTTAAGTGAACGTACGAACGATGGCGAGCTTCGTCCATCACTAGTTGCGCTTCAATATCGGAATAAATTTGCCGAAGTACTTGTCGATGAATATCAAGATACGAACTTTGTGCAGGAGTCAATTATTAAGTTTGTAACGAAAGACTTTGAACAAGAAGGTAATCTGTTTATGGTCGGCGACGTAAAACAGTCGATATACCGATTCCGATTAGCAGAGCCTGGCTTATTTCTAGGAAAGTATAAACGTTTTACACCTGAAGGAATAGACGGCGGGATGAAGATTGATTTAGCCAAAAACTTCCGCAGTCGTCATGAAGTACTAGCAGGTACGAACTTTATTTTTAAACAAATTATGGGCGAAACTGTCGGGGAAATCGATTACGATGCTGATGCTGAACTAAAGTTAGGTGCGAGCTACCCAGAAGGAGAAGATGTAGCAGCCGAACTGTTATGTATTCATCAGTCTGAGGGAGAAGAATCGGTAGAGGGAGAAGACGGTGTAGAAGTAGAAAAAGCACAGCTTGAAGCACGTTTAATGGCGCAGCGAATTAAAGCGATGGTTGATTCAGGTTATGAAGTATATGATCGTAAAACAGATAGCATGCGCCCTGTGAAATACCGTGACTTTGTCATTTTACTTCGCTCGATGCCGTGGGCTCCGCAAATTATGGAAGAGTTAAAATTACAAGGCATTCCTGTTTACGCTGAGCTCGCGACAGGTTATTTTGAAGCGACAGAAGTGACCGTTATGATGAATGTGTTTCGGGTAATTGATAATCCGATGCAAGATATTCCGCTTGCTGCTGTGCTTCGTTCCCCGATTGTTGGGTTAAATGATGAAGAGCTTGCGATGTTACGTGCTCATGAGAAAAAAGGTTCGTTTTATGAAGTGATGCGTTCCTTCTTACAAGGCGCGCCACTTGAAGAAGAGGCAGAATTACATGGGAAATTACAATGGTTCTATAATCTCTTGCAAGTGTGGCGTGAATTTGCGCGCCAGCAGTCTCTTTCTGATTTAATTTGGAAAGTATATCGTGAGACGGGTTATTACGATTTCGTTGGTGGTCTTCCAGCGGGAAAACAGCGTCAAGCTAACTTACGCGTACTATATGATCGCGCAAGGCAGTACGAAGCAACATCTTTCCGCGGGTTATTCCGTTTCCTTCGCTTTATTGAACGTATTTTAGAGCGCGGGGACGACATGGGAACAGCGAGAGCGCTTGGCGAACAAGAAGATGTGGTTCGAATTATGACGATTCATAAAAGTAAAGGGTTAGAGTTCCCAGTTGTATTTGTAGCGGGGCTTGGACGCCGTTTTAATACACAAGATTTAATGAAACGATTCTTATTACACAAAGATTTCGGTTTTGGATCACAGTTTATTGATCCTCGTAAACGAATTAAATATACAACGATATCACAACTAGCCATTAAACGTAAAATGAAGATGGAACTAATTGCGGAAGAGATGCGCGTATTATATGTTGCTCTAACGCGTGCAAAAGAAAAACTAATTTTAATTGGTACGGTGAAAGATAAAGAAAAAGAAATTGAAAAGTGGCTTGACTCGCGTGAACATACAGATTGGTTGTTACCGGATTACGTTCGTGCAGGAGCATCTTGTTACTTAGATTGGATTGCACCGTCACTATATAGACATCGTGATAGCGAAATGCTTCTTGAACTTGGACAAGGAAATATACCAAATGAAATTTATGAATACGATGCGAGCTGGAAAGTGGAAGTGGTTGATGGTAGCACTTTACTTGCACCGGAACCAGTACAAGAAGAAAAGCAAGAATTGTTAGAAGCGCTTCGTGAGAAAAAACCTGTTCCTCTAGAAAGTGAACGAAAAGAAGAGGTGTATGCTCGTTTAACTTGGGAATATGCGTATGAAGGTGCAACAGCGCATCGGGCGAAGCAGTCTGTTACTGAGATAAAGCGGAATTATCAATCGGAAGATGGAAGTGATAATGCCTTTATTAAAAAAATTCGTACTCCTATAAAAACGCGTCCTCGTTTTATGGAGAAAAAGGGGTTAACTTATGCTGAACGGGGGACAGCTGTTCACGCCGTAATGCAACATGTTAATTTACAAAAACCGATCACGCTTGAAACCGTTCAAGAGCAAATTGCGGAAATGGTAAATAAAGAATTACTAACATTTGAGCAAGCAGAAGAAATTGCGATTGATCGAATTGTAGCATTTTTTGATACGGATCTTGGTAAGCGTGTGTTAGCTGCGAAAAGTGTAGAACGTGAAGTGCCGTTTACGATGATGCTTTCAGCGGAAGAAGCGTATCAAGATTGGCAAAATCAGAGCAGAGAATCTGTACTTGTCCAAGGGGTTATCGATTGTATGATAGAAGAGGAAGACGGAGTTGTATTAATCGATTTTAAAACAGATACAATTGAAGGAAAGTTCTCAGGTGGATTCGATCAAGCAAAGCCGATTTTAGAAGAACGTTATAAAGTACAGCTTTCATTATATGCGAAAGCGTTAGAGAAAAGTTTACATCATCCAGTGAAAGAAAAGTGTTTATATTTCTTTGATGGAAATCACATAGTACATGTTGATTAACAAAGTAAGTGAAACATACATCAAAGTATAAATGTGAAAAAGGGGAAAGATGTAACTCTAGGAAGGGAGTATGTAAAATGGTAACTTCCAAAAAAAGTTTAAGAACTTGTGATAATGGACACCAATACTATAAAAGTAGCGATTGTCCTTCTTGCCCGATCTGTGAGAAAGAACGAAAACCGGAAAGTGGATTTCTTTCACTTCTCTCGGCACCAGCAAGAAGAGCATTGGAATACAATGAAATAACTTCTTTGCAGCAGCTCTCAAAATGTAGTGAGAAAGAGATTTTACAACTGCACGGTATGGGGTCAGCATCTTTACCTAAACTTAGAACTGCTTTGAAGGAAAGTGGGTTATCATTCAAAGGCTAAACAATAAGAATGATTACACTTATTGAAGCGCGAACAAGAAAATCAAAAGAACGAAAAAAGTAGGAGAACAATTCTCCTACTTTTTTTAAGCCGTTCCAATTTGATCTTGATCCGCAACATCTGAATCGAATGTATTTGTTGCGCTGACACCGTTAAATGTATTAACAACAAAAGCAACATTTGATGCTCCTGAACCGTTATATGCCTTTGTATTTTCCTTAGGAGAGACATTATAGAAGTCACCTAAGTTAAAAGAGCCATTACTATTTTGAACAACGAGGTTTCCAACGACAGAGGGCATGTTATTCACCTACTTCATTAGTCTTCTTTAACATCACTATATGATTTATTTGTTGAAAGGTTCATCTGTAATATATTGACGGAGTTGGTGAATGCGTGAATTATTAAATGCATAGTCAACGGAGCCGATTTGAAAGCAGGCAGAATTTAATAAAGTACGAATCGTAACATCATTTACTTCAATGAAGGGACATTCATTTATAATATTCACTTTGACATCTGTCGATCTTTTGGGAATTGTAATATACTCATCTGTAAAGATTTTAAAAGCCTCGAAACTTCCTTCATCTTTTAAATAAAAAGGGATTTCTCGATGAACAATAAGTGCACGACTTTTTAATTCCATCTGTTTCGCATCGCCAACTTGAAAAACACTAGCAATCCCCATAGAAATAACTTTGGATTGATGAACAACTGAAATGTGCTGAAGCATAAAGCTCCCTCCTTAACCTGGAGTAGTAGGCGCGGCAGTTACGAGAGGTACAAATGGACCCTCAGTAACTGATTCGAAAGGTGTATCGAGAATAGAAGAGAGAATGAGAAGGTTCGCATCACCGATTAAAAAAAGTGCAGATGAAGATACCCCGTTCATTTTAATCTGGCCAACTTTCATTTCACGATTTATCACGTTAAAATTCATATAAACTTACTCCTTTCGAAAATTGTTCGGTATGTGCTGAATAAAGGAAAGGAATGCTTTATCAATATCTTGTTTCATAGCTTGAATAATTGCATCTTTCATATACTGAGGATCTGATGTAATCTCTTCATACGGTTGTACTTGTGATAAATAGTAAGGAAGGCGATGCTCCATTTGTTTTTTTATATCATCAATCATCATTTGTCGATACATATCATCGAGTGGTGTCCGCTGTTCTTGTTCAAAATGAAGAATTCTGCTATATGCTTCTTCATCTAAATAGCGATGCATCTCTTGAATAATGCCTTGATAAAAATCAGGGTTTGTTTGTGTTTCTGGATTTACTTTTAATGTTTCTGTATCCACCTCAAAATCTTCAATCTGTTGTCCTTTCGTTGCGAATGGATTTAAGCCGATATTTAACGTACCATTTAAGTTTTCTACTTTTAATTGATCGAATTTATATTCTACTTTTCCTATAGAAGAGGAGGGCCGGCCTTTTAGTTCATCAAGTTCTTTCCTTAATGTCTGTACTTGCTCTTCTAATGCATGAATTGCTTCTTGTTGTTTTTGAAGAACTTGTTGAAATTGTTGTAGGTAAATATATACATCTTGATTCACTGTGTGAAACCTCCTTTTCAATAGGGAGGGGTGTGTATGCTTGCTCTATATGTTTATGACATAAAGAGCTTAAGAAGAACCCATCATGGTTTAATAGAAATAATTTGTCCTTTTGATTTCAAGGGGCGAAGTGGCGCTGTAAATCCACCTGTATTGGAAAATTTAGATAATGCTTTAATGCTACCGGCACTTCCAATTTGAAAAACGGAGGATGTTGTAATGCTATCAATTCTTATATTGTTAATGATAATACTTTGCTGTACATAAAAGTTCACTTACGAATCGCCTCCTTTAGTTGGATCCAATTATAGCTTGATCGATTATGTCTGTATCATTGACTGTTGTCGCATTTTGATAATTGTATACTGAAATATTTTCACCAACATTAAAAGAACCAGCTCCTGCAAAAGCACGTGAGTAACTAATCGGTCTAATTGCAAATACATCTCCAACATGAAAAATACCACTTGATCCAATGTTAACGATATGAATATGTCCAACCATCGCTGGCATAGCAAACACCTTTCATAAATAAAATTTTTACTGCTGTTATCATCCATGTTCTATATGAAAAATCAATATCCTTTTCTATTATTGTATGGGCGTTTTCATTAAAATGTGTCTTTTTTCAAATAAAAGACACACACTTCATTGTGTGTGTTCGTCTATAGTATAAGTTGAGGTGAAATCCGCTTTCAAAAGCCAAACCACATTTAAGAGCCTGTCCAGTTCTTGGCTACAATTCACTGTTTTTTGAGAAGTTATTCCGTAACGTTCAGCAAAATACATCATTTTCTCACGTTTTTTTTCAATCGCTTGCTCAAACATAGAATCGGCTCCATCTCTTTATAAATTTTAAGTATATATGTAGTACATATTATACAAAAGTTCCATAAAAAAGAAATAGCTTCGATAAAAAAAGTAAAAATTCTACATTTTATTCCAAAATAACATCGGACAGTGTGAAAAATGAAGAATCTTGTAAAAATTAAAATGTATTGGCAGGTTTTTTTTAAAGGAATGCGAATACAATTACATTGTATGAGTTTTAGGATGGAGAGTGGAAATCATGCGGTTTGTTACAGTGAAGAAGGAAGAGAAAGTATTTGTTGGCATTGTGGATGAGTATGAAGAAAAAGTGCTGCATATTAGAGAAGCACAGCGGCAAAAAGGCGAAAAGATTACAGTTCCTATTACAATGCTAGAGTGTATCGAAAAAGGAAATGCTTTTATTGAAAAGGTGGTAGAAATTATAAATTGGGCAAAGGAAAATGAAACGACGGCGTATTATCCATTGCAAGACGTTAAAATATTAGCACCTATTCCAAGACCAAGAAAGAATATTCTTTGCGTCGGAAAAAACTATCGTGATCATGCGATAGAGATGGGTGGAGAAGAGTCTATTCCGAAAGATATCATGATTTTCACAAAGGCGCCGACGACGGTTATCGGGAATAGAGAGAAAATTCACAGTCATCCGCATGCAACGAGTGAACTAGATTATGAAGGAGAACTCGCAATTGTGATTGGGAAACGCGGAAAACAAATTGCAAAAGATAAGGCGCTTGAATATGTTTTCGGTTATACAATTGTAAATGACATAACTGCTCGAGATATTCAAAGAAAACATAAACAATTTTTCTTAGGAAAAAGTTTTGATACATTTTGCCCAATGGGGCCGTATTTAGTTCATAAGACGGCTATTAAAACCCCGAATCAATTAGATATTGAAACAAGAGTGAACGGAGAGGTTCGGCAAACTTCAAATACTGCAAATATGATATTTTCAATAGAAGATATTATTTCTATCGTAAGTAAAGGGATGACGTTAGAGCCTGGGGATATTATTGCGACTGGAACACCAGCGGGAGTTGGGAAAGGGTTTATACCACCTAAATTTCTAAGCGCTGGTGATGAAGTAACAATAACGGTGCAGCATGTTGGAACGCTTCAAAACCTGGTCAAATAGTACGTTATATATTTGGCTCATCCCTATTCTATTTGCATTTCATAATGCTGAGGAATATTATTTTTTCCCTGAAATGAAATATTTCCAACCGATTCGTATGGAAGAAAACGCGTGGCAAAAACAATATTTCTTCATTGCATTATGTTTGTTAACAAGCATTGTCTTTCTGCTTGTGTGTATTCATTCTATATTTAAAAAGAAAGTCACGCTTTATATATTGCTCGTTATACAAGCGATGATTTTTATGAATGGGTTGTTTCATATCACTGGGGCAATTTTGACAGAAAGATATGTTCCAGGATTGGTAACGGCAGTGATATTCATTATACCTTTTTCATTGTTTTGGTTTCGGAAAGGGATAAGAAATGATTGGTGGGAATTGAAACATGTGATTGTCTCCTGTATAGCAGGTGTGTTGCTTCTATTTCCGGTTATCGTTGGGATATTACTTTTCTCAAAAATGATTGTTTCATGAAACAAGCTGCCTCGTAAGAGGCAGCTTGTTTTGATTAAGATAATACCGCTTTAATTTTTTGGAACGCCCACTCTAGGTCTTCCTCAGAAATAACAAGAGGTGGTGCGATACGAATTACATTTTCATGTGTTTCTTTACATAATAAACCCGCTTCTTTTAATTTTTCGCAATATGGACGAGCAGGCTCGTTCAATTCGATTCCGATAAATAATCCTTTACCACGGATTTCTGTGATCATAGGATTATCAATTTCTTTTAATTGTCCTACTAATTTTTCACCTAATTGAAGAGAACGCTCTGTTAATTTCTCATCTAATAATACGTCAAGAGCCGCAATAGAAACAGCACATGCAAGTGGATTACCACCGAATGTAGAGCCGTGAGAACCTGGTTCGAATACGCCTAAAATATCGCGATTTGCTGCAACGCAAGAAATTGGGAATACGCCGCCGCCAAGTGCTTTACCAAGTATGTACATGTCAGGAATTATGTTGTCCCAATCACATGCAAATAGTTTACCAGTACGACCTAAACCAGTTTGAATTTCGTCAGCTACAAATAAAACGTTTTCTTTTTTACATACATCGTATGCTTCTTTTAGGAATCCAGCTGGTGGAATGTTAATTCCTGCTTCTCCTTGAATTGGTTCTAAAATAAATGCAGCTGTATTTGGTGTAATTGCAGCTTTTAATGCTTCTAAATCACCGTAAGGAATCACAATAATGCCAGGAAGCATTGGTCCGAAGCCACGTTTGTATTCTTCATTGGATGACATGGAAACTGCCCCCATTGTACGACCATGGAAGTTATCTTCACAAACGATAATTTCAGCTCTATTTTCTTCTACCTTTTTCACATCATATGCCCAGCGACGTGCTGTTTTGATTGCGGTTTCAACAGCTTCCGCACCTGTATTCATTGGAAGTACCATATTTTTATTTGTTAATTCCGCTACTTTTTCGTACCAAGGACCTAATTGATCACTATGGAAGGCACGTGAAGTTAACGTAACACGGTTTGCTTGTTCAATTAAAGCGTCAATAATTTTCGGATGACGGTGTCCTTGGTTTACCGCAGAATATGCACTAAGTAAGTCCATGTAGCGGTTTCCTTCAGGATCTTCTACCCAAACTCCTTCTGCTTTCGAAATTACGATTGGTAGCGGATGATAGTTGTGAGCTCCATATGTGTCTGTTAGTTCGATAATATCTTTTGTTTGAATCATGATTGTTCCCCCTTTTGTTATTACAAGAAGTTTATAAATACTCTAAATATTATATCATTTAAATGTAAAAAAGCGAAATATTTCCTGAAAAGAAGTGGACATGGTATCATATAAAGTGAAAAAGTGTGAAAAGAGGAGGTTGGGATATCGTGACAACACACATGCATATTACAGCGTGGGCACTAGGGCTTATTTTATTCTTTGTGGCGTATTCTATGTATACGGCAGGAAGAAAAGGTAAAGGCGTACATATGGGGCTTCGTCTTGTGTATATCATCATCATTGTAACGGGTTTCTTACTGTATCAAAGCATTATGAAAACAGCAACAGGGAACATGCATATGTGGTATGGCCTAAAAATGTTAGTTGGTGTTTGGGTTATTGCTGCAATGGAAATGATTCTTGTGAAAACAAGTAAGAAGAAACCAGCAGGGGCGTTTTGGGTTCAATTTATTATTGCGCTTGTTATTGTACTATATCTTGGATTACGATTACCGATGGGATTTTCACCATTTGCGTAAAATAAAACCATCTTATTTTTCTGTAAAGGAGAATAAGATGGTTTTTGTTTAATGGTTTGTCAAATTTGAACTTATATGAAATAAAATACATTTATGAGGTTTGATTACGGAAAAGATAGAGACGAGGTATAGCTATTGTATTCACGTAGATTCTATATGTAGTTGTTCCCCATTTGTTTTTGTAAATTGAAATATATTCTTATTACAAGTGGAATACCGAACGTAATGATGGTGCAACGAGCAAATCATTTCTTCGTTATCAAATAATAGCAGGTTTACACCTTCACAAGGCCCTTCTTTCGGCTGAAACGATAAGAAATTATGACAATATATACAGTCATATAAAGAATAATTGAAGGACTGCAATGTTTCTGCAAATAACGCAAAAGCGGAATCGGATAGCTCTTCTAACCATTCATGATAACTGAGTAGTAATTTTTTACGAATTCGTATCATTTCACCATTTTGCAATGGATGATGTTCATTTGCAATTTGTAATATGTTTTGTTCGTAGAATCTTGCCGGTAGCCAATTGTTGTTATATAAAACTTCAAATCCATCTTCAATAATATCCTCAAGCAAAAATGCTTCATCATTTTCATCATCAAAGAATATCCATTCATTGTTTATATATTCCACATTCCCAATTGTATGAGCACGCGGTTGATTATACAAAATATGTTTGCGTTGTTTCATTCGTGATTTCTCCTTTTATAGAAGTAGTTATTCCTGTTATGGACAGTTCAGGCATTCTTTATAACCATGGAACACCTAAAGAAAGGTGGGCATAGAATAAAAACATGCTTCAAACAGTGAATTTTTTATCCGGACGGAGAAATTCCGTCTGGATCGTTAGCCCTCATCAATTAGGCTTTTACGTGCAGACGTTTCAGTTCAGCCTTTTTGGTTCTATGTGGGTTTTGAATGGAGTAAAGTTATACGGATATAGGATAGGAAGGATGATTTATATGTGCGGGATTACAGGATGGATTGATTATAAGCGGTCGTTAGAAGGTGAAAGAGAAACGGTTACGAAGATGGCAGAAACACTTGCAAAGCGCGGTCCAGATGATACGAATGTCTGGATCAAAAGGCATGTTGCTTTTGGGCATAAACGTTTAATTGTGGTTGATCCTGAAGGTGGGAAACAGCCGATGACATGTACATGTATGAAAGAAGAAGAGTATTACACAATTTGTTATAATGGGGAACTTTATAATACAGAAGATATTCGTAAAGAATTAATGCAAAGAGGTTATAGATTTAAAGGGCATTCTGATACGGAAGTATTATTAGCGTCTTATATCGAATGGAAAGAAGAATGTGTGAATCATTTAAATGGAATATATGCTTTTGCGGTTTGGGATGAGAAAAAAGAACAAGTGTTTATTGCACGGGATCGATTAGGTGTGAAACCATTATTTTATAAATATGAAAACGGAAGATTATTGTTTGCTTCAGAATTAAAAGCTATTTTAGCTCATCCAGATGTAAAGACAGAAGTTACGACAGAGGGACTATCAGAAATATTTGGATTAGGACCGTCTCGAACACCTGGACATGGTATTTATGCAGGAATTCAAGAGCTACGTCCAGGTCATGTTCTTACTTTTTCAAAAGATGGTTTATGTATATGGCGCTATTGGAATGTTGAGAGTAAAAAACATGAACATTCATTTGAAGAAACAGTAGAACAAGTACGTTTTCTGCTTAAGGATGCGATTACAAGACAATTGGTTTCAGATGTACCGTTATGTACATTTTTGTCGGGTGGGGTAGATTCAAGTGCCATTACAGCGTTTGCGGCAATGGCATATGAAAGAGAAGGAAAAGGGAAGTTGCATACGTATTCGATTGATTATGAAGATAATGAAAAATATTTTAAAGCAAATGCTTTTCAACCAAATTCGGATGCACCATTTATTGATTTGATGACAGAAACATTTGGTACAATTCATCACCGCTGTGTGATTTCCAATGAACAGTTAGCGGAGTATTTAACAGAAGCAGTACTCGTTCGCGATTTACCTGGTATGGCAGATATCGATTCTTCATTATTATGGTTTTGCCGAGAAATTAAACAAGATTTTGTCGTCGGTTTGTCGGGTGAATGTGCAGATGAAATCTTTGGAGGTTATCCATGGTTTTACCGGGAAGATGATTTGCAATCAAGTGCATTCCCTTGGATGCGCTCTACAGAGGCACGCGAACAACTCCTGAAAAAAGAATGGCGTGATAAATTAAAACTGCAAGAATATGTACAACGACGCTACGAAGAATCTATACAGGAAGTGCCGATTTTAGAAGGAGAAAGTACAATTGAAGCAAAAAGACGACAATTATTTTATTTGAATATGGTTTGGTTTATGACGACATTATTAGACAGAAAGGATCGCATGAGTATGGGAGCGAGCCTAGAAGTACGTGTTCCATTTGCGGATCATCGTCTGGTCGAATATGCGTGGAATATTCCTTGGGAAATAAAAATGTATAAAAATCGCGAAAAAGGTCTATTACGTAAAGTATTAGAAGGTGTATTACCAAATGATATATTATACAGAAAGAAAAGTCCGTATCCAAAAACGCACAATCCGCACTACACGGAAGCGGTAACAGTGTGGTTACAGAATCTGTTAACGGATAAAAACTCAATTTTGCATGAGTTGTTTGATAAAGAACAATTACAAGGGTTGATTCAATCAGGTGGTAGTGCGTTTCAAACGCCATGGTTTGGTCAGTTGATGACCGGGCCACAACTATTGGCACATTTGGCACAAATTCATGTGTGGTTTAAGGAGTATGGGGTAAATATTAAAGAATAGTAAAAAGCGGCTCACAATCATTGTGAGCCGCTTTTTTTCGCTATTTAACTTGAATATACATTTCCAGAATAGGGGCCCTTTATCTATTCTTAATGTCTCAAAGAAATAACTAATTTGAAAATTTATTAAAATAAAAATATAACAAAAAGGTAATAAAAATTAACTTTAATTAATTTTTGTTTCGGTTGAATAAAGAATATTACAAATAAATTACAAAAATGTTGATTATATTGAAACGTCGTAATATAATTCTCCTTGTGGAAATAAAAACACAAATTATTCATTATTTGGGGGATATGGAAAATGAAGAAAACTATTTTACCAGTTTTAATGTCTGCAATGTTTGTAGTTCCTGCAGTATCTCATGCTGAAAACCAAGAGGCTGTAAAACAATTTGCTCCAAAAACAGAACAGGCAATGCAGAAAACAGGTTGGGTAAAAGAGGGGAATACATGGTATTTCTATGACCAAAATGGTGTGAAGAAAACAGGGTGGTTAAAAGATAATGGTGCATGGTATTACTTGAATGCGGATGGGGCAATGAAAAGTAATAGCTGGTTAAGTGATGGAGGAAAGTGGTACTACTTTGCTGAAAGTGGAGCAATGAAAACGGGTAATATTTTTAATCAAGGTTCATGTTATTTATTAGGAGCAGACGGTGCGTTATATACGAACGAAGGCTGGGTTCAGTACGAAGGAGAATGGTATTACGTTCACCAAGGAGGAAAGCTACACGAGGGCTATCTTGAATATAACGGTAAGGTATATTCCATGGCTATAGAGAGTGGCAAAATGCAAAAGAACATTTGGTTAGGTTCACATCCAGATGGTAACTATTTTCTTGAAGATGGATCAATGGTAAAAGGGTGGAATTTGATTAAGAATGAGTGGTACTACTTTAATCAAGAGGGCATTAGCTATAATGGCTGGTTACAGTACAAAGGAAGCTGGTATTACTTTGTGGCTTCTAAGATGCAAACAGGTTGGATTGAAGATAATGGGAATTGGTACTACCTGAATGCAAATGGAACGATGAAAACAGGCTGGTTAAAAGATAAGGGCACATGGTATTACTTAAATGCAAATGGCACAATGAAAAGCTCAGCAAATGGGTGGAACGAAGGTTGGTTAGATGAGGGAGGAAAGCGTTACTTTTTTGATGACAGTGGTGCTATGCGGACAGGAAAACTAGCTGAAGGTGGTACTGTATGGTATTTCAATCCAGATGGATCAATGGTAACGGGATGGGAATTAGTTGATGGTGATTGGTATTACTTTAATGATAAAACTGGAGCAAGCCACGCAGGTTGGTTAAGTTATAACGGGAAATGGTATTACTTTTATGATGGCCCGATGAAAACAGGCTGGGTGCAAGATGAGGGTACATGGTACTATCTGAATGCGGATGGCCCGATGAAAACAGGATGGCTACAAGAAAATGGCAATTGGTATTATTTACAGTCTAACGGTGCAATGGCAACAGGTAAACATTTCATTGATGGAAAATGGTATTCATTCAAAGATAATGGCGTTATGATGTAACGAAAGTTTTTTTATGAGTATGTAGGATACTAGATACATATTTTAAGAGGTTTTTACAACGAAAGAAGACACTTGTTAGAGTGTCTTCTTTATCATTTTAACCGAGAAGACTCACTCCTCTAAACGAAGTGAAGGGAGGGGGAGTTGAATATTCTCTATGAATCTATAGAAGAGAAATAAAAAGGGACAGACCTTCCAAGGGAAGAGATCTGTCCGAGAGTAAATATAGTTAATGAATCAATTCCTCATTTAGCAAACACATGATTCCCAATTACTGCAACAGTTTGGCGTGTCGTAATCCATTTGTCGGTAGAGGTTTTTGGATTATAAAAATAAAGCCAATCAGAATTAATTCCTTTAGTAGAAATTGCTTCTTCTACCGCCATTCTCGCTTCGCGGGTTGCTGGTTGATCAATTCTTCCATCTGTAACTGGTGTAAAGGCATAGCCGTATTTAATAGGTTCATAAATAACATCGGTAATTGTATTTGGAAACCCTACTGCATCAACGCGATTTAATATAACTTTGGCCACTGCGACTTTCCCAGCGTAAGGCTCTCCTCCGGCTTCGGCAGTGACCAAACGAGCCATTAAGTCCAGTTCTTGTTCTGAAATACCTGTCGTAATAATTAAGTGTTGACCTGCATAAATCCGATCGCCGTTTGTATTGTTAGCTTGTCTAATTGATTGTATGGATACATTGTATCGTTTTGCGATAGCTTCTAATGTATCTCCTCGTTGAACTTGATAAACAATTTGAGTTGAATGATTTGAAGCTTCCACATCTTTTTGTTGTGTAGATTCGCTTGATGAAGGCGAGACTGGAATGGTTAATTGTTCTCCAATATAAATTCGATCATTTGTCTTATGATTCGCTTGTTTAATGGCTTGAACTGAAACTCCATAGTGGATGCTAATACCCCCGAGAGTGTCATTCTTTTTAACAGTATAAACCGTTGCTGCATCGGCCGTTCCTTGATTAGATACGAGTGTAATTGTTGCAGCAGATATAGGTAGCAAATGTTTCATCTTATGTAACTTCATCTGAAAAAAACCTCCTGAAAATCGTTGAGATATACTTAGTTGTGAATGAAAATTCATAAATTAGAATGTTTATTTATCATTCGTGGTTAAGTCATTTATATACTAACAAATTGAATGAGTATCGTCATTAATTGTGTATCAACATATTAATGATCTTTATGTAACTGAATATCTTAATGATCTTATATCTTACGTATAATTTTTATTCATTTGTTATTCATTTTATTTTGATTTTAGAATGTTAACTGTTACATTTTTATCTCGCTATTTGCGGACAGTAAGACCCTATCTCAAAATTCAGTGGAAGTAAACCAGAATATGACAAATGATATTAAATAAATTGTCAAATAAAATTAAAAATCATATTATAAATAATACTTATTTATAATTATTATTTTGACGTACTCATTATCGATTGGTATACTGGAAACGAATGTTCTTGAAAAAGATTCTCATTTCTAATATTGAGGTGAATATAGATGAATAAGAAGAAAATAGGTTTACTTGTGATGGCGTACGGAACACCGGAATCACTTGAGGATGTAGCGGCGTATTATACGCATATTCGTCATGGACGTAAACCATCTCAAGAAGCGCTTGATGATTTAGTGGGGCGTTATAAAGCGATTGGTGGTATTTCACCACTTGCGAAAATTACAAAGGAACAAGCTAGAAAATTAACAAATGAGTTAAATAAGAGTTTTTCAGAATTTGAATTTGTATGTTATTTGGGACTAAAACATATCGCTCCATTTATTGAAGATGCGGTGGAAGAGATGAAGCGGGATGGTATTGAGGAAGCAATTAGTATTGTGTTAGCACCTCATTATTCAACTTTTAGTATTAAAGCGTACAACGAGCGTGCCGAAAAGATTTCTGAGAACATAAATGGTCCTGTTATAGAGCCGATTGAGCAATGGTACGATGAACCGAAATTTATTGCGTATTGGGCAAACCGAATAAAAGAAACATTTACTAGAATTACAGACGGAGAGAAAGCTGTTGTAATTTTTTCAGCGCATAGTTTACCGGAGAAGATTATTACAGCAGGAGACCCGTATGTGAAGCAACTACAGCATACGGCAGATTTAATTGCTGAAGCAGCAGGTATTCAAAATTATACAATTGGCTGGCAAAGTGCAGGAAATACACCAGATCCATGGATTGGACCAGATGTACAAGATGTAACGAAAGATTTATACGAAAAGCATGGTTATGAATCTTTTGTATACTGTCCTGTCGGGTTTGTGGCAGAACATTTAGAAGTGCTGTATGACAACGATTATGAATGTAAAGTTGTAACGGATGAACTAGGTGCATCCTATTTCAGACCAGCTATGCCGAATGCTCAAGACTTATTTATTGATTGTTTAGTAGAAATTGTTTCCAAAAAAGTGAATAAAATAATTGACAAAAAATTAATTTTGAACAATAATTAAATTATAATAATTTTAAATAAGTAATTATTATTATGAAATAATAGGAGGTTCCTCTTGATGAATCCAAATAATCGCTTAACAACAAACCAAGGTGCTCCGGTAGGGGATAACCAAAATTCTCGTACAGCTGGTCGCCGTGGACCGGTATTATTAGAAGATTATCATTTAGTAGAAAAACTTGCTCATTTTGATCGTGAACGTATTCCAGAACGTGTTGTTCATGCGCGTGGCGCAGGTGCTCATGGTGTTTTCGTAACGAAAAATAGCATGAAAGCATATACGAAAGCAGCGTTTTTACAAAACGAGGGAACAGAAACACCTGTATTCGTTCGTTTCTCAACGGTTATTCATGGGCAAGGTTCTCCGGAAACAGCTCGTGACCCACGTGGTTTCGCTGTAAAGTTTTATACAGAGGAAGGAAACTATGATATCGTTGGTAACCATTTACCAGTTTTCTTCATTCGTGATGCAATTAAATTCCCTGACATGGTGCACTCTTTAAAACCAGCGCCAGATACAAATATTCAAACGCCAGATCGTTACTGGGATTTCATGACTTTGTCTCCAGAGTCTACACACATGATGACATGGGTATTCTCTGATTACGGTACGCCAGCAAACTATCGTCAAATGGAAGGTTTCGGTGTACATTCATTTAAATGGATTAGTGCAGAAGGTAAAATTGTTTATATTAAATATCATTGGAAACCACAGCAAGGTGTTCGTAACTTGAGTGCAAAAGAAGTAGAACAAGTACAAGGAAAAGACTTCAACCATGCAACTCGTGACTTATTTGATGCAATCGAGCGTGGAGATTATCCAAAATGGGATCTTCACGTACAGGTAATGCAACTTGATGAAATGGATTCTTTAGACTTTGATCCATTAGATCCAACAAAAGTATGGCCAGAAGATCGCTTTCCGTTAATAGAAGTCGGAACAATGACGTTAAATCGCAACCCGCAAAACTTCTTTGCAGAAGTAGAGCAAGCTGCGTTTACTCCAAGTGCAACTGTACCTGGTATTGAACCGTCTGAAGATAAATTATTACAAGGACGTTTATTCTCTTATCCAGATACACAACGTTACCGTCTTGGTGCGAACTACTTACAAATCCCTGTGAACTGCCCATATGCAGCTGTTCGTAATCAACAACGTGATGGTGCAATGCAAATGAATCAACAACCATCAACAATTAACTACGAGCCAAGTCGTCATGCGGAAAATCCAGTTGAGGATCCAGCATACCGTGATTCAACTATGAAGCTTGAAGGTTATGTATCTCGTGAAAAAATCGATAAACCAAACGACTTCCAGCAAGCGGGTGAGCGTTACCGTTCATTCTCTAAAAAGGAACAAGATAACTTAATTGCCAACTTAACAAACGATTTAAAAGATGTGCATGAGCAAACAAAATTACTTGCAATCTGTAACTTCTTCCGTGCAGATCGTGATTACGGTATGCGCTTAGCAAAATCATTAAACGTTGATATTTCAGCGTATGTAGGAAATCCTAAGAAATAATAATATTCATGGTTCTATTTTATTCTCAAATTTTAATTGCTATATGTGTCTACTAATATAATGAATAAAAAGACGGCTGAATTTTCAGTCGTCTTTTCTTTTAAAATACTTATAAGAACTTTATTTTTTATTAGATTTTTTACTTTCTAAATTCGAATTTAAAAAGAGATAAACCTTTTTCTATTATAAAAGTTATATACTTATAAAATGCATCACTTAGCCTCTTTTTGTATTGCCACCTCGCCTAGTGATTTCTCACTATATTCATAAGCCTTCTCCCCATGCATCGAAATATCGAGCCCCATTTGCTCTTCATGCTCATGCGCGCGAACGGGAAGGAAGAAACTAATTCCTTTAATAATGGCGTACGTCATCACGATTGTAAATGCATAAGTCGCTCCAATTGCAGCTAGCTGTTTCCAAAGGAGTGCGGCATTTCCATAAAATAATCCATCAGCGCCGCCGCTATTTACAGAAGTGGTTGCAAATAGTCCTGTTGCAATGCCGCCCCATGTTCCGCCGATACCGTGACATCCAAATGCATCAAGTGCATCATCATAGCCAAGTTTATGTTTTAAAAAGAAGACAGCTCCGAAGCAAAGAACGCCTCCGATCGCTCCGATTAAAAGAGCGGAGAAAGGAGTGACGAATCCGCAAGCTGGTGTAATAGCAACGAGGCCTGATACAGCGCCGCAAGCCGCTCCCATTACAGTCGGTTTTGATTGGAAGAACCACTCTGCTAAGATCCATGTTAAGGCGGAAGCTGCGGCTGCGGTATTTGTATTAATGAATGCGGTCAGTGCTACATCGTTCAGTGTAAGGGCGCTACCGACGTTAAACCCGAACCATCCAAACCATAATAAGCCTGCGCCTAAAAGTGTAAAGGGGAGATGGTGAGGAGAAGATCCGTTTACGTCTTTTCGCTTGCCGAGGAAAATCGCTAATACAAGCCCAGCGACACCGGATGTGATATGGACAACGTTACCGCCAGCGAAATCTAATGCTCCGAGTTCGCGAAGCCATCCGCCAACGCCCCATACCCAATGGGCAACGGGATTATAAACGATTGTCGTCCAAATAAGGATGAAAATGAGAAAAGCAGAAAATCGCATTCTTTCAGCGAATGCTCCTGAAATGAGCGCTGGTGTTAAGATTGCAAACATAAGTTGAAACATCATAAATAAATTGTGAGGAATAGTAGCGGAGTAGTCTGCGTTTGGTGCGTAAGTTACGTTTTGTAAGCCGAACCAATCTAATGTACCAATGACGCCATTCCAATCTGGCCCGAATGATAAAGAATAACCGATAAAAATCCATTGAATGGAAACGATCGCCATTGCGCTATAGCTATGCATTGTAGTACTCAGTACATTTTTGCTACGAACCATCCCGCCGTAAAAAAGTGCCAAACCTGGCGTCATAATCATAACCATTACCGTCGCTAAAAATAAAAACACAGTATCTCCCATGTTCATTCTTTTCCCCTCCTATAATGTTATAAAATATTACATTCGATGTTATGTTTCATATCATATTCAATAATAAATAAAAAATCAACATGTTTTTCAGAAAATTTCAAATGTTACGTGAGGAAACCTGACATGTCGTTTGTGTAAGTGCGGTTTGTCCGGAAAATTGATATACTATTCTTACAATTAAAAAGAAGTTGGGGGATATTATGTGAAGAAGATATGGAGAAGAGGAGTGTTGATTTGTTTTTGTATGGTATTTGCTTTCTTAGCGCCTATACATACATTAGCGGAAGAAAAAAGAGAGTGGCAAGATGAAGTAGTATATTCTATTATGGTTGACCGTTTTAATAATGGAGATGCAAAAAATGATAAACAGCTTGATGTAGGGAATTTAGAAAGATACCAAGGGGGAGATATACAAGGGATTGTAAAGCGAATAGATTACATAAAAGAGATGGGATTCACTACTATTATGCTTTCGCCAATTTTTAAAGGTGAAACGTATGATGGGTATGGTATGGTTGATTTGCAAAAAGTGAATGAACATTTTGGGTCAATGCAAGATGTGAAACAACTTGTACAAGAAGCACATAAACGAGATATGAAAGTGGTGTTTCAATTTGTTGTAGAAAAAGAGCAAGAAACGCTTATTGATTCGATAAAATGGTGGATGAAAGAAGCGAACATAGATGGAAGTTATCTTATGCATAGTAAAGAAATATCTCGTGCCTTTTTAAATACAGTAAAACAAAGTGTTCAAGGAATAAAAAAAGATTTCCTCGTTATGACTGATGAGGGAGAGGGTATACATAATGAGTACTATAAGCACATAACAGATGTCTTTACGAAAACGGATACACCTATTAAACCACTTTATGACGTTAGTTTAATAGAAAATGGTAAAGTAACAAGTAATTTTTTAGATAATCAAGACACAAAGCGGTTTGTCAGAATCGCGAAAGAGAAAGCATATTATCCGCCGGCTCGTTTAAAACTTGCGCTTACTTATTTATATACAACACCAGGGATGCCGATTGTGTATTACGGAACGGAAATTGCGCTTGATGGCGGGGGAGTGCCAGATAATCGCCGCTTAATGGATTTTAAAACAGATGAAAAGTTTTTACAGTATGTAACGAGATTGGGAGAGATCCGTCAAAAATTCCCTTCTCTTCGCCGTGGGACATTTGAGTTGGTATATGATAAGACTGGGATGAGTGTGCTAAAAAGGACGTATAAAGATGAAGTGACACTTGTTGCAATTAACAACACGAAAGAGACACAAAAAGTTTCACTTTCGGCAAATGAGATAGGAGAAAATCGAGAATTAAAGGGATTATTGGAAGATGAAATCATTAGAGAAGAAGATGGGAATTATTATCTCGTATTGAAGCGAGAAGAAGCAAATGTATATCAAGTTAGAGAAAAAACAGGGGTTAATTGGCTTTTTATCTCTTTACTAATTGGGGTAAATGTTTTGTTTATTGCTTTTTTAATCGCGGTAAAGAAAAAGAAGAAATAATAGGAGAGGGTAGGTTTTAGACTATATACAAGCCGTAGTTATGAAAATAAAAGGAGATTATGAAGAACACCTCCAATTGTTAGACACAGTTTAACAATTGGAGGTGCTTTTTAATTTACAATCGAAGAGAAGTTAAAGGCTGTAAAACGTTATTTAAATGGTTCAGAGATTCGAAAAGACATCGCAGATTCTATTTAAGTAGCTCCTCCTGTTCTGCGGACATAGGTTCAACAGTATCAGTTTCATGGTGAAAAAGCTTTTTATGCTTTAGTATGTAAATGTAATTGCCGCCAATGAATACCCTTTTTGTGCATTATACGGTTCTATTTGATAAATTTGTTTTTTGGCTTATTCTTTATCTTACCTATTTACTAAACTATTACCACTTGCAAAATTGGATGGATTCTCCTGAATACAAAATTAATGTTCATTTATTTTAGTAGGCGTCTCTCATGGTTCCTAGGATAAAAAGACATACCTATAGTTTTAATAACCTTTAATTTTGCAAGCGTTTTCATTTTTAAGAATCATTATAAGCTACATTTTTACAAAACATCTGTTAACATTATATAGGGCTATTAAGGTATCTTGAATATTAAGTATTATCTACTACCTTCTATAAATTTTAATAATAAGCCTCTACTATTTGTAACTTATTTGTGTTTTACTTTCAATATGTAGAGTCCTAAAACAACAAATGATATTCCTATATATGATGTAATTGGAAATTTTCCTCCTGTTGATGGTAAGTAATATTGTTCTTGACTTACATGCTCTTTTTCTTCTGTGTACTCTTTATTTTGTATATCATCAGATTGTTTAGTGTTTTTATATGTATCATGTATTTTTGTAACTTGCAGCTCATTTTTTATTTTTTTATTCTTTATTTCTATTTTTGCTATTTCGCCGTTCTTTACTTCCATTCTCTGTATTGTAGGGTCCAGTACATAACCCTCTGGTGCCTGAATTTCCTTTATAATATATGTACCAATAGGAAGCTGATTTAATAGTGCAACTCCATCTTTAGTTGTAGTGATTTCTTTCCTAAAATCGCCATTTTCACTTGCAACCTCAAATACCGCTCCTTTTAAAGTTTCTCTATTCTCTCCTACCTTCGTAATTTTTAGAGATCCTAATGATTCCCATTGCACTGCTATATCAGTACTACTTTTTTCACTCATTCTTGGCAATAAAGCTGTGGTATTTTGAACCTTTTGTTTGCCATCAAAAACAACTGCTTGTAAACTTTGCAATTTTGTATGTACTCTTAGTTTGAAAGTTCCATTTGTCGATTTTTTTGGAATTAAAATTTTAAATTTTTCCTTTATAGAGAATTCATTCTTTTCTTCACCTTGTTCATTTAAAATTTTCACTCCTTCTGGTGCCTCCTCCAATTGAACGGAATATACTCCAGATAAGGCATTTGATTGAACCGTATATAATTTGGTTTCAAGATAGTCCCCATTTTGCTCTACTGTCTGTTTTTCATTAGGTATTATGTTTAAGTATGTTTCCTGTACTTCAGTACCTTTAGAAGCTTTGTCTATCAGCTGTTTTACAAGATTATATACCGGTTGGTTCTCTGGTTTTGAATCAGCAATTTCGATTTTTTTAGATGCAACCCAGATAGCTAATTGAGTTGCATAGTATGCTTCCTCTTTTGTAGAAACTCCCAGTTCAGCTGGTGTTTTTTGAGGATAGCCATAAAGTAAAACACGATATACAAAATCATTTTCTTTCCCGATTTCAGGAAGTTCCTCTCCGTTTGGTGAATTCAAATCAGGTGATAAACAATATGCAACATCTTTTGATGAAGTTTTTAAGAGATCTGCCTTTATTTTTACTTCAGCACCTTTGAATTTAATGTGATTCCAGTTAATTTGAAACTTTTCTTGATGTATTATCTCAGCTGCTGCTTGTGGAATAGAAACTCCTAGCAACATAATGATTAAACTTATAATTCCAAACCATTTTGTTAATACTTTGCGTTTCATTTCATTCCCACCATTCATTAAAGTTTTAGTAATAAATATGTACATGTTAATTTTTCTTACTTCGATATTTCAGTTTGATTATTCTGAAAATTTAAATTAAAATAATGGTTATTTTAGAATCTTATAATGTCTGACAATATTTGTTGACTTATCTGAGCTATAACCTTTATTAAGATTACTATGTATTGGACTAACTTTCTTGATATAAATATTATTCTATACTATTAAAAATCTTTTCAAAAAAATGAGTTTTGAAAGGTGAAATCTAGCTATTTGAAAATAAACACAATTAATAATTCGTTTATTAGATGAACGTTTTTGGTATTCAATCCGCTCTTTAAAATTACCTTTATTTATTTTCTGAAAATTTAGCCATATTTTATGTTTATTATATTCAGAAAATAGATGATTTGCAATCCGTTTTCATATGCAATATTGCATATGAAGTTATTATAGTTTTATGTTATAATTTATAATTTTATATATAAGGAATATCATGGGTAGAATAATGGATTTTATCATTTTAACCGAGAAGACCCCCTCCTCTAAACGAAGTGAAGGTGGGGGTAGTTCAATTAGTTAGAAGGTGAAACAGTTTTTTTCTGTAAAATAGAATTGATTAATGAGAATATTTGAAAAAAGTGTAATCCTGATAAATTTCAATTATAGACAAAAGTAGATGGTTATCGATACGCTCGGTTCTGAGGGCTGAAGTCTGTCCAAATGCAGGCCTATCTCATCGTAGCGTGCCAAAATATGAAAAAATAGCGCTTCATCTGACCAAAAAGGGTTAGGTGAAGCGCTATTTTACGTGTGTTTATCATTTTTTATTATTTTTCTATTAACGATAGTTAATGAATTGTACGTCGATTGGTAAATCAGCGCTACGAACCGCTGCGATTACTGCTTGTAAGTCATCGCGGCTTTTTGCTGTTACGCGTACTTGATCATCTTGTACTTGTGTTTTCACTTTTAATTTTAACTCTTTAATAATGTTATTAATTTTCTTCGCGTTATCTTTATCGATACCTTGTTGCAGTGTTGCACGTTGACGTACTGTGTTACCAGTAGCGCTTTCTACTTTTCCGTAGTCTAAGTTTTTAATTGGTACTTCACGTTTAACTAGTTTTGAAATAAGAACATCTTTTACTTGATCTAATTTAAATTCATCATCAGAAGTTAAAACGATTACTTCTTTTTCTAATTTAATATCACTCTTGCTTCCTTTAAAGTCATATCGATTTTGAATTTCTTTTAATGCGATGTTAATAGCATTTGTTACTTCTGGTAATTCTACTTTTGAAACGATGTCAAAAGAACTATCTTTTGCCATAGTAAGCACCTCCAAATTAAATTCCACCTCTTATTATAGTGAATTTTTGCGAGTTGGACAAATAAAGGAAAATTCGTGTTATAATGAAGCTTTCTTTGGAATGATAAAAATATACTTTATATATAGAAGGGAATTAAAATATATGTATTTGCAGCCAGGATCGATTGAACAGGTAACTGTTTTACGAGAAACGGAAATTGGATATATGGTTGGATTTGACGATGAGGATGGTTATGAAGAAGTATTTTTACATAAAAATGAAGTAGCGGGAGAAATTGAGGAAGGCGATACGATTGATGTATTTCTATATCTTGATCATCAAGAGCGAATTTCTGCGACAATGAAGACGCCGCTTATTACGATAAGTGATTGGAATTGGGTAAAAGTCGTAGAAGTAAAACCTGATTTAGGTGTGTTCGTTGATATCGGTGTTTCTAAGGATATCTTAATCCCAGCTGATGAGTTTCCAATTTATACACCAGTTTGGCCAGAAGAAGGCGATGAGTTATATTGTACATTAAAATTAACAAATCGTGGTCGTCTTATTGCTCTTCCGGCAAGAGATTCAGATATGCAGGAAATTATTGTAGAGGCAACGCCATCTATGCGTAATAAAAATGTGAACGGACGTGTATATCGCTCACTTCAAGTTGGTTCGTTTGTATTAACGGATGAACATTTCCGTGCCTTTTTACACCACACAGAAAGAAAAGAACAAGTTCGTATTGGTGAGCGTGTAACGGGCCGTATTATTGATGTGAAAGATGATGGTACGATTAATATTTCACTTCTTCCGCGTAAAGAAGAGGGAATGGAAGATGATGCTGCGGTGGTTTATGAGTACATGGAGAGCCGCGGAGGAGCAATGCCGTTTTGGGATAAGAGCCATCCAGAAGACATTAAAGAACGTTTTAATATGAGTAAAGCAGCGTTTAAACGTGCGCTTGGTAAGTTGATGAAAGAAGAAAAGGTTTATCAAGAAGAAGGTTGGACGTACTTCAAGAAATAAAAAAATCCGAACAGGCTCATGCCTGTTCGGATTTTCAGAGTGTTGGGAAACAGGAGTCAGCAGGCTCCTGTTTTTTGTCGTTATGTGTCGGAACGTCGATATATTCGAATTTGCTCCGATAAAGTGAAACTTTAATCAGTGGGGTTTTCTTCATCTCCCACTGATTATTAGCTCTCGCCAATCGGGCTTTTACGAGCAGTTGATTCCTCACTTATCTTTCTTGTTTTTCTCTGAATCTTGAGGTGGGAGTCTTACTGCCCGTTAATGCGGGGTGAAATTTCATTTACTACTTTTCTACCAGCCAACTCTGTTGCTAGATTTTTTATTGTTGTCCGGAAAGACGAGAGAATGTATCTTTCAAATCACTATCTTTTACTTTAATATCAGCTTTCTTGAATTCGTCTAACAATATTTTTTGACCGGTAGTTTGATCTGCTAACAACTTTTCTTCCAGATTTTTACGAATGGAATCTTTTACTTCATCATATGGTTTTAATTCTTTTTTATCGGTAAGTTTAATAATGTGATAGCCTTGTGATGACTTGATAGGTTTGCTAATTTCACCGACATTTAATTTGTAAGCCGCTTCTTCAAATTCAGGTACCATTTTACCTGGACCGAAGTATCCAAGGTCTCCGCCATTTTCCTTTGAACCTGGGTCCTGTGATTGTTGTTTTGCTAACTCTTCGAATGAAGCACCTTCATCCAGTTGTTTCTTAATATCATTTGCCGTTTTTTCATCGTTTACTAAAATGTGGCTGGCTTTAATTTCAGGTTTATAGTTTGCTTTTACATCTTTATCTGTAATGCTTTTCTTAATGGCTTCGTTCATTGCTAATTTGAACCTAATTTGATTTTTAAAGTCATCTTCATCTTTTAGGCGGTTACTTTCTAATACCGTTTTGAATTGATCACCAAATTGATCTTTTGCTTTTTTGAATTCTTTATCGACTTCATCATCAGATACTTTATATTTTTTTGTCATGATATCTTGTGCCATCATTTCATATAGCATATCTTTTCCGTACCGTTCTTTTAACTGCTTGTCAAAATCACCTTTTGTAATGGTTGAAACTTTTGATGTTGCAATCGCCTCTGAGTTATCTTTTGGACCACAAGCAGACAGCATTAACGTTCCGAGCGCAGCTGTTGCTATCCATAATTGTTTTCTTTGCATCCTAACACCTCATCTAATTATGCTGTTATTATTGTAAAATAGAGAAGTGAACAAGAAGTGAATTTGAGATGTTTTTTGTGAAATAAAAAAGTACATCAACAATTATGTTGATGTACGAAATAATTAAAGATGATCTGTTTTTTTAGAGTATGCACGTTTTCCTTGCTGAATATTTTTTTGTTCTTGTTCATTTTTTTGTGTGCGCTTTGCATTATTATCGCGTGCTTTTTTGTCATTATCGCTTGTATGCGGCATACATATCAACTCCATTTCTAAACAGTTGTACGTTTATCATTTCCGTTTTCGTAAAGACTATGTATACGAGTAGAGGTGAACCTATTATGTATAAAGGTGGATGGGGTATGGACTTAAAATTAAATTATGCCGAATTAACGAAAAAACTAATTGTTGTTATCATCGCAGGTTTATTAAATGCAATTGGAATGAACTTGTTCTTAACACCAGCAAAAGTATATGCGAGCGGTTTCGCGGGATTATCTCAATTGCTTTCGCAAGTGTTAGGCGATTTTGCATCGATTCACATATCGACGGGAGTACTTTTTGCTTTATTTAATATTCCGGTCGTTATTTTAGCATGGAAAAAGGTCGGAAAAGCGTTTACGTTATTTAGTTTTTTATGTGTTGTATTTATGACACTGTTTTTAGAAATTATACCAGTGAAGGCTGTTTCAAATGATATTATATTGAATGCTATTTTTGGTGGTCTCATTTCAGCGATAGGGGTAGGAATTGCCTTGAAATGGGGAGCTTCTACAGGTGGTTTAGATATCATTGCAATGATTTTGTCAAAAATAAAAGATAAGCCTGTCGGAACATATTTCTTTTTCTTTAATGCAATCATCATTATTGCAGCTGGCTATTTGTACGGATGGGAAAAAGCGTTATACACGTTAGTGACACTATATGTATCATCGAGGATTATTGATGCAATTCATACTCGTCATGTGAAAATTACAGCATTTATCGTTACGAAAAATGGTAAAGATGTACGAAAAGCGATTCAAGCACGTTTAGTACGCGGTATTACAACTATACCAGCGACAGGGGCATATACAAATGAAAATAAAGAAATGCTAATGATTGTGATTACCCGTTACGAGCTATATGAATTAGAGAGAATTATTAGACAGGTAGATCCTGGCGCATTTACAAATGTCATTCAAACAGTCGGTATATTTGGGTTGTTTCGGAAAGATTAAAGAGGACCGGGAATCGGTCCTCTTGTTTTAATGTGTGTTAGTGATGTTTTGCAGTTGCTGTTGCATCTCACGCAGTTGTACCTTTTCAGCAGTTGAAGAATTGGCATAAGCGGATTGCAAAGCATTTTTTGCTCTATAAACGAGTTCCCGCTGTTCTGTGCCGCTTGAACAAGAAACGGCGCCTGCAACAGCATCTCGTGCTTGCTGAAATAATAAGTTACCCATTTAAACCCCTCCGAGAGAAGAGTTGTTTCGTTCTTTTTCTGCATCAGCTAATGTACCGCGGTACGGGAATCTTTCAGCATGCTTCATAACAGCATCGGCCCCTTGTTGGGTGAAACGTTTTGATTTGTTCTTTTTACCCATTCGTAATTCCCCCTTTTTTAGCAGAAAACAACTGACACATCGCTGTGTCTAGTTATAGTATGAGCGTTTTGAACCAAACTATAAGTAGGGAATTTTTAGATTACAATCCAAGAACCTCTTCTAAATAAAGAGCAATTCCATCTTCTTCGTTTGTTAATGTCGTATGATTCGCTAATGTTTTTAATTCAGGAATGGCATTACCCATGGCGATGCCGTGACCTGCAAACTCAATCATCTCAAAATCATTGTCTTCGTCACCGAACGCAATAATTCGTTCTTGTGGAATGTTATAATAGCTAGAAACTTTTTGAAGTCCAATCGCTTTATTGAGGCCGCTTTTCACAATTTCAATAATCGGCCAAGGAGCACCCCATTTTCGATGATCAATCACTTCTGCATGCATATCTGTTAAATGCTTACGAATAGCTGTTGATTGCTCATCCAGTGCATCGATTAATAAGCATGTTGGATGATCTTGCAAAATGTTTAGTAAGTCTCCTGTAAAAATATTTGGAGAGCCAAATTCAAAGATATGCTTTTTATCCTCATCAATTTCGCGAACATATACATCGTCAATTACTTCGGCATAAATGTTTTTAACGCCAAAATCAAAGCAAGCCCGAACGATTTCTTGTGCAGTAGAAAGCTCAAGGGGGGAATGGTGCGTTCCCCAATTTGTATCAAGCGGGTGATGAACATAAGCGCCGTTAAAGTTAACGATAGGTGTATTCAAACCAAGTTCTTTATAATAAGCGTGACTAGCGCGAAATGGACGTCCTGTTGAAATGACAACAACATGTCCTTGTTCTTTTGCTTTTTCAATTGTTTGCTTTGTTCGTGCGGAAATAATTTTATTGTCTGTAAGTAAAGTGCCATCTAAATCTAATGCGATTAAATGTTGTTTTTTCATGTTTTCACCTCTTATGAAAAATTTTTTGTTTCTATCTGTATTTCCGTTTTAAGATGCAGAAATAAGAGGTTGGAAAGTGTATAGATAAAGTGGAACTTCCATCAGCGGGGGGCTCCATCCCCCGTTAATGCGGGAGAAACAACCATGAATGGAAGTTTCATTATATATTCATCTTACGTCGCGAAACATGTTAGTGTCCACTATTTCCTACCCAAAATCAGAAAAGTCAATGATTTTTTTGAAAGTTCAAATAATGTTTCTTTCATTTTGTACAATTTGTGAAAAGGGTTACATTACGGGCGCAGCAAGACATATAATGAACATGTAATCTTCTCGTATATGTTTGACTCTCCTTTGGAACTGGCCTAGAATAGGTCGGTTTCTTTTTTTTCAACAAGTGATGCTTGTTCTCCTGCTTTATCATGTAAAGTCATACATATGAACAGTAATAAAAAATATGACTCGTTTCCTAAACATAACAGAAAGGCTTTTTCAAAAATGGATATACTAACGGTGTAAAGATGTCATGGAAGGAGAATGAAAATGGGACAAAATCATAGGTTTCGTTCTGGACAGAAAGCACCAAATGATGGGATTTATGTAGAAATTGGTGAAACAGGAAGTATGGTTAAAGATCCACAACTGGTAAAATTAACTGCTGGTCAAAGGTTTCCTGAGAATTCGAATCAGAACCGCCAGTGGACATATAAAAGAAAGCCGTAAGAGAAGCCGCAATTTATATTGCGGCTTTTGTGATTGAAGAGCAGAGGTATACATACTTTTTTTGGGAAACAAAGTTCAAATTTCATAATCAAATTCATTGTATAAAAAAGACAATTGGCGTATAATTAAATTAAAGGTCAAATAAAGTCAAAAAATCAAAAAAGGTCAAACATCAAGAGGATTCCAATGTTTGGAGGTTTGTGAAGATGGACTTAAATCAAATGACGACGAAAACACAAGAAGCAATTATGAGTGCTCAATCTTTAGCGGTATCTCATCATCATCAAGAAGTTGATACTGTTCATCTATTACTTGCATTATTACAGCAGCAAGATGGATTAGCAGTGCGTATTTTTCAAAAAATGAATGTCAATATAGAACAATTAACGAAAGAAGTAGAAAGATTGCTTCAAAAGAAACCATCTGTTACAGGAAGTGGTGTAGAAGCTGGCAAAGTGTATGTGACAAATGCTTTAGGGCAATTACTCGTTAAAGCAGAGGCAGAGGCAAAAAAACTGCAAGATGAATATATTTCAGTGGAACATGTATTGCTCGCATTTTGTGAGGAAAAAGGTGATATGAATCACTTGTTCACAGCATTTCACATTACGAAGGATACATTATTACAGTCTTTAATGGAAGTTCGGGGGAATCAGAGAGTGACTAGTCAAAATCCAGAAGTAACATATGAAGCGTTAGAAAAGTATGGCCGTGATTTAGTGGCAGAAGTAAGACAAGGGAAAATTGATCCTGTCATTGGTCGTGATAGCGAAATTCGTCGGGTTATCCGCATTCTTTCTCGTAAAACAAAAAACAACCCTGTTTTAATTGGTGAACCAGGCGTTGGGAAAACAGCCATTGTTGAAGGATTGGCACAACGAATTGTGCGAAAAGATGTACCAGAAGGATTAAAAGATAGAACAATCTTTGCGTTAGATATGAGCGCGCTTGTGGCGGGTGCAAAGTTCCGTGGTGAGTTTGAAGAACGTTTGCAAGCTGTGTTAAATGAAATCAAAAAAAGTGAAGGGCGTATTCTTTTATTCATTGATGAGCTCCATACAATTGTTGGTGCTGGTAAAACAGAAGGGGCGATGGATGCAGGGAATATGTTAAAACCAATGCTTGCGCGCGGTGAACTTCATTGTATTGGTGCGACTACTTTAGATGAGTATCGAAAATATATTGAGAAAGATCCAGCGCTAGAACGTCGTTTTCAACAAGTGTTAGCAGAAGAGCCAACGGTAGAAGATACAATTTCTATTTTACGTGGTTTAAAAGAGCGCTTTGAAATTTATCATGGTGTAAATATTCATGACCGTGCGATTGTAGCGGCATCTGTATTGTCTGATCGATATATATCTGATCGCTTTTTACCAGATAAAGCGATTGACCTTGTTGATGAAGCGTGCGCAACAATTCGAACAGAAATTGATTCTATGCCAACAGAATTGGATGAAGTAACGCGCCGCATTATGCAGCTGGAAATTGAAGAAGCTGCTTTAGGAAAAGAAACGGATCGTGGTAGTCAAGAGCGACTAAAAACATTGCAACATGAACTATCTGATTTAAAAGAAGTTGCAAATGGAATGCGAGCGCAATGGCAAAAAGAAAAAGAAGAAATCCATAAAGTTCGTGACTTAAGGGAACACCTTGAACGTTTACGTCGTGAATTAGAAGAAGCAGAAGGGAATTACGACTTAAATAAAGCAGCAGAGCTTCGTCATGGTAAAATTCCAGCAGTGGAAAAAGAATTAAGAGAAGCGGAAGAAACGGGAGCGCATAACGAACAAGAGAACCGTTTGCTTCGTGAAGAAGTAAGTGAAGAAGAAATTGCAAATATCGTTTCACGTTGGACTGGCATACCAGTTGCAAAACTTGTAGAAGGTGAACGTGAAAAACTGCTACGTTTAGAGCAAATTTTATCAGAACGTGTTATTGGGCAAGAGGAAGCAGTTAGTCTTGTGGCGGATGCAGTTCTTCGTGCTCGCGCTGGTATTAAAGATCCAAATCGTCCAATCGGTTCATTCATTTTCTTAGGACCAACAGGCGTTGGGAAAACAGAACTTGCGAAAACATTAGCACAATCTTTATTTGATAGTGAAGAGCAAATCATTCGCATTGATATGTCCGAGTATATGGAGAAACATGCTGTGTCTCGCTTGATTGGAGCTCCTCCTGGATATGTAGGATATGAGGAAGGTGGACAATTAACAGAAGCCGTACGCCGTAAACCATA
The DNA here is from genome assembly GCF_000374965.1 of Bacillus sp. 95MFCvi2.1. Classification (NCBI taxonomy): domain Bacteria; kingdom Bacillati; phylum Bacillota; class Bacilli; order Caryophanales; family Bacillaceae; genus Bacillus; species Bacillus sp. 95MFCvi2.1. The sequence goes on along the minus strand of NZ_KB895716.1, from coordinate 9,252 downwards.
TTCCGTTATTTTATTAGATGAAATTGAAAAAGCACATCCAGAAGTATTCAACATTTTATTACAAATGTTAGATGATGGGCGTATTACGGATTCACAAGGACGAACAGTGGATTTCAAAAATACAGTGATTATTATGACATCGAATATTGGTTCAGGGCATTTATTAGAAGGGTTACAAGAAGATGGTACAATTAAAGAGGAAGCAAGAGATCTTGTTATGGGGCAGCTTAGAGGACATTTTCGTCCAGAGTTTTTAAATCGTGTGGATGAAATTATTTTATTTAAACCACTTACAACAAATGAGATCAAAGGAATCGTTGATAAAATTGTAAAAGAGTTACAAGGGCGTTTAATAGATCGTCATATTACAGTGGAATTAACAGAAGTAGCAAAAGAGTTTGTTGTGGAATCTGGGTTCGATCCGATGTATGGAGCGCGTCCATTAAAACGATATGTACAGCGTCAAGTTGAAACAAAGTTAGCACGTGAATTGATTGCGGGAACAATTACTGATAATAGTCATGTAGTTGTTGATGTGGAAAATAACGAACTAGTTGTTCATGCCCAATAAAAAAAGAGTCCGGAGATTGAATCCGGGCTCTTTCTTTATTAGTGTTGTTCTACTGGTTCGTTTGGAATTGCTGCTGCAATTGCCATTACAAGCACAGCAAGAACAATTGAGAATTTAGACGCTAGCGCGAAATCGTATACACCGCCAGTCATAGAGCTAATTACGTAGCTCATCATATGTACAAGCATAAACGACCAAATAAAGGCCCAAATTACACGCATCTTTTCACACCCCTATTCGTTCAATCTGTCCTTATTGTAACACAATTGAAAAAAGAATATAGAAAAAATATTTGTAGATTTTTCAAAGCAAAATTGTATTCCTTTCATACATTATAAAGGAGTAGTTTTTATGTTTAGAAAATAAGGCGGGAGAATGATGAGTGTTACGGAACGTTTTTTTTACTTAGAACAAGAACCATGTGTGATTTATTTGCCAGAGAAGCCCAATGGATTTGGTGTCATGCTTCTTGGTGATTACAATTATTTTATTGAGAATGGTACAAGTTTATGGACGCAGCATGCGGGGCGCGCTCATTTTTTAAATGGGCTGATAGAAAATGGATATACCGTTTTTTCATCTAATTTATACGGGAGACATTGGGGGAATGATCAATCGGTTCGTTTAGCGAAGCGTTTGTATCATGTTGTTATGAAAAAAGAAACACTAAACGAACAAATTCATATCATTGCAGATGGAATGGGGGCTCTTGTGGCTCTTGAAATGATGAATCGATACCCAGAATGTATTCGATCTGTAGTGATGCTTACTCCATGCCTAGATTTGCCTGCACATGTGGAATTTGAAAAAGAGCATAAATTTTTCTATAAAAGGTTAGTGAGAGAGTTATTGCTTGCGTATGATGTGAAGGAAGCTCAGTTAGAAGCGGAAATTGCTAAGAAGTCTTTTTCTTATTTACCTTCTTGTGTGCCTGTAAAAATATTTGTATCCACACAAGAACAAAAAGCGCGCAAGCAATTGTTACGTGAATATGAAAAAAAGCGGATAAATAAAAATTGTGAGACCTCACTATCGTTTCATTTGCAACATGTAAAATATAAGATGGTTCAACATACATGTCATTTCTTTAAAAAATATGAAGAAGATTTATGAAGCTCCAATATACATAAATGAGGAGCTATTTGTTTAGAGGGAGAAAGGGTTGGTGACATGAAGCGCGTACTAATTATAGGAGCACTTTCGTTTGTAGGCTATCATCTTGTAAATAAAATGCTTGCGGAAGAAGTAGAAGTATATGGCCTTGATTTTGCTGATCTGGAAAGTATGTCAAAAGTAAGTGAAGAAAAGTTATTTCTAATTGGGCGGAATGATTTGTTTATGTATTCGTCTATAAGAGATGAGAGCGGATGGAAGACAGTAGAAACCGATCAATTTGATGCGGCTTACTTTTGTTTATGTGAACCGAACAGGCAAAGCGGATTTCGAAATGAACGAATCATTTTACAATATTTAAAGCGTGTCATTCATATGTGCGAAAGAAAACAAGTGAAGCTAAATGTACTTTCTTCTATTGAAATAGCAAATGTGCAAGATCAATCTGAAAATAAACGATTATTTATGAAAGTAGAGGAAGAAGTGGAGAAGGGGAATATTCGTTATAGTATACTTCGTGTTCCAACTTTATATGGCCCATGGCAGCCTTCCTTTATGACGTACCACAGGCTTATTCTTTCTGAACTTATGGAAAAGGAATATGAGCTTCTTCAAAATGAAAATGGAGCGGACCTTCTTTATGTAGAAGATGTGTGTGAATATTTGTGGGAAAAAGGTAAAACCATAGAAAATTTAGGTGTATATAATATGATCAGTGGTAAAGAAAATCTATGGGAAAAAGGAATTATCCTTTTAAATGCTGAGCATAAAGTGAAAAAAACTGTTAAAGAAGTAAAAAGAGAAGAGATAAAGAGTGTTTGTATTGTGAAAAACACGCCGTTAGAATTCGGTTTAAATAAGCAATTGACACATTTAAAACGATATAAAGAGTTATACGAAGAACATAACATATGTTAAACTATACAAATATAAATTGAAAAACGGATATAAAACCTTTTTTTAGGTGGGAGAGAGTATCCGCCCATGCATAGAAGCGGTCAGGTCCTTTTTTGGCCCCATGCCAAGTGAAAACAAAAGGAGAAAACGAGTGAAAATCTCCGTTTATTTTCAAAGCCGTGGTTTGTATGTTGGAAAATCAATATAAATACAAATTGAAAAACCGATATAAAACCTTTCTTTTTTAGGTGGGAGAGAGTATCCGCCCATGCATAGAAGCCATACCCCATACCAAAAGTTAAAAACAAAGAGAGAACACGAGTGCAAGTCACCTTTTGTTTTTGTAGCACCGACTTATATGTTGAAAAATCAAAAGGAATTTATATAGTGTAGAAGTAAGGAGATTAGTGCTCCTTTTATGGAAAGGATGAAGAAATATGAATGAAAAAAATATGCAGTTTTTACAAATCGCTATGAAACACCTGCCGGAAGCAAAGGCCATTTTGGATGATAATGGGATTGCACTTGATATGGAAAAAGCGCAGCCAGTACTAGAGTTGTTAATGAAAGTAATGAACGAAGCATATGAGCTTGGAAAAGCGGGAAAATAAGGTGAACTAGACAAAAAACCTTTTTTTGGAGGAAGAGAGCATCTAGCCATGCATAGAAACGGTCAGAGCCTTTTTCTGCCCCACGCCAAGTAAAAGCAGATACGGAAGTATTTTTGTCATTTTAACCGAGAAGGCTCCCTCTTCTAAGCAAAGTGAAGGAGGGGGGAGTTCAATTGGAAAAGAGCGGGATATATAGGTAGCTTGCTTTTGGTTCTACTATGAGATAAGGTCGACAATATGTCGGCTTTATTTTTTTACTTAGAAATATATTCTAGACAAATAAACATTTATGTTTTAGAATTAGTACCAAGTCATAATAATTGATATAAAACGGAGGGCTGCGATGTGAACGTAGGCATTTTAGGGATCGGAAGATATGTGCCAGAAAAAGTAGTCACAAATCACGACTTAGAGAAAATCATGGATACATCTGATGAGTGGATTCGTACGAGAACGGGAATTGCAGAGAGACGCATTGCCGATGATACAATAGATACTTCATATATGGCGGTAGAAGCTGCCAAGAAAGCTATTGAAAATGCAGGGATTAGTGGAGAAGAAATTGACCTTATTTTAGTTGCAACAGTAACGCCAGATCGCTCTTTTCCAGCCGTTGCTTGTGTAATTCAAGAACAAATTGGTGCGAAACATGCAGCAGCAATGGATTTAGGTGCAGCATGTGCGGGCTTTATGTACGGAATGATTACAGCGCAGCAATTTATTCAAACTGGAACTTATAAAAACGTATTAGTAGTTGGTAGTGATAAATTATCTAAAATTGTAGATTGGAACGACCGCAATACGGCAGTGTTATTTGGAGACGGAGCAGGTGCTGTTGTAATGGGAGCTGTTTCAGAAGGAAACGGTATCCTTTCATTTGAATTAGGCGCAGATGGAAGTGGTGGCAAGCACCTTTATCAAGATGAATATGTTATGATGAATGGCAGAGAAGTCTTTAAATTCGCTGTTCGTCAACTTGGTGATTCTTGTCTTCGTGTTGTAGAAAAAGCAGGTCTTACGAAAGAAGATGTGGACTTTTTAGTTCCGCATCAAGCAAATATTCGTATTATGGAATCGGCAAGGGAACGATTAGGTTTGCCACAAGAAAAAATGAGTACAACAATTGAAAAGTTTGGGAATACGTCAGCTTCTTCAATTCCAATTGCGATGGTAGAGGAATTGCAAAATGGACGTATTCAAGACGGTGATTTAATTATATTAGTCGGCTTTGGTGGCGGATTAACATGGGGAGCAGTCGCTCTTCGTTGGGGCAAATAAGGACTGAGAGAAAAAAAGGAGTGTATTTTGTATGGAAAAGAAGCGTGTCGTAATTACAGGACTAGGAGCTGTTACGCCGATCGGAACAGATGTAGAAACAGCTTGGGAAAACATTAAAAATGGTGTATCTGGAATCGGACGGCTTACACGCTTAGATCCGGAACAATTTCCAGCAAAAGTAGCAGCGGAAATTAACGACTTTGAAGCTGAAAAATATGTTGAGAAAAAAGAAGCGCGCCGTATGGATCGCTTCACACAATATGCGGTAGCAGCAGCGAAAATGGCAGTTGAAGATGCAAAGTTGGACATTACAGAAGAAAATGCACCGCGTATTGGTGTATGGATAGGTTCTGGTATTGGTGGCATGGAAACGTATGAAGAGCAATTTAAAATCTTTACGGAAAAAGGCCCGCGCCGTGTAAGTCCATTTTTGATACCAATGATGATTCCTGATATGGCTGCGGGCCAAGTCTCAATTGCTACAGGTGCAAAAGGAATTAATACTTGTTCTGTGACAGCTTGTGCATCTGGGGCAAACTCAATTGGTGACGCATTTAAAGTCATTCAGCGCGGTGATGCAGATGCAATGATTACAGGCGGTGCAGAGGCGCCGTTAACAAGTATGGCATTTGCAGGATTTAGTTCAGCGAAAGCATTAACATTTAATGAGGATCCAGCAACTGCTTGTCGTCCATTTGATAAAAATCGTAGTGGATTTGTAATGGGAGAAGGAGCTGGTATTCTTATACTAGAAGAGTTGGAGCATGCGTTAGCACGAGGTGCACGTATTTATGCTGAACTTGTCGGATATGGTGCAACAGGTGATGCGTTCCATATTACAATGCCTGCTCCTGGCGGTGAGGGCGGTGTTCGTGCGATACGTCAAGCATTAGCAGATGCCGGTCTTCAGCCTGAGGATATCGATTATATTAATGCGCATGGTACAAGTACAGATGCGAATGAGAAATACGAAACGATGGCAATTAAAGAAGCATTTGGTGAACATGCATATAAAGTAGCGATTAGCTCTACAAAATCAATGACTGGTCATTTATTAGGAGCAGCTGGCGCTGTTGAGGCGATTTTCTCTGTTAAATCTATTACAGATGGCGTGATTCCGCCAACAATTAACTATGAAACACCAGATCCAGAATGTGATTTAGATTACGTACCAAACAAAGCGAGACATCAAGAAGTACGCACTGTTTTAAGTAACTCATTAGGGTTCGGTGGTCATAACGCAGTGTTAGTATTTAAAGCTTATAAATAATGTAGTAAAAGGGTGTTTTGGGAAGTAGCAAAGGAGAGCTACTTCTTAAAACACCCTTTTTTGGATGGAAGAGAGCGTCCGATCATGTGTAGAAGCGGTCAGTGCCTGTTTTCGCCCCATGCCATGTAAAAACAAAAGTAGAAAGTGAGAGCGGGTCAGCTTTTGATTGCATAGCCATAACTAGGATTCGGTGGTCATAACGCAGTGTTAGTATTTAAAGCTTATAAATAATGTAGTAAAAATGAAGGGGATTTGTTTCGGCATCATGACTTTACTACTAATCTTTTTGGGCGCATGCGGGAAAGATGAAGTAACGCAATCAGAAACAAAGTAAAGCCAATCAAAAGTTTCATTTTATTACTTCGCGTTCGCTCCTTTTCTTGCATATATATAGAAGAAAAGGGAGGAGTGAAGATGGGGGTTATTCAAACGGCAGATTGGCTGCACCTTTATTATGGGCGTCCAGAAAAGCTTTGTGAGAAGTTTACAAAATACATTCCATTGCCAAAGGAGAGGTTGTACCGTTTTTTAATTTCTAAAGGTATGTATCGTCCAGTGATGGAAGGACAAAAAGAAATTGAGCGACTAGAGGAAAAGCAGATTTGGAAAGAGCTTTCTGAGGAGTATGAGGAACTAAAGCACTGGTTACAAGGGCCAGATGTCCCTATCTTTATTTTGTTATCAGATTCATATAATCGCATGGTACAAGCGGAATATAACGGAAAAGCTGGCTTAACAATGCGTCATGTGATTTTCCTGTTTGTCTGTGGACGGAATACAGTGAAGGAATTAAAAGCATTGCTTACCCATGAATATCATCACATATGTCGGTTACATCAAATTGAAAAGAAAGAAAAGGATTATACATTACTTGATACAATGATAATGGAGGGGCTTGCAGAGCAAGCGGTGTATGAAAGGCACTCAGAAAAAAGTTATGCACCGTGGACATCGTACTATACAAAAGAGGAAGCGGTTCATTATTGGGAGAAGGTTGTAAAAAAGAAACTGGATATGAAGAGAGGAACAAGGGAGCATGACTGCTTACTAAATGGAATGCAAATGTACCCGAAGATGCTTGGATATGGCGTTGGATTTCATATTGTAAAAGATTGTGTGGAATTTGAGAAAGATAACACGCTTTCTTTATTGCCCATGGATGCCATATGTATATTAAATAAAGCAAATACTTTTACCTCTTAATAGGTGATAAATATAAAAAACTTGGCGCTGCCAAGTTTTTTTGCATGATGAAAATGGAAGTGAGAAGTAGTGAAGAAATAATAAGTAGAATATATTCCCTTGGATGGAATAAATTTCACAAGAAATGAACATAATGAGATGTACAAACAGTAGTGAAGTGAGGGGTAGAAAATGTTATATCTACATGATGTGTGGGTAAATTGGTTTGAAGGTGAAGAAAATGGGTATAACGTTTGTCATTTTTACGAATGGCGGAAGGATGATACGATCGAATTATTAGATCAAGTGCCATTATTAAAAGTAGATTCTACATTATATCATTACATCGAGAACGAATTATTGGAACTTCCGCAAAAACTATTGGAAGACGTACATCATAAGGCGTATATTCGTAAAAATCATGAGCGTTTGCAACAAGAGTATTGTTTTGTTGTTACAGATGGAAAAGGAATTATTGCAGTGGATTCAATTGGGTACAATGTACCGATTCGAAAAAGTAGGCTTATTCCTCGTCAAGAGCAGATGGTATATGAGATGGTGGAAAATGTCCAAGCAGAAAAGTATGAGTTTCAAGTGGAAGAATCACAAAAAGAGCATCATATTTTATCGCCATCGCCATATATTATGAATGGCTTAACTCGTAAAGAACGACAATTAAAACAATTGCTTTTTATGGCGCTAGATCAACTACATACAACGAAAAATCCAGCTGAAATTCGCTATTGGTATACAGAATGGGATCCATCTGCATATGGGACTGTTCAACATATGAAATTTGAAGACGTCTGGGAGCGCCTTTATGAGGAAGCGAAATATGGTTGGTCAAAAAAGCATGAACAGCTATGTGAACGCCTTGTAAAAGGGCAACCATTCTTTGAAAAGTTATGGGAAATGGAAAATGAACAAAAGGTAAATTAAAAAACCGCCAAATTGGCGGTTTTTTAATTTGATCCAGCTCCGGTGGCAAGCTCTTCGTGTCTAAGAACCTTCCGCATAAGAAGTCAAAGAACGCCTTCTATGCGAAAAAACCTTAGACCGTCAGAGCTGAATGATCCACCTCCGCTTTTTGTTATAATCCAGCTCCGGCTCCTAGCCCTTTGCGTCTAAGAACCTTCCCCACGAGAAGGTAAAAAGCACCTTCTGTGGGAAAGAACCTTAGCCACCCAGGGCTAAGCAGTCGCCTCCGCTTTTTTAGTTACCTACGTTTTCTGCTTAATCCCATTGCATTTTCAACTTTACGTAGTTGTTTCATTGCAACGCGGTTTGCTTTTTCAGCACCTTTGTCAAGAATTTCATCTAATTCAGGGGAGTTAATTAGTTCGTTATATTTTTCTTGAATTGGACGAATTGCTTCTACGACTACTTGTGCTAAATCACCTTTAAAGTCGCCGTATCCTTTTCCTTCATAGTAAGCTTCTAGTTCTTCAATTGTTTTACCTGAGAATGAAGAGTAGATTGTTAATAAGTTGGAAATACCAGGTTTGTTTTCTTTGTTGTATTTTACGATACCGTCAGAATCAGTTACTGCACTTTTAATTTTCTTTTCAATTGTTTTTGGCTCATCAAGCATACTAATCATTGATTTTGGATTTGGATCAGATTTGCTCATTTTTTTCGTAGGTTCTGTTAATGACATAACACGAGCGCCTACTTTTGGAATGCGAATCTCTGGAATTGTGAAAATTTCACGGAAACGTTTATTGAAACGCTCTGCTAAATCGCGAGTTAATTCCATATGTTGTTTTTGATCGTCGCCAACTGGCACAATCTCAGTGTTGTAAAGTAAGATGTCAGCTGCCATTAATGGTGGATACGTAAGTAATCCAGCTGGAACAGATTCTCTACCAGATGATTTATCTTTATATTGCGTCATACGTTCTAATTCTCCAACATATGCGATAGATTGCATAATCCATCCGAGTTGAGCGTGCGCAGGTACCTCTGATTGTACAAATAAAGTAGATTTTTCAGGATCAATACCACAAGCTACATATAGCGCAGCAAGGCTGCGGATGTTTTTACGAAGTTGTACAGAATCTTGAGGAACTGTAATCGCATGCTGGTTTACAATGCAGAAATAACAATCATGTTCGTTTTGTAATTCTGTAAATTGTTTCATTGCTCCTAAATAGTTTCCAAGCGTAATTGTTCCGCTTGGCTGAATACCAGAAAAAATAACTGACATAATAATGCCTCCTTGAAATTTGTATGTATTGTTGAAGAGTGGGGGAAGTAGGTCAATGCGAGCCGCTTGCGCTTTTTATATAATCCAGCTCCAGCGGCAAGAATGATGGGTGGCTTCGCGCCTT
>NZ_KB895715.1:53897-61249 GCF_000374965.1 Bacillus sp. 95MFCvi2.1 | reverse complement strand
GATCTAAACATGGAAAATTTAACTGAAATGCTGAAGGGTTCGCTGGAAGGCTGCGTGCTGGAAATCATCAGCCGCCATGAAACCTATGGCTACGAGATTACCCGCCGCCTGAACGAGCTTGGGTTCACCGAAGTCGTGGAAGGGACGGTCTATACCATCCTCGTGCGATTAGAAAAGAAAAAACTTGTGAACATAGAAAAGAAACCGTCAGATATGGGGCCGCCCCGCAAGTTTTACTCACTTAATGAGGCTGGCCGCCAGGAACTTGAATTGTTTTGGAGAAAATGGGATTTTGTATCATCAAAAATCAACGTCTTGAAGTCAATCTAGCTTCATAAGATATTCCGTCCGATATTTTTGGAGTGTCTTGTTCAGCTTTATAAAAAAGGAGGAAAAATAACATGTTGGAAATGTTTAAAAAAATGATTGGTGATAAAAAAGAGTACAAAATGATGATGGCACGGGTTGAAGCCCTTCCAGAGGACTACCAGTTTGTATTTAAGAAAATTCAAAACTACATGTGGAATTTCTCAGCGGGCAACGGGATGGATATGCTGCACATACAATATGAATTAATCGAGTTATTCGAAGCCGGTGCGGCGGAAGGCAGACAAGTGCTGGAAATCACTGGGGACGACGTGGCGTCATTTGCCGACGAACTAGTGGCAAACGCTAAAACCTATGTCGCCAAGTATCGTGAAGATTTGAATCAGAGTATCATGAAACGATTGGGAAAAAAATAAATGCAATAGATAATACCGACTGAATAGCTGGTTACAAATGTGAATTGCCACCTTCGCTATTCAGTTATATTTTCAATCCGGTAGTAAGTTGTACAGATTATCAGTCAGACTAAATAGAAGAGTATAGGCAATCTAGCTCCGCAAGGCGCTTTTTATAAGGAGGAAAAAAGTATGAGCAATGCAGCGATTTCTGTAAAAGAGTTAAAAAAATCCTTTAAAGACAAGGAAGTCTTAAAGGGGGTGGATTTTGAGGTGCGGCGTGGCGAGATTTTCGCACTGCTGGGCTCAAATGGAGCGGGCAAGACGACGACGGTCAACATCCTCTCGACGCTGATGAGGCCCGATGGCGGCGAAGTAGGTATTTGTGGCTTTGACGTCCAGCGTCAACCGGATCATGTTCGCCAGAGCATCAGCCTGACAGGGCAGTTCGCAGCTTTAGACGGCATGCTCACCGGGCGGGAAAACCTGATGATGATTGCCAAGTTGCGTGGAGTTTCCAATCCCGCTCAAGTCGCTGACAATCTGCTTGCAAGATTTAGCCTAACCGATGCGGCCAACCGCCGGGCGGACAAATATTCCGGCGGGATGAAGCGCCGGCTTGACATCGCCATGAGCCTGATCGGGACGCCAGCAGTCATTTTTCTCGACGAACCGACGACAGGGCTTGATCCCGAAGCGCGGATTGAAGTTTGGGATACCGTCAAGGAGCTTGCCGGCGGTGGCACGACCATCTTGCTGACGACCCAGTACCTGGAGGAAGCCGAACAACTGGCGGACCGTATCGCTATCCTGCATGGCGGAAAAATTATCACGACTGGTACCCTTACTGAACTCAAAGAGATGTTCCCGCCAGCAAAAGTGGAGTATATCGAGAAGCAGCCGACATTGGAGGAAATTTTCCTCGCAATCATCAGTAAAAAGGAGGAGATATAAATGAAAAGCAAAACAGGGGTGTTACTAGGGCGTTTAATGCGCAACATCATGCGCAGCCCGGATACGATTATCACGGTAGCGATTACGCCGATTATGATGATGCTGCTGTTTGTTTATGTATTTGGCGGCGCCATAGAGACAGGAACGGACAACTACGTCAATTATTTATTGCCGGGAATCTTGCTGATGGCTATCGCATCCGGTGTAGCTTACACTTCCGTGCGGCTGTTTACGGATGTAAAGAGCGGGCTGATGGCGCGTTTCATTACCATGCCCATCAAGCGCTCGACGGTATTGTGGGCTCACGTATTGACCTCACTTGTTTCCAATGTGCTTACTATCGTGGTGGTTATCCTCGTTGCGCTCTTGATGGGCTTCCGTTCCAGCGCTGATATCCTGGATTGGCTCGCGGTAGCTGGGATACTCGGGATGTTTACGCTGGCGCTGACATGGCTGGCGGTCATTCCCGGGTTGACAGCGAGGTCTATGGAAGGGGCGACGGCCTACTCGTACCCGCTGATTTTCCTGCCGTTTATCAGTTTGGCCTTTGTTCCTACCGAAACTATGCCTAAAATTGTCCGTGCGTTCGCTGAGAACCAGCCCGTGACTTCAATCGTGAATGCGATTCGTGTCCTCTTGTATGAAGGGTCTGTTGGCAACGGTATCTGGATCGCGCTTGCTTGGTGCGTCGGCATTATGGTCATCGCTTACTTCTTCGCCAGTAAAGCATTTAAACGCCAGTTAGGGTAAGTACACCATCGGTTCGGTGTCTCATGGCAACTAAAACTTCCGAAATAAAATATATGTTTGGAAAAGCACGGGAAATTTTTCCGTGCTTTAATTATTTGTCATGTTCTCAGGATAACTATTGTCGATATAACACCTTCATGTTTTTTAACAATTGGACGCTATTGCGGAAGATCTAAGGTGAAAAATGAACAAACTTTTTTATAAAATCGAAACTTAAATCTTTTTTTAAACAGGCTCTTTCTTTTTGTTCGTTTTTCAAGGTTATTTGCATTAATTTGAACAAACTTTATTCTAAAACAATAGCTTAAAAAAGTAATGTGTCTAACTTTGGCTTTTGTTTTGTTACTCTATCTTTATGCATTTGGCCAGATTGCGGAGTGACGGATTGCGCAAATAATGGAAACTTGAAATCATTTGGGGTACCGTCATATGCCCATCAACTTAAGAATATCAACTACCCTCAATTGTACAAAAACGTTATTCTTTCTAGGCAAGGTTATTAGAAAGGATGACGCCTTTTTGTATTTAAGGGTATTAAAATCTCTTAAGGTGAGGGTATGTATGATGATTGGTTGATTGATTTTTCCACATATTAGGTGTTTTTTTACGGAATATTCAAAATAGAATCTCGATGGCATAATATTATATTGCTTATATTTACGAATGCTTAACATTGGATTAATCCAATATTTACATTATTTGGGTATTCTAAAGGAGTAAACAAGTAACAAAAAATACAATGTGAATAGGAGGGGACTTAAATCGATTCAAATGACAGAAGTTGGGCATAGTGTAAACTTATTTGAATTTTTTATTTAATAAAAATCTATCAATCATTATATAAAAATAGCTTAGTAGTCTTATTGATAAGTAGGATATTTTAATGACGGTAGTAAATAAAATGGGTCTATTGATGTATTTTTATCTGAATTTTCTAATTTGATTATTTCAACCTTATGATGATAGTAGGAGGGAATTTTGTGTGATAGTATGTGGGGTGTAAAGTGTAGAAAATTCTGAAAAAGGGATGTGGATTGGATGTTCAAACTACTGTAAATAATAAAGTTACAGAACTATTAAATCATTATTTTCATCGAGTGAAGGTGAATCTTGTAGAAGAGGAAAATCAAAGAGAATTATATGAACATGAATTGATTAATGAACTATTCCCGTTGTTTAATGTTGCAGGAAATGACAACATGAATAGAGATTTTCTAATTCGCTTTCGTTTATTTGTAAGGGAGATTATTTCAGAGCAAGAACAGAAAATGAAAGAACTTGAAAAAACAAGAGATGAAGAGATAAATGTATTTGATTTAGTAGAGCGAAAAAAGATAATGAACTTTATGATTAATTGAAGTTTGAATTGTATTAAATTTTAAATAAAAATATTTAGAGTGATTAATTATATCCAATAAAGGGCCCATGTACGCAAAAACATCCATTTTAGTAAACTTAAGGAGATCGTTTTTATGAAAACTACCGACTCAAAAAGTCTATGGGGAAATACAATTTATTTACAAGTTTTCTCTGCGTATTCACTGATTATGCTCGGAGTATTTATTGATATGTTAGCCATTATGACCATTGTTGGTTTTGAATGGGAAGTAGACCCTACTATGATTGGATTGATTCCCGTTGCGTATGCACTTCCTGGAATTTTATTTAGTTCATGGGCAGGTGTGATTGCTGATCGCTTTAGAAAAATTCCAATTATGATGTTTAGTAATCTAATGGTTGGTCTATTAACAATCGTTCTTTTATTTGTCCAAAATATTCATTGGCTTTTGTTAGCTTTAATGATTCGATCCATTTTTACCGTTTTCTATTATCCTGCACAGCAAACACTAACACGACAAATTGTATCCCCTGATTTGCTTACCAAAGCGGTAAGTATCAACGGTATAGTTGAGCAAGGAACCAAGATAGTGGGTCCGCTTATAGGTGGAGTGTTACTGAGCTGGTTTCAGCCAGAGTTTTGTCTTGTAATAAGGGCAATATGTAGTTTACTAGCTGCTTTGGTTTTATTGCCCACAATAAGGTTTAAGGAATCTCTGTCAAGAGAATATATAGAAAAGCAACAGCAAAGCACTTGGACTGCCTGGTTACAAGGTTGGAGTTATGTATTATCCAATCGGATGATATTATCAACCATGATTTTCTTTACAATAGGTATGGCAGTATTACAATTAGTAGACTCGCAGTTCCCTACTTTATTTAAGAGTTTGTTCCCAAATGATAAGAGTAAAATGGGATATATCATTTCTATTATTGGTATTGGGGGAATACTTGGTGCATTCTTAACACAAAAAATAAAACATTTTCAATACGGTTGGGTAGTATGTGGGGGCATTGCTTTAATGGGAATTGGCTTTGGTGGAATTAGTCTGATAAGTCTGGTAAGTCCCGGTACATCCCTTATTTTTGGCTATCTGATTAGTTTTATCGCTGGTATTGGAAGTGGACTTATGCTTGTATCCAATCAAGTCATTCTGCAAATAGAATCTCATCAAGAACAGGTCGGAAGAGTGTTTGGAATTCAAAGCAGTTTAGCAAATGCAGTCCTCATCATTTCTCCAGCTATGAGCGGACCACTAGTTCACCTTTTCGGAGTAATTCAACTCTATCTTTATGTAGGTATTGGGCTCATCATCATTGGAGTAATTGGGGTTTCATTACAAAAATATTTTTGGGTTAAACATGAAAACGAACACATAAAAGTAACTAATCTTTGAAGGGAGATTTCTTTATGTCCAATGAGGAGCGTTATCTTTTAAGTCATCCACAGAGGAGAATATGGTATACAGAAGTTATTTATTCAGGTAAAGGTATATGTAATCTAAAATTCTTGTTCAAGATCCATCGAAAAATGGATTATTCATTATTAAATCGAGCCATGAATCGTGTTATTAGTGAAAACGATGGTTTGTGTATCAGGCTGAAAGAACATGGACATCAGGAACCTGAGCAATATTTTGTTAAACATCAAGAACGAGAATTTGACTTCTTTGATTTCAGTTCTGAGAGAGATTCAGATTTGCTGGAAAAATGGATTGAGCAGAAGGCGCAAGAGACGTTTACGTTATTTGATTCTGATTTATACTATTTCGCTTTAATAAAATTAAGCGATAATGAGTGTGCCGTCTTTGGCAATGTCCATCACATTATCATGGATGGTTTATCAATCCAAATTTTTACTAGTCAGATTGCCAAATATTATCATAAGTTTCATAGTGAGACAGATGTGAGCATACCTAGGAACTCATATGTTCAGTTTCTAGTCAATGAACAGACATACTTGAACAGCAGTCGTTTTCAAAAGGATCAAAACTTTTGGTTAGAGGAATTCAATACACTTCCATCCGTGACGGGATTGAAACCCTATGATGCTTACCAAGTTAGTACGAGAGCATCACGTGAGACGTTTACATTATCGGAACATTTGAAGAAAAAGATAGAGAAATTTTCTGAAGATTACAAATTTAGTATATATACTTTTTTTGTTGCTGCGCTTTCGTTGTCGATGTATCGATGGACCTCATCGCTTGATATTGCCTTGGGAATGGCTTACGGCAATCGTATGACTAAAATGGAGCGGGAATTAATTGGAATGATGGTGAGTACAGTTCCTCTAAGAATGGATATCGATCCTGAAGAAGAAGTACTCTCATTTATTGGTCGAGTGTCTAGAAAACAAAGTAAATCATTACGACATCAGAAATATCCATTTGATTTGTTATTAAAGCAGATTAATAAAGAGAATAACAGTAATGTTCGACTTTTTGGAACTACGATTGATTATAGAGAACGTGCTGAAAGTGGTGATTCTCTTTGGATTCCAAATCGTGAAGAGGTGCAAGACTTTGCAGTACATATCGAAAATTTGACTGATATAGACTCTTTACAAGTACATGTTGATTATCGTGAAGAGCTATTTTCCAAAGAAGAGATAATTCGCTTTTTTAACACCATGCTAGCATTAATGGAAAACACATTTGAAAATCCGAAGCAGAAGGTTGCTGAGATCGAAATCATTTCAGAAGAAGATAAAAGAAAAAGTCTAGTAGAGTTCAACGATCCTAAGCTTGACTTTCCACCTCAAGCAACCATCCATGAGTTGTTTGAGCAGCAAGCGACGATTCATCCCAATGCCATTGCAGTTGTGTATGAAAAGGAGGGGCTTACCTATAGTGAGCTTAATGAACGTGCGAATCAGTTAGCTCACTATCTACAGAAAAAGGGAGTAGGACCTGATTCATTGGTTGGGCTTTGTGTTGAACGTTCTCTTGAAATGATTGTAGGTATTTTGGGGATTCTGAAGGCTGGTGGAGCTTATGTTCCACTTGATCCAACATATCCAGAGCAGCGACTTCAGTATATTTTAGAGGATGCTAGCATTCAGTTAGTCGTAACGCAAGAGAGTTTAAAAGAATCGAAATGGTTACCAGAGAATATTAAATCGATTTGCCTTGATCGAGATCAGGTTGAGATTGAGAAAGAAAGTACTGCTTTACCGATTTCTGATGTAAGTCCCCAACATCTCGCTTATGTGATCTATACTTCGGGATCAACAGGGAATCCGAAGGGAGTTATGGTAGAACATCACAATGTGAGTCGTTTATTTAAATCAACGGAATGTTGGTATCAGTTTGATGAAAAAGATACTTGGACGCTTTTCCATTCTTATGCGTTTGACTTCTCAGTTTGGGAAATTTGGGGAGCATTGCTCTATGGAGGAAGATTGGTTGTTGTTCCTTACTGGATTAGTCGATCGCCTAAGGATTTCTATCAACTGTTAGTAGAGGAAGAGGTTACGGTTCTTAATCAGACACCATCCGCATTTCGACAATTGATACAAGTGTGTGAACAAGAAGATGAGAATAAAAACTTGCATCTGCGCTATGTCATATTTGGTGGGGAAGCACT
>NZ_KB895715.1:48121-51922 GCF_000374965.1 Bacillus sp. 95MFCvi2.1 | reverse complement strand
GATTGCCTTTGACTCAGCCGTCCAGGAGATTTGGCCTTATCTCACTGCTGGTGCAGCACTATACCTGTCGACAGAAGAGTTGCGAATCAATCCGGAGGCTCTACGAGATTGGCTCATTGATTTACGGATTACGGCTAGCTTTGCGCCTACACCTATTCTGGAAAGACTCTTGAAATTATCTTGGCCAGAGAAGACGGATCTCCGTTTTATCATTACGGGAGGAGATCAGTTAACACAGTATCCATCTGAACAAATCCCTTTTGCGGTGATTAATCAGTATGGTCCATCGGAAAATACCGTCGTTACCACTGATTGTTATGTGCCTGTAGGAATGACAACAGGTACTCCGTCGATTGGTCGACCGATTGCGAATACAGAAGTATATGTGTTAGATTCTCACCTTCAGCCGGTGCCAGTGGGTGTGATTGGAGATCTCTATATCGGAGGAAAGAGTCTTGCTCGTGGCTATGCTAATCGTCCGGAACTCACAGAGGAAAAATTCATTCCGCATCCGTTTAAGTCAGGGGAACGTCTCTATTACACTGGGGACAAAGCAAGTTATCTTCCTGACGGTGATCTCCAGTTCCATGGTCGTATGGATGACCAAGTAAAAATTCGTGGTTTCCGGATTGAACTGGGAGAAGTTGAAGCAACTTTGCAGGCGCATTTGTCTGTAAAAGAAGCTGTTGTACTGGTAAGAGAGGATCATCCAGGAGACAAACGATTGGTAGCTTATGTAGTTGGTGAAGGAAGTGTTCATGAATGGCGGGAGCATCTGAAAACACATTTACCGAATTACATGGTTCCGGCACACTTTGTCGAGATGGCATTTTTACCACTCACACCGAATGGAAAACTCGATTTAAAAGCATTGCCTGTACCTGATGAACCATCTACTGAAAATACTGTATACCCACGAACTCCGATGGAAGAGCTCGTTGCATCGGTATGGAGTCAAGTGCTAGGCATAGAAAATATTGGTGTCCAGGATTCCTTCTTCGATCGAGGTGGCCACTCGTTGCTCGCTACCCAAGTTGTATCTCGGTTAAAAGAGGCATTACAAATCGAATTGTTAGTACGTGAACTGTTTGAGTATTCAACAGTAGAGGCGTTGGCGAAGCGACTGGATCAATTGCGTAAAGGAGACAAAATACGAGAAATTCCACCGCTTATGCCGATGGAACGGGGAGAAGCCATTTCGCTCTCTTATGCCCAACAGCGCCTGTGGTTCATTGACCAATTCACGCCTAATAGTGCACTTTATAATATACCGATGGTATGCCGTCTTACAGGGAATTGGGTACCCAAAGCATTGGAGACGGGATGGAATCAGCTGATAGAGCGTCATGAATCTTTGCGAACGGTGTTCCATGAAATGGATGGTCATCCTGTGCAGCAGATTCAACCATATGCTTTCCGGTTCCTTCCCCAAATAGATCTAACTACGCTTTCCTCCGAAGAGAGAGAAAGCGTAATGGAAAAATGGATCCAAAACGAAGCCGAAGCGCCATTTGACTTAGGACAAGGTCCGTTGATCCGTGGGCAAATCGTGCAAATCGCAGAAGAAGAATGGATTCTTCTTTGTACCATGCATCATATTATCTCGGATGGCTGGTCGATGGAAATCTTGCTCCAAGAATGGATGGCATTCTATGAAGAAGCGGTTGGTGGAAAACCAGCAGAACTCGCACCATTACCGGTTCAATATGCCGACTTTGCCCAATGGCAAAGGGAATGGATGAAAGAAGAAGTACTTGATCAGCAGCTTGCATATTGGAAGGAAGAGCTGTCTGGCGAGTTACCAGTCTTAATGTTGCCGATGGATCGTCCTCGTTCTGCGGTGCAAACCCATCGTGGATCGACACACACTGTGTTGTTGTCACGCTCGTTACGCGACAAACTGAACGAACTTAGTCGTCAAGAAGAGTCGACGCTCTTCATGACCTTACTGGCATCGTATCAAAGCTTCCTCGCTCGTTATACAGGACAATCGGATATTCTTGTCGGAAGCCCGATTGCAAACCGAAATTATCGTGAGATTGAAGGGTTGATTGGTTTCTTCGTCAACACGTTGGTTTATCGGGCTGATCTGAGTGGCGCACCGACATTCCAAGAGTTGTTGTCTCAGGTACGGACAAAAGCATTGAAGGCGTATGAATACCAAGATGTTCCGTTTGAAAAGATTGTAGATGTCATACAACCCGAGCGAAGTACAAGTCATTCTCCGATCTTCCAAACCATGTTTACCTTGCAAAACACGCAACAAGAGCTTCCAGAGCTTCATGGAAGAAGTTTAGAAGCGATGGAAAGTCATACTTCGATCGCCAAGTTTGATTTGAGTTTAAGCGCCGCAGAGGTGGAAGAGGGTTTATTCCTTTGTTTTAACTATAAGAATGATTTATTTGATGTTGTAACGATCAGACGTATGGCTGAGCATTTTGAAAACTGGTTGAAGGAAATCGTGGAACATCCCGATAAAACACTGACGAAGTTGACGATGCTATCGGAATTAGAGAAGCAATTGATGGAAGAGTGGAATGATAATGCTGTAGCGTATCCACGTGAGAGTGTGATCCATAAACTGTTTGAAGATCAAGTGAATCGTACACCTGACACGGTGGCGGTGGTGGATGGAAATCAGCAGTTGACGTATCGAGAGCTGAATGAGAAAGCAAACCAATTGGCCCATTATCTCCAGAAATGTGGGATTGGGACCGAGTCATTGGTCGGTCTCTGCTTCCAGCGTTCAGTTGAGATGATTGTTGGTCTCATGGGGATCTTGAAAGCTGGGGCAGCCTATGTTCCATTGGATCCATCGTATCCAGAAAGTCGCCTACGATATATTCTGGAGGACACAGGGATTCAAGTATTGGTCACGAGCGAAGCATTAGTTGGTTGGATACCTGAAGAAATCGAAGCAGTTTGTTTGGATCGGGATCAAGCGATGATCTCACGAGAAAGCATTCTTTCACCAATATGTGAAGTGACAGGAGAAAATTTGGCGTATGTAATCTATACTTCGGGATCAACAGGGAATCCGAAGGGAGTGATGGTAGAGCATCACAATGTGATTCGTTTATTTAAATCAACGGAATGTTGGTATCAGTTTGATGAAAAAGATACTTGGACGCTTTTCCATTCTTATGCGTTTGACTTCTCGGTATGGGAGATTTGGGGAGCATTGCTCTATGGAGGAAGATTGGTTGTTGTTCCTTACTGGATTAGTCGATCGCCCAAGGATTTCTATCAACTGTTAGTAGAGGAAGAGGTTACGGTTCTTAATCAGACACCATCCGCATTTCGACAATTGATACAAGTGTGTGAACAAGAAGATGAGAATAAAAACTTGCATCTGCGCTATGTCATATTTGGTGGGGAAGCACTCGATCCTACCAGCTTGCTACCATGGTTTCAAAGGTATGGAGAACAGAACACACAGCTAATTAATATGTATGGAATTACAGAAACTACCGTTCATGTTACGTATTATCCAATTACTCAAGATGATGTGCAGCATTCTTCAAGAAGTAATATCGGAAAGCGGATTCTAGATTTAGAAGTGTATGTACTAGACAATTGTCAACAGCCTGTGCCTATTGGCGTATCTGGTGAACTATATATTGGTGGAGCAGGACTCGCACGTGGGTATTTAAAAAGACCTGAATTGACTGCAGAACGTTTCATTCCTCATCCATTCAGTAGTGATCCGGGAGCGCGATTATATCGGACAGGAGACTTAGCGAGATACTTGCCAGATGGAAATCTAGATTATCTTGGGCGGATTGATCACCAGGTGAAAAT
>NZ_KB895715.1:0-48021 GCF_000374965.1 Bacillus sp. 95MFCvi2.1 | reverse complement strand
ACCCAGTACCTGGAGGAAGCCGAACAACTGGCGGACCGTATCGCTATCCTGCATGGCGGAAAAATTATCACGACTGGTACCCTTACTGAACTCAAAGAGATGTTCCCGCCAGCAAAAGTGGAGTACATCGAGAAGCAGCCGACATTGGAGGAAATTTTCCTCGCGATTATCGGCAAAAAGGAGGAGATGTAAATGAAAAGCAAAACAGGGGTATTACTAGGGCGTTTAATGCGGAACATCATGCGCAGCCCGGATACGATTATCACGGTGGCGATTACGCCGATTATGATGCTGCTGCTGTTTGTCTACGTATTTGGCGGCGCCATAGAGACAGGCACGGACAACTACGTCAATTATTTATTGCCGGGAATCTTGCTGATGGCTATCGCATCCGGTGTCGCTTACACTTCACTGCGGCTGTTTACGGATGTAAAGAGTGGGCTGATGGCGCGTTTCATTACCATGCCCATCAAGCGCTCGTCGGTATTGTGGGCTCACGTGTTGACCTCACTTGTTTCCAATGCGCTTACTATTGTGGTGGTTATCCTCGTCGCCCTCTTGATGGGCTTCCGTTCCAGCGCTGATATCCTGGATTGGCTCGCGGTAGCTGGGATACTCGGGCTGTTTACGCTGGCGCTGACATGGCTGGCGGTCATTCCCGGATTGACAGCGAAGTCTATGGAAGGGGCGACAGCCTACTCGTACCCGCTGATTTTCCTGCCGTTTATCAGTTCGGCCTTTGTTCCCACTGAAACCATGCCTAAAATTGTCCGTGCGTTCGCTGAGAACCAGCCCGTGACTTCAATAGTGAATACGATTCGTGCCCTCTTGTATGAAGGGTCTGTTGGCAACGGTATCTGGATCGCGCTTGCCTGGTGTGTCGGCATCATGGTCATTGCTTACTTCTTCGCCAGTAAAGTATTTAAACGTCAGTTAGGGTAAGTACACCATTATGGGATTAGTCATATCAATAGTCAGCCACTGCGATGAATACATTTGCTATCACACTGATCATTTATAAACAACTTCTGATTTCGAAAATTATATAAAAGCTAGCATGAGTCTAGCTTTTTCTTTTTTGCCCATGATGCTCTAATCTCTTTATTTGTTATGTTTTGAATGTGTACTTTTGTTAGTGGTTTTGGAGGGGATGGGGGAATTGAAATAGAGTCAATAAAATCAAGGTAATGAATGTAAACTAATATTCAAAAGTTTATATTCATTTTGTATCAGTACATGAATGCGAAATGCTTAGAATAATAATGAGAATCCAACAAAACCTTCTCTTTTCGTTAGAATGAGAAGGTTTTTAAATTTCAATTTAATGGTTTGGGAAAATTTAATTCATGATGTTAAAACATGGGGGCAAGTATAGGTAGAACAATTTGGTTCTTGGTGATGGTAATCTACTAAATTATATAAAAGGTGGAAAGATTGAATGGGGAAAACAAAAAAAGAAGATTTAGGGTTATTTAAAATAACTGATAGAAATCGATTAAGTCCTGATAGTGCGGTAGGTCCAGTTCTTTTTAAATGTACACAACTTGAAGATGAGAATAAACTAACAGCGGGCATCATCGCGATGCCATTAAACGACCAAAGTGTCTTCAATATTAAATACATAAGCAACGAACCAGCTTTAGGAAAGGATGAAGTATACTATTGTGTAAAAGGAAATACAACTAAACTTAAAATGCTAAGAGTAACGAACGAGGTGACGGTATGAAATTGAAAAAGAAAGCTAAGGTGATGATTGTTATGACGATAGTTGCGAGTTTATTTAGTGGATGTAGTTTTTGGGAAACGAAAATAGAGTATGAACCATTTGTAAAGGCTTTGGATGAAGGGGATATGAAGACGGTTATGTCTGCGAGTGATGATGGGTATGCGCATGTGACACAAAGAGGTATATACAGTAGGTACGAAGAAAAAGAAGATGGGGAGCACAAGAAAACAATTTATCAAACTACGGAAGGTGTATATAATACGAAAGATAAAAGTTTATATGGAGAGACAACACAAGAAATCACCACTGACATAAAAAATGAGAAAAACATTGGTGATAATACAAATTATAAAGAGGAAGTTGTTTATAATACAAATATTAAGTATGAAAATGGACAGGTACAAAGGCCAGATTCTACTCTTGATGTTTCATACGTGAATTTAATTGTAGATCGTCTAAAAGGAATAGGGAAACTAAAGATGAAGCCAGGTGATGATATAAAAAAATTTGATCAGCCTAATACAGTTGTATATAGCTTAACTGAATCAGAATTTCAAAATATTATTAATGACAAGCTAAATATACAATATGATGAATATGGCGGGGCGTCAATTGTGCTTCATCTTGACTCCGCAAATGGTCCAATGCAGATATGGGAAGTAAGTATTGTTATGAATTATAAGAAGAATGATGAAGGAAAGTTAATAGAATATCTATCGCAGATACACACATATTTTGAGAGCAAAAAAAGTAATAATCAAGATGCAAAAAAAGAATATGTAGATTATAAAGCACAGTACAAAAAATAATAAATAATTAAGAAAGGAGCTAATCTGGTATGAAGAATAATGCCGGACAGGAACATGATAAAAACTTAAAGGCAGCCTCTGATTGGGGGGAATTGGAGCTGGCTGGTAAGGATATCTATGATTTTAAAGCGGGGAGATATCCGTATAGTAAAACAATCGAAGAAAATAAAGATAGATTACAAGCAAATTTTAATGCAGAGCTTATAGATCATGAAGTAGATGAAAATACAGGATTTGCATCATAAAAAAGAACGCCTTGTCCCAGTCTTTTACGCTTATTACCAGAGCAGATAACAAGTCTAGGAACTGGGTGCATGGCAAGGTGTTCTACTCTCGATATAAGAAAAAAGTAGCTGTACCTGTTTTGTTTTCCTCGGAAGATCGAATAGGTCGTCTTAGGGACACTACAGAACTTCTATATCGTTGTATCCTCTTTGTTGAACGAGAGGAACTGTTTTTGTCCTAGCAGAAACAGGAGAATCCCCTACCTCAAGTTCGTGTAGAGGTAGGGGGGAGTTCAATGAAATAGTTGGGGAAATTGCTTTATTATTCCTTCAGTAAGTGCATCCGCCATTTCTAAAGCTTCCTTCTCAATTTTGTCATACAATTGAACACCTGCTTGATAATCTTTACTTAGAATGGCTACTGCTTCAGATTTAGTCAATGCTAGGTGTTCATAAAACATTTTCCTAAATTCTTCTTTGGGTATATACGGATTTATACTACTTAAAAATTCAACAATGTCGTCTGCATTAGCGTACCATTTTTTCTCTGCAATTGATGCGGCGTTTTGATTACCAGCTTTTGCTGCTTTGACAAGATCGGCAGCAATCACTAAGTGATCTTTTATCAAATTACTGTATTTTTTTGCTGCATTGTCACCGTAGAAAGGTTTAAGAGAATTCCCCATATCTGGAGCGTTTTGAAGGAGACGTGTAATCGCAAAGTTAACATCAGGTAAATTAAAAATAATGCTAATGATAGCCATTCTTGTCCAAGCAACATGTTGTTCCCATAGTGAACGCATATAACTTTTTAAATCAACTTCATTTTTACTGACACGGTAATTCCGTACGGGTGAAAATGTAGCTGTTGAATTCCAATCTAAATAAGGGGTATCGTGTGTGAAATAATAGGATTGCCAATAAGGGTACATAATGAATACACTCCTTTTTTGAACACATATATATCACGGTATGAGAACATCTATTACTATGTGCTCATGTCCAAAGTATTTTTTTATACGTTTAGGGGAATTGTTAAGTTTTATATTCAAATTTTGAATATAAAATGAGGTTTGACTCAGATGAAAATCATCAATTGAGAGTCAGCACTTTTTTGTTTTAACCAATATTTTCTTAAAAAAGACTTCCGAAAGAACATAAGTTCGTATATAATAAGAACGAACGTTCTATCATAAAGGACGATTATCTTGTATGATTATTCTCTTTTACCTAATCGAATTATTTTGTGTGTAAATCTTCGTAGCTTTTATGCAAGTGTATCATGTATCAAAATGGGTCTGGCCCCTTTGCGTACGAAGCTAGCGGTAGTAGGGGACGTAAATCGTAATGGTTCAATTGTTCTGGCAGCGACGCCACTACTTAAGAAATTTCTCTTTTTGATAATGTAATACAGCGCGAAAAAGAAATGAAACTAACAAAAGTGATGGATGAAATACGCACTCGTTTCGGTAAAAATAGTATTTTGCGTGGCGTATCTTATACAAGTATCGCGACAGCAAGATATAGAAACACTTTATTAGGGGGACATAAATCATGAATAACGCAAACATGTCAAAAGAAAGAGGGATGGTAAAGTGGACACCATTTGCATCTATGCCGGAACAATTTGCTGGTATACGAAAGATTATTGAAGAAAAAACGAAAGTACCACGACCAATACTGACTCAAGATACGAAAGAAATGAACGAGAATAAGTTATTATTCTCGTTGTTATCCGAAGAGGAAATATTAATTACATATTATGAAGACGGTTATGTCCTTACTAGTTATATGACGGTTATTGATATCGATCCTAAAAGAAAGAATGTAATATGTACGGATGCATTTTATCACGAGAGCACTTTTAATTTTATCGATATAATTGCTGTTGAATAGAATGGAATAACAGGATAAATTTCATTATGTAGTCCAATTGGTGAGAGCTAATAATCAGTGGGGATCCCACTGATTAAAGTTTCACTTTATTAATAAATATCCAAATTTACCGATACATCGTCCACGTTCCAATGTCCTTAAAACCTAAGCGCTTATAAATCCGCCCAGCAGCTGGGTTATTATAAAATAAGCAAAGCGTTCTTCCTTCTTGAGTAAAATCCCAAATCATTTTTTGTAATATGAGTGAAGCGTATCCTCTGCCGCGATGGCTTGGATGAGTACATACTCCAACAACCATTGCAGATAAGGAATTTTCAGCTGATGTGGAAGCGGAAGCGATGATTTCTCCATTTTCTTCAATGTAGTAAGTGCGTCCTGTATTTGTTTCGAGTGATTGCCGCAAAATCTTTTCTGATTGTCCTGTTTGAGGGAATTCTTCAATGTTGCTTCGGAGCTTCATAATTCGCTCAACATCATCTATGGTTGCTAGTTTGATTGCAGTATGAAGCATTGTTTTAGGTAGTGCAGTATCATCTTTACATTCACAAAAGTACATTTTATTTTTTGTGCCAAGTTGTATGTCTTGTATGTCTTCAAATTTTTCTACAATGTCTGATTTACCCGAGATTTTTAATGGCTGATAAGTAGCAAGAATTGCCTCATAGTCAGCAGCAGAAAAATCATCTTTTCCATATGATATAAATGAATCATGAAAGCGTAGTAATACGGATTGTAATGCTCCGTTTTCTGTGGAAATGCCCCATAATTCTTGAAAGTCTGCATCGTATCCAAATGCTTCAATATCGCCAATGATAAATAGGTTAAGCGCTGCTTCTTCTTTTAGAAATGTAAGCACTTGTTCATGATCACTCTTTGTTAGTTTCCGTATCATTATAATCCCCTCTTTAGTTTGTTTTTTCTAAATATTATTACTTATCATTTTTGAAATCAATATAAAATTTTATGTTTAGTTCATAAGGTTTCGGAAAAACTAGGAAAGATATGACAAAGGAGGTTATGAACGGTGGATCATCCAATTCAAGGATTAATGAAAGCAGCAATGGAAAATTTAAAGGAAATGGTAGATGTTAATACGATTGTTGGAGAGCCTGTTCAGACGGCTGACGGCGGTGTAGTGTTAACTGTTTCCAAAGTAGCGTTTGGATTTGGAGCAGGTGGATCGGATTTTCAAACAAATGATGGTCAAAGAGCACAAGGTAATCCGGCATTTGGCGGAGGGAGCGCAGGTGGTGTTTCCATTACTCCAGTAGCTTTTCTTGTAGTGAATAAAGATGGAGTAAATATTCTTCACTTACAAAATGCCACACACCTAGCTGAAAAAATGATTGAGTTAGCGCCACAAACAATTGATAAGATTCAATCCATTTTTCAAAAAAACGAAAAGCATACTGAAAATCATCATCCGCAAAATCCAGACGAAATCGCGTAAAAAAGCCTGTTTTTCAACAGGCTTTTTTTCTTGTAATCAGTATGTAATAAAACTCATGAAATTGTAAATAGTTTTTGAAGTTTTTTCTATGTTTCTAAAATTTTTCATGTTAAAATATGCTATAGAATTGAAACATATAAAACGAAGGTGGCTAGGTGCTTTGTCTGGAGGATCTGACCAAGTAAAGAATATGATATATATTAATGGTAATCGTCGGGGTCATTGTTTTATTACATCTGGAATTACATTTGAAGAGTTTGCAAGTAATATCCCATCACCGCTTCATCAAGTGTTGCTTTTGAAACATAATTTTGAGTGGACTGATTTTCACTATCATACTTTATTTGAATATGTTGAAGAAGAAAACATACATAAATTAATTAAAGCAGAGATTGATGAATTTGATGAGTTCTGTTGGGTGGATTTTGATGACGCAAGCGATTTAGATGAATTGGAGCCAAAGGAAATTGCAGAATTGTTATATTTGGCTCACAAAAAAGAACCACTTGGGAGAGCGTTTTTCCCACTTTTGAAAAATAGATTTGTCTATTTTTCACATGATGACGGTTGGTACAACAAAGTGTATTACCGTAGAATCGCTGATTTTGTAGGAATGCTTAGCAAAGTAATTCCGTACAAACTCGGTTCATTTGGAAAAAAACGATTCTCTTTCTTTCAAAAATCAAAAATATTTCCAGCAATTTCAAAAGAAGTTATTCTTGGGCTTGTTCCATTAATGGAAGACGGGCTGTATATTGATTTAGCGGGGAAAATTGAGTCAAGAAGAGGTTTAGAGATTCCTGTATATGTAGTTGGTTCGTATGAAAGTACGGATGAAGTACTAGATAACATAGAGGAATTAAAAGAAGGTGCAACCGAAACTGGCTGGCTTATTTTTGATAAGAAAGAACAAGAGTGGCAATGGGTTGTGGACTAAGAGAACTTGACGAATTAGGTCAAGTTTTCTTGTTTTTTGAAAGGAGAAAAAATGAAGAAATATTATACAGCAGTAGGTATTGTCAGCATTATCCTTGTTGCAGTACTACTTTTAACTTGTCCGAAAGAGTCTGATTTCAGGTCTTACTTAGAGGATAAGTATGCAATGATTTGTAATCAAGATAGCTTTGAATGTACACAAAATGTAGGTAAGAAAGAACAAAAAATGAAGTTTGTAAGTACGAATACACGAAACGGTGTATTTTTTATAACAGTGAAACAAACTTTTGAAATGGAAAATGGTAAACAGAAAGAGTATAGCGGACTGGGTATATTTGGTGCATTTCTTTTTGTTACGGAAAAGACTTTCTAATTATAGAAGGTCTTTTTTTTATGCATATGTTCATATAGATGAAGTAAGACAAGCATAGGAGGGATGAGAATGAAAAAAATATGTGTAGTTTGTGGTGGAGAAGAATTTTTTTCATCTACATTATATGCACGTACGAAACAAGACTGGGCATATGCCCCTAACATGTATCGTTTTGAAAAGGTATTTATTGAACAGCGGGATGAAGAGAATTATCCAGTGTTTCAAGAAATTACAGCAAAACATTGTTGTGGATGCGGACATATTATGCTGTATCATGAGTGAACACACCAAGTAATACTTGGTGTGTTTTTATAATGCTGATAAAGCAAGTGGATACAATAACGTAAATAAAACAGAAAAGCTACCAAATCCAATGGCTGTATATCCGAGTGTTTTTGCTCCAAAATTAACAGCCAATAAGCCAATTAAAATGGAAAGGGAACCAAGGGTAACTGGATAAAAGGCAATTGAGAATAAAGAAAGAAATAGTGCTACATAACCGATAAGTGTACCAGCGTTTGTACCTTCTATTTCATGTGCAATTTCTTTACGTCTATGTCTAATTGGAAGATGCCCTGGCGAGATTTCAGCTGCATATTCTTCGTTTTTTTCACCACTCTTAAAATGATGTGTTCGCTTTTTCGGCATGTACATCCCTCTCTTTCAATTGGGTGTATCTTTATTATTTTTCATAAAGAAGAGAATATGAGTATGAGTTATATCCAAGTTAAGCAAAATTTGGAGAATGTATGAGTCTGTTGCTATCTTATCCATCTCTCCATGAGAATAAACAGGAATATAGGAAAATGATGTAGAATGGAATGAATGAAAACAAGTGAAAGTAGGGGGAAACATGACAAAGTTTAATTGGCATAAATCAGCAGAAAAAAAGTGGGACAACAATGCGGAATCTTGGAATCAAAATAGTCAAGAAATGTGGGATCATGGGAGTCGGAGTACAATCATTCCGTTTTTTGAAAAGTATGTAGAAAATGGTGTGGCAGTTTTAGATGTCGGATGTGGTGATGGATATGGTACATATAAATTAAGTCTCGCAGGATATAAGGCGTGTGGTATAGATTTATCCGAACAAATGATTCAAAAGGGAAAGAAACGCGGGGAAGGGCCTAATTTGTCATTTGTAAAGGGAGATCTTTCTTCATTGCCCTTTGAAAATGAGCAATTTCCAGCCATATTAGCAGTGAACTCGTTAGAATGGACAGAGCAGCCGCTACAGGCGTTACATGAGATAAAGCGTGTTTTGAGGTCTGACGGATATGCGTGTATTGCTATTTTAGGACCAACAGCAAAACCACGTGAAAATAGTTATCCTCGTTTATATGGAAAAGATGTCGTATGTAATACGATGATGCCTTGGGAATTTGAAAAGCTTGCAGAGGAGCAAGGGTTTCAAGTTGTGGATGGTATAGGCGTATATAAACGAGGGGTAAATGAAAAAATGCTTGGACAATTATCGGTAGAATTGCAACAAGCATTAACATTTTTGTGGGTATTTATGTTGAAAAAATAATGCCTGAAGAAATGCGCAAAATTTAGGAGGGAAATAAGTGCAGAAAATACAAAAAACTGATACAATATCAACAGAACCAATTAAAGGGGGACTAGGGTATATGACAACTACTACAACAGTTAAATCCGATATTGAAATTGCACAAGAAGCAAGTATGAAGAAAATTCAAGAGATTGCAGCGGAGTTAAACATTTTAGAAGAAGAACTAGAGCCTTATGGTCATTATAAAGGGAAGTTATCTCTTGATATTTTTAAGCGCTTACAAACCGAAAAGGACGGAAAAGTTGTTTTAGTAACAGCGATTAACCCGACTCCAGCAGGAGAAGGTAAATCAACAGTAACAGTTGGTTTAGGTCAAGCTTTTAATAAAATTGGTAAAAAAGCAGTAATTGCACTTCGTGAGCCATCACTTGGACCAACAATGGGACTAAAGGGCGGTGCAGCAGGTGGAGGTTATTCACAAGTTGTACCAATGGAAGATATCAATCTTCACTTTACTGGTGATATTCATGCCATTACAACTGCAAATAACGCATTAGCAGCGTTTATCGATAACCATATTCAACAAGGAAATACACTTAAAATTGATACGCGAAAAATCGTATGGAAGCGTTGTGTCGATTTAAATGACCGTGCACTGCGTAATGTGGTAATTGGTCTTGGTGGGCCAGTTCAAGGTGTACCGCGTGAAGACGGTTTTGATATTACAGTAGCATCTGAAATTATGGCTGTATTCTGCCTTGCGACAGATATTCAAGATTTAAAAGCACGTTTATCTCGCATTGTCGTTGCTTATAATATGGACAACGAGCCTGTAACAGTTAAAGATTTAGGCGTAGAAGGAGCGTTAACACTTTTATTAAAAGATGCGTTAAAACCAAACTTAGTACAAACATTAGAAAATACACCAGCAATCATTCATGGTGGACCATTCGCTAATATCGCTCACGGTTGTAACAGTGTTATCGCTACAACAATGGCAGCAAAATTAGGTGATTATGTAATCACGGAAGCTGGTTTCGGTGCGGACTTAGGTGCTGAAAAATTCTTAGATATTAAAGCGCGTGCAGCTGGTATTAAACCAGAAGCAGTCGTTATCGTTGCGACAATTCGTGCGCTTAAAATGCACGGCGGTGTGGCGAGAGATCAGCTGAAAGAAGAAAATGTAGATGCGCTAGCAAAAGGAATGGAAAACTTACAAAAACATGTTGAAACAATTCAAGCGTTCGGTGTTCCATTCGTAATCGCAATTAATAAATTCATTACAGATACAGATGCAGAAGTTGCATACTTACAAGAATGGTGCAACGAGCGTGGCTACGAAGTATCCTTAACAGAAGTTTGGGAAAAAGGTGGCCAAGGTGGTGTAGACCTTGCTGAGAAAGTATTAAAAGTAATTGAAAAAGGTGACAACAAATACGCACCACTTTATGATTTAGAATTACCATTAGAAGAAAAAATTCGTACAATTGCTCAAAAAGTATACGGCGCAAAAGATATTGAATTTGCTCCGAAAGCACGTAAGCAATTGGCTCAATTTACAGGGGAAGGTTGGAGTAACCTACCAGTATGTATGGCGAAAACACAATACTCTCTTTCTGACGATGCAACAAAATTAGGTCGACCATCTGACTTTATTGTTACAATTCGTGAACTGAAACCATCTATCGGTGCAGGATTTATTGTAGCGTTAACTGGAACAATGTTAACAATGCCAGGTCTTCCAAAACAACCAGCTGCTCTTCAAATGGACGTAAATGAAGATGGAAAAGCAGTAGGTTTATTCTAAAAGGTTGTAATTCATCTCGTTTATCTGTAAACTATATATACATCAAGTGGCGCCTTTCCATCGAAAGGCGCCTGTTTTTTGGAGGAAATTATGTTTGATCCAACTGCTTTTGACAACTTAAAAGTGATCGTTGAAGGAGCTGTCTATGATTTTGATTTACATGGCGATATTCTTGTAACGGATCGAAAAGATATGATGGACCTTGCATCGCTAAGCCGTATATATCATATTTCATTTCAATTAAATGAACAGTTTGAACAGCTAGTAGAAGCGACATTCTCACTGTCTGTAGATGCGAAGAATCTATCAGGTGAGATATTAGAGGTACCACAGTTTATACCAGGCTGTGAAATGAAATTACGCTTCGCGTTCCCGTTACAGCAACCAGAAGCAGAGTGTCAAGATATCGAAAACTTGTTACAATCTATCTGGGGAAAAGAGCGAATGATTACGCAACAAATTTCATACGAATATAATAAGCAAGCGATTTCATATCATAATAAGGTAGAAGTTCTATTTCAAAAAGCGATTACAGAAGACCATGTTGATGATTTAATAGCTGTTATTTCTCACATGATAGAAACAGTGCGAGCAATACAACATTTTCTTCAAAAATAGAGATAAAGGAGAAAAACAAATGATAAAAGACATGCAACCATTTTTGCAACAAGCTTGGGAGAAGGCTGGTTTTAAAGAATTTACTGAAATTCAAAAACAAGCAATTCCAATGATTTTAGAAGGACAAGACGTTATAGCTGAATCTCCAACTGGAACAGGAAAAACATTAGCGTACTTATTACCACTTTTACATAAAATTAATCCTGAAGTGAAACAACCACAGGTTGTCATTTTAGCTCCAACACGTGAACTTGTTATGCAAATTCATGAAGAAGTTCAAAAGTTTACAGCAGGAACTGATATTTCAGGTGCATCTTTAATTGGTGGTGCGGATATTAAGCGCCAAGTGGAAAGATTGAAGAAACATCCGAAGGTAATCGTTGGTTCACCAGGACGTATTTTAGAATTAATTCGCATGAAAAAATTAAAAATGCACGAAGTGAAAACAATTGTATTTGATGAATTTGATCAAATTGTAAAACAAAAGATGATGGAAGCTGTGTTTGATGTAATTAAATCCACAATGCGTGATCGTCAACTAGTATTCTTCTCTGCAACAATGACAAAAGACGCAGAAGAAGTAGCACGCGATTTTGCGGTTGAACCAGAATTAGTTCGCATTAAACGTACGGAAACAAAAAGTTTAGTTGAGCATACGTATATCGTTTGTGAGCGTCGTGAAAAAAATGATTACATTAGAAGAGTTATGCATACTGGCAATGTAAAAGCGGTAGCCTTTTTAAATGATCCATATCGTTTAGACGAGATTGCTGAAAAATTAAAGTATCGCAAAATGAAAGCAGCCGCACTTCATGCAGAAGCAAATAAACAAGAACGTGAAGCAACGATGCGCGCATTCCGTCAAGGGAAAATAGAAATCCTACTTGCCACTGATATTGCAGCGCGTGGGTTAGATATTGATGATTTAACGCACGTGATTCACTTAGAATTACCTGATACTTTAGACCAATATATTCACCGTTCAGGTCGTACCGGACGTATGGGGAAAGAGGGGACAGTTGTTTCCCTTGTTACTCCGCAAGAAGAGCGTAAACTACTCCAATTTGCGAAGAAATTAGGCATTCAGTTTAAGAAACAAGAAATGTTTAAAGGGACATTTGTAGAGTCTAAACCGAAAGCACCAAAGAAAAAGAAACCTGCATTTACTGGGAAGAAGAAGCCTAGATAAATAATGAAAAGACAGATGTAACTATGGATAGAACATAGTTACGTCTTTTTATTTTTTCAGAAGGAACAGCATAGAGAATGTCGAATGTTACTGTTAAATGGACTATATTGAAATAGCGATGCGATATAGTGGAATTACTAAGTAAATAAAATAGTAGAAGAAATGATAAAAAGCCCTCATATTAAAGAAATGAAGGCTTTAAAATTATTAAAAAATATTTGTAGTAGATCTATTGTTAGAGAGCTGTTCTAGATAGAATACTCCTTTCTCAATAGCAGTCTCTACATAACCGACGATTTGATCAAATGTGAATACTTGTAAGTTTGTATGCAAATCTTGCTTGGAATACAGCATATCATCAAAAATAAGCTTTTTAAAAGCTAGCACATTTTCTTCTGAAACTTCTTCAATATTTGCTATGGTTGCTTTTTGATTAAGGAAAGGAAATAATTGCTGATCTTTATCGTAGAGATGTAACAATTTTCCGTTTAATAATTTGAAATCATTATGGTACATAGATAAAATTGTTTGATCGTGCTCGATTCTATTTTTGAGCCAAGGAAGAAAAAAACCGTTGAGCCAATTATCATCAGCAATAAGGTGTGTATAATACCCTAAAATGAAAGAGGAATCCATGTACTTTTTATATTTTTGAAGAAATGTACCGTAATCAATTCTTCTGGTATAGTTTTTTGTTGTACCAGCATAAAAATGTGATACGTTTTTTTCCTCTTTTGAATGAACTGCATCAGGAGCTACTCCCCCAAGCAAGAAAGATGTTTTATCAGGGATGGATAATTTCTCTGCAATACCATTTGCGATAATCAAATGCATAATTCGTGACCCCATGAATGACACCTCTATTTAACAGTCAGAATGATTTTTCCTGTACTCTGTCTACTTTCGACCCATTCATGTGCTTTCCCTGCATCTCGAAGTGTAAAGCATTTACCAATTGCAATTTGTAGGCTTCCATCACGTAAATACTGAAAAACTTGGTTAGCGGTATGACAAAGTAAGTGAGGACGTTTCTTACGAGTTGTTCCAAAGCTAAAGCCAAGAATAGAACGACAGCTTGCATGTAAATCCTTTGTCCGAAATGTGCCAATTTCCCCGCTAGCATTACCAAAATGGACAAGGCGACCATAGTAAGCCAAACACTCCAAGCTATTTTCTGATACTGCCCCGGAAATGGAATCCAAAATAACATCGGCACCTTTACCACCCGTAAGTTCATTTGCCTTTTTACTAAAATCCTCATCTTGATAACAAATAACATGATCAGCCCCAGCTTCTAAAGCAACTTTCTTTTTCGCTTTATTTCCGACTGTTCCAATAATTTTTCCAGCCCCTAGTATTTTTGCTAATTGAATCGATGTTGTTCCGATACCACCAGCCGCAGCATGAATAAGAACGGTTTCACCTTGCTGTAATCTTGCTATATTCGCAAGCAGGTTGTAGCTCGTAAAAGATACAACAGGACAAGCAGCGGCGGTTGTGAAGTCAACTTCATCAGGTAACACAAACGTAAGGTTTTCATTGGCGACAACATATTCAGCATACGATCCATTAAGAGGAAAGGCGATTACACGCTGTCCTACGCGGATGTTTTTTACACTAGAACCTACCTGTTCTACAATACCTGCGGCGTCTATGCCAGGAATAAATGGGAGTTTTCGATTTCCCTTTTTACCGTAGCGAGATTTAATATCGGCAAAATTGACGCTTGTAGCAATAACGCGAATTAACACCTGCTTTTCATTAAAAGTCGGCATATCTACTTCTGTATACTTCATTGTTTCAGGTCCACCGAATGCAGTTACAACAATAGCTTTCATTTGTATATCCTCCTAAAAATACCTTCTACATATTATTTTAAATACCAATCATAAAATGGGAAATTATATAATTGTTATAAGAGGTCATAAGCTACCGTTATAAAGTAATAAGTTTTAAATCATTATATTAATTTATATCGAAAATAATTTTAAAAAAACGAACGAAATGTTTTTTACTTGCCAATATATAGTGTAAGACAAAGGAGGGAAGAGGCATGGATCAGGAAACAGACTATCACAATCTCATCGAGCGGACTTTATCAGGAAGTCAAGAGGCATACAGTGAACTGTATGATAAAACAATCCAAGATATCTATAGGACAGCACATTTCTTGATAGAGGAGAAAGTGGATGTAGACGATGTCGTTCAGGAAATATATATACAGCTTTATCAATCCCTTAGCAAGTATGATAGAGAACGACCTTTTCGGCCATGGTTAATGGGACTTGCGGTAAGGTAAATTCACTCATATAGGAGAAATAGGTGGATGCGTCTACGTATTGTAAAGAAAGCAGAAGAACAGAAGAAACCAATTGAATTTGACTTTTCTAGTGATGTTGTGAATAGAGTTTCACTTTATGCGGGACTATGTTGATTTTCTTGTCGTATGAAACTATCTAATAATGAGTAACCAGCTATTATATTTATTATTACGGGAAATGTTGTATTTAAAAGAGTTAGGGTAGCTAAGTAAGCTAAGTAAGGGGAAAATTGTGCGATAGGTGAGAATAATAGAATAGGTGAAAAGCCAATCAATGTTGAAGGTAACGCAATGCCTATAAATTTATCTAGTTGAAATTTCCATACATGTTGGTTCTTTTTGTTACTGATAAGTTGAAAGAAACGTAATACACCACCGATGAAAAAGGGGAAAAGCATAAAGAAAAATATTCGATGGTACATATGAAAGGATAGCTCAGCTTGTTTATCTAAATGAAATTGAATTTTCCCTCCACAAAATAGCAATATAACAATGAATAAAGTGAAGCATAAGTATTGAGTAACTTTTTTCATTGTGTCACTCCTTTTGTATGCATAGTATTAAAAAAGCATATTCAAAAAAAGAGGATATATGCTTGAAACAGAGCGTCATATCCTCGGATGTTTTTTCATTTAGTTAGTAGTTGTTTTGGCCTTTTCTTGCTTTGTAAGATAATCAATAATTCCCATCGCACTGATTTCCATATCTAGTTTTATCACATCGTAAACAGAATGAGTTGCTGGTACACCTTGCTGTGAAAGATGAGAAGAGACTTTTTCAAGTAATAAAGTATACAATTCATGGCTTGCTGCTTCAAAATCCTGGTTTTTTTCAAATACTTGTTTTCCTGCTTCAACAAAGATAGGGAGCCAGTCTTCAAGCTGTTTATACACTTCAGAAACATGGGAAGATGCACCGTAATGCCCGAAATAGATGAGGTCAACGTTCATATTTCGAATGCGGTCTTTTGCTGCCATCATCGCGTCGGGTTGAAACTGTGATGGAGATGTGGTTGGTAAATATAGTTCAACGCCAAGTTCAGTTAGTTCTCGATAATAAATACCAATCGTGTCACCTGTGAAAATGCCATTTGTTAAAGAATCATGGATACTAATATGGTGCTTGGCGTGCCCTGGTGTATCGTAAAATGAAAGCATCCGATTTTCTGAAATTTGTAGTATGTCACCATCTTGTACAATATGGACACGTTTTTCTGGAATAGGAAGGATCGGATTAAAGAGTTCATCAAAAGCATCGCCATAGACAGCTTTGGCACCTTGGATTAATTTTGTAGGATCAATCATATGGCGTGCGCCACGTGAATGGACAAATAAAGTAGCATTTGGACATTTTTCCATCATTAAACCAGCTCCGCCAGCATGATCAAGATGAACATGGGTAACGATAATGTTTTTAACATCTGCTAAGTCAATGCGTAATTGTTGTAAGCCATTTAGAATGTGCGGAAGAGAAGGGGCTGCACACGTTTCGATTAAAGTAATATCATCACCGAGTAATACGTATGTACCTGTACGCTCGTTATGTTGTAAATCGTAATCATCAATGAGATATAACTGAGAGGATAACTGTTCAACTTTTTTCATATGAGTCACTCCTTATAGTCTTATGTTCTTTTATTATAAAATAAAAGGCAGAAAACGAAAAATCGTTTTCTGCCTTTATGTAATGTTATTATTTTGTTTGTTCTTTACTAATTGACATAATAAAGAATCCGACAAGACCACCAACTAGTGGAAGAGAAATCATTCCTGCAAGTGTAAAGTACTTGCTTAAAAATAGTCCATTCACATCCATAAACCAACCGGCAACAAATAGTAACATCATGTATAATACGAAGTAAAACTCGCGATTTGAAATCATTTCACGTTGTGCAGTTTTCATTATCAACACCATCCTTTATTCATTATAATGGAATTGAAAATGTCACAATTTAGAAGGTAAACTGTCACATTTTGTTCACAATTTAATTGTAAAACTTTCCAAGCTATTTGTCTAGTAGTTTGTGTCGAATTTTTGAACAAAAATAAAGCGCTCTCATTAGACGGAGAAGTTAAATACATATATGATGAGAATAAGTATGAAATAATAGAGAGGGGCAGATATATATGACAGTTTATGATTTTTCTGCAAAAACAATTACAGGGGAAGAAAAATCGTTACGAGAGTATGAAGGTAAAGTTCTTCTCATTGTAAATGTTGCAAGTAAATGTGGATTTACACCGCAATATAAAGGATTACAAGCCATTTATGAAAAGTATAAAGAGCAAGGATTCGAAATCTTAGGTTTCCCATGTAACCAATTTGGAGGACAAGAACCAGGTACAGAAGAGGAGATTACAAGTTTTTGTGAATTAAATTACGGTGTATCCTTTCCGATGTTCACTAAAGTTGATGTAAAAGGTGATAACGTGCATCCACTATATACATATATGACGGATCAGGCACCGGGCATACTTGGTATGAAGGCAGTAAAGTGGAATTTTACGAAGTTTTTAATAGGGCGTGATGGGAAAGTGATTGATCGATTTGCGCCTCAGAAGAAGCCGGAAGAATTAGAGAAGGAGATTGAAAAGATATTATAAACTACTATTTTCTATAAAGAGTGGGAAGGAGTTTGTTCGAAAATAGCATGTTTTGTTTTTTCACCTTCCTAGAAAAAGTATTTGAAATAAAGAAAAACGTTGGGTGACAGATATAAATGACTCTGTCACCCAACGTTTTTAAATATGAAAAAAAGCTTACTTTTTTGATTTTACATAACCAGCTGCTTTGGCATCAACTTCTGAACAGAACCACACGATATTATCTTTTGTAGAATCATAATATTGACCTCCAGGAACATGATATTTTTTAGAATTGGCATTTCCTTTAATTTGACCTTTACAAGAAGTGTTTGTTTCTTTATCATCACTAGGATCGTTTTGGAAAGGTTGACCATTAGATCCACCATGATTGCTAGTAGCTGAGGACGCTACAGTACTTTTCTTTTGTGAAGCTTGTTCCTCAGCTTGACGTTTTTGCTCTTCTTGTTGCTTTTGTGCCTGTTCTTCAGCT
The DNA here is from genome assembly GCF_000374965.1 of Bacillus sp. 95MFCvi2.1. Taxonomy (NCBI): domain Bacteria; kingdom Bacillati; phylum Bacillota; class Bacilli; order Caryophanales; family Bacillaceae; genus Bacillus; species Bacillus sp. 95MFCvi2.1. Next base: position 30,085 of record NZ_KB895715.1, on the reverse strand, counting down.
TGACGTTTTTGCCCTTCTTGTTGTTTTTGAGCTTGTTCCTCAGCTTGACGTTTTTGCTCTTCTTGTTGTTTTTGAGCTTGTTCCTCCGCTTGACGTTTTTGCTCTTCTTGTTGTTTTTGAGCCTTTTCGTCGGCCTCTTTCTTTTTAGCATCTTTTTTATCTTCTAGTTCTTTTTTTCAGTTGCAACTTTTTTATCTTTTGCTGTTATTTTTTCAGCAGAAGGAGTTGCGACACTGGTTAATAGCCCGAAAGCTATAAATAAAACAGCTGTAATTAAAAACTGTTTCTTCGCCATACCAGTTTTCTTAATGATAGATAAGATTGCTAAGACAAGGAAGAAAATAAATAGGATTAAACATACATTAGCGAAAAAGTTAACAATAGGGTGCTTCGTTTCCGCGGTGCTTGTTGCTGATATTAAAAATGAAATAATAAAACAAATAACCGTAGGTCTACCATATCTCATTGCTTTACCATTTTTCTTAAAGAATGAAATGATACATAAGATGAGTAAAATAAGAGCTATTAAAAATAAAAATGTGCCAATATTACTCCAAAGTGCCATGTTGATACCTCCGTTTGTAAGATTTTCTCTATTGATTATATAGGAATATACTAGAAATTACATGGTTTCTAACCGAAATAAGAAAATTATATTTCTTTTTATTACATTTTTACAATGAATAATTCATAGATTATGAATGACTCGTCTGAAAAAGATGGTTGGTTAAATCTTGGGGGGGAATCAGTGGATTAAATACAATCCTTCTTACATCAAGTTTAAGAAGAAAGAGCCAGTTAATCCGATTGCAGGAAAACGTGTTGTGTCCAAAGTGGGCAACCTACGATTCTATGATTCTCCTTCTTGGCAGGATAAAGATGTTGCCGGAACTGTGGATGCAGGATTAGGATTTACAATCGATGCAAAAGTAACTGTCAATGGATCACCACAATACAAAATTCACAATAGCAAAGGCAAAGCATACTATGTTACTGCAAATGAAGCCTTTGTATATGTGAAGTATGAATTGTAAAAGAGCATTTTCTAATTAGAAAATGCTCTTTTTTATCTCCCATCATTTATTGTATATGCTAATGGGAGGTTATTATAAGGGGTCTCTCTTTTCATAAAACTACGTTATCGAACTGTAATCATTCAGATGAAACGAAAGTAATTACAATACTCCTATAAAAATCCCTTCAATTTATTAACATCACTAGTAAACTCTGCAATCTCATCTTTTAACTCTATTCTATGAACTTCCATCTTTTTGTTGTCAAGTAATTCATTTAAACGAGTTTTTATAAAATCAATATTTTTATTTTTTTCAATAAGTAACAATGCAAAGCTAACGTAGATACAGCATTCTTCCGTTTCAGTATATTCTTCTGAATGTTCATAATCATTTAGTAACGCATAAAAAGTATCCTTTATTTCATATTCTGCTCTAATATGAAGGCTACTATATGTATCAATAACATCTTCTTTAATCTCATCATACCTTAAATTCATTCTGTCTCCTCCAAATTTTAATTTTTTGTGTGTATATTAAGGTGAATATTAGGATATCTCTTCCTAAATTCTAAAATAATATTACTACAACTTTGACAAGCAGGTAGTTCTGTATATAAATCAATTTTTCCAGAAATATTTGGATTCTTAATTTGAGAAGCTATATCTTCTAGAATTTTTGCTTCTGTATCATGAAATTTATCAAATTTAGTCGCATCTGGTTTAGAAGCAGATGGCTCATAGCTTTTGAAAATACGTTCTGATTCCGGTTTCAACATTGAAAACTCTTCAACATCTGCACCTTTATCAAATTTTGAATTAATTTTACTATGGGCATTAAACTTATCTTTTAATCCAGGTATTTTTACATCTGCTGTAGCCATATTACCACGCTTTTTAAGAGTATTATTTGGCATACTATTACGTATGTTATCAATTCTATTTTGAAAACTTTTAACTTTATTAGTTTCACTAACACGCCCACCAGAAGACTCGAATTTTTGAAGAGTATCCTGAGCATTTTGAATTGATTTATTCAAAACAAACCCACCATGTCCAACAGCACCAAGCCCCGCCGCTATAGCAACTGCATCTAATGGAAGAACAATTGGTGATGCTAACCCACCACTTCCTACTTCTGCGACGAAGGTTAAGAAATTAGCCCCGCCTATGACTGAAATACCTTCGAAAATTTCTACAATAGATCCTACCGTTGATAAAACATGTCCAGTAAACCTTCCAGCTTGATAAGTTGCATTGCTTTCTAATTTATCATTATCAGGTGGTGTTAGTCCAATATAGTCTTCTGCTACTGCACTGCCAGCGCCTTGTATAAAGTCCGAAGCACTTTCATAAATATCTTCGACACCATGTTTAAACTTATCCAGTAAAGATTCATCTTTTTTCTCACTATTTAATGGACCACACATTGCTCCTTCTTCAATTGAACTACCATTTCTTAGCGGTCTTCAAGTTAGAACATCTAATACAAACAATTATGTGGGTTTAGATAATCAGTTTATACGTCTCATAGAAAGTGGTGTCGTTCGTCTGTATGTCGGTTATCATAGACGATCGGATGGAGATGTATAACCAACTATTGTTCTAGGAGGAGACAATACTCTTAGCGGTGTTCTAGGTGCTTTGCAAGTGACTCAAATGAGAGCAGGATTCTCTGATGCTAGTACAAATATCAGACTAGTAGATGAGGTAATAAATGGAGTAACCTATAAATCTGTATTTTTGGAAATGCAAAGAAGTGGAATCAGTGTATTACATGCTAACGATTTCCAAGTTCTCTACTCTGGAAATGGAAAATGGCATTTCAGACGCGGTAAAACTAGTTCATACAGTTCATCATTAACAATATCTGATAATGGTTCGGATGCTGATTTAGTAATGCCGAACGTAACAATGCGAAACAGTAGAGTTACGGGCTATACAGGAGTTGTTCAGTTTTTAACTCCGAATATTGTTGGTGATGGATGGGGAGGAGTGCAAGCTCATATAATAGCTCTATCTTTACGAGAATACAAATCAAATATTCGCGATGTACCGTTTTCTGCTTTAGAGAAAGTTAGAAATGCTAAGATTAGGGAGTTTAATTATAAGGGTGATACGAATTTACTTTATGAAATGAGGGAGAACAAAGATCCTAATGATCCTCCTTTAACAACGAAAGACATCAAACAATATTACGGTCTTATTGTTGATGAATCGGATGATGTCTTTGTTGATAAAGATAAAACAGGTACTCACTTGTATTCTATGACATCATTAACGATGAGAGCAGTTCAAGAACTAGATGAAAAACATGATCAAGATATAGCAGTATTAAAAGGACAATTAGAAGCAAAAGATGTAGAGATAGCAGCAATGAATAATCGAGTAGCATCTTTAGAAGCTTTAGTTCAAAGTTTAATCGATAAAGGAAGCCAAATAGAAGCGTCACCGACAACAGAGCAGCAATAGCTGGTCTTTTTTATTTTGTAAAGGAGTGAAACGATGCAAGAAATTATCGAGTTAAAGCAACAAATCCAACAAATTAAATCAGATCAAAAAGATATGCAACGTGATATCCGCAGCTTAGAAACTCGTACTACTGTCAATGAGAACGACATCGTGAATATAAACAAGCAGCTTGAAAAAATCAGTGCCAATACAACCTGGATTCTCCGCATCATAATCGGTGCGATTGTAACAGCACTTATTGGATTACTCTTGAAAGGAGGTGTATAAGATATGCCACTTACAAAAGAAAATATTTTAAAACGTTTGCGCAACTGGAAAACATGGGTTGCGCTTTTTTCATGCTTTGGATTAATTTTATCAGTCTTTGGAATGACCGGATTCGAAGGTAATTTGGATAAGGTTGAAAAGGCTGTTTATTTATTTGGGATTGCTTTGGGTATTTGGACAGACCACGAAGAAAAAGGAGAAGATGCTTAATGAAAAAATCAATTAAACTAGCTTCCTCTGTATTTATGACTCTATTGCTCCTGTTGAGTTTTGCTACAGGGGCTTTTGCTGATAGAACGCTTATTATTCCCGATTTACCGAAACAGCCGTACCGTTATGGAGTAGGGGCTTACGAGGGCGTTGTGGCGCATAGCACAGCGACTCCAGAAGCTCCGGCTATTAATATTCAAAAATATGAAACTCGTACATGGAGAAATGCCTTCGTACACTATGCAGTCGATTGGAACGAAACAATCCAAATTGCCGATACAAAATACATTGCTTATGGCGGTGGACCTGGTGCGAATAAACGTTTTGTACACGTAGAGTTATGCGAGACGGCAGATTATGATAAATTCAAACGCTCATATGATAAATATGTGAAGTTACTAGCTAAGATTTTACGTGACCGCGGTTTATCTGTAGAAAAAGGATTATGGACTCACTATGATGTGACGAAGTATTTGGGTGGTACTGACCACGAAGATACGCTTGATTACTTGCGCAGTCATGGTGTATCAGAAGCTCAATTCCGTGCAGATGTGAAGCGTGCATACAATAATGCTAATGTTGAAGTTTCTGTTCCTGAGCAACCATCTAAACCAGCAGAAGTACCAACTGCAAATGTTGAAGGAGTTGTATACATTCAAGGTAATAATATAAATCTGCGTAAAGGCCCAGATGCAAGCTATTCCGTTATTCGTCAACTAAACAAACCGGAAGCATACCAAGTTTGGGGCGAGAAAGATGGATGGCTAAACCTCGGTGGGAATCAATGGGTTTATAACAATCCTTCTTACATCAAATTTGAGAAGAAAGAGCTAGTTAATCCGGTTGTAGGTAAGCGCGTTGTCGCTAAAGTGGACAACCTACGTTTCTATGATTCTGCTTCATGGGCAGATAAAGATGTTGCTGGTACCTTAGATGCAGGATTAGGATTTGCAATTGATGCCAAAGTAACTGTAAATGGTTCAACTCAGTACAAAGTACACAACAGCAAAGGTAAAACATACTATATAACAGCAAATGAAGCTTATGTATATGTAAAGTAATATGAAAAGCCGGTCCCTATTAAAGGAGCCGGCTTATATATTTGTTCATTTCATTATGCTTCATATGCCATGCTATCAGGAAAGTCTTCGTTTTTTTAAGACAACGCACAATCCTAGTACATGCACAATTAAAATAATGTTCTCTCATTGTTTCTGAATCTACTAGAGCCTGCTCTAGGTCATAAAACATTCGTTCTTTTTTATTATAATACATTGGTATATGTAAAATAATAAATAGGACCGCTCTCAAATAGAGGCGGCCTTATTTACTTTCGTATTTTAAACTGTTGTTATTCCCCACATACTAAATTCATAATAATATTCCGTTCTCTCAATACATACACCGAATTCTAAATCATCACCAACTAATACAAAATCAGCATACCCAGTTAGAAATCTTGAAATGGTTGATAACTCTTCTAAATTATCAAATACTTCAGAGATGTTCAGCTTAACTGCTTCAATTTTACCACCTCTAGAGAAAAAGAGTCTTCCTTGATTAACTGGAAATTTAATACTTTTAGCTGTTTCTTTTAACAGTGCTATTGATAGTTTCCCATTTTCTTTATAATCAGTACTACCAAAATTTTTTATATTTGAATTTTGTTCTAGCTTATTAAATAATTCTTTACAAAGTAAATCATTAGATTCTGCATCCATAAATGAGTCCATAGAAACGGTAATAATATTAGAAAGTTCGTTTATAAGTTCCTTTCTACTAGCGTTTCTTTTTGCTTTCATTTTCAAAATTTCCATTCGACTTTTATTCGCATTACTCAAAACTTTTCACACCTTTAGTTTCTTATTTTTTGCCTTTTTTCTTGTAACCCTCAATATCTTCTGGATAATGTCCGGGATGTTGATTATATCTTCCTTTTTCCAGAGGACTCCCTTTTTCAGCGTCTGCAGTATGGAAATGGGGACCTCTTCCCATTTTATCTTCTCTATGTTCAATAATATATACTTTTTCATTTTTAATATTGGTGTATTCTTCTACCAATCTATGTTCACTAGTTCCATCATAAACAGGAGTAGGTTTTTGGCGTGGAGTAGAGTTGGGGATTCCAGCCTCACGTCTTGCCTTACGATATGCACCATTACTAGTTAACAATTTGTCTTGTCTCTCAAGATGATCTTTATAATTTTCGGCGGCTTTAGCAGCTTTTTTAGCAGCTTGGGCTGCATCTGCAGTCATTTTAACACCTTTCACCATTTTAGCAAGTTTTCCAACTGGTGTAACACCCAGAACCATCATTCCGCCAGCTGATACTCGATCCAACCATAAAAGTTTATCGCCTGTTGATGGATCTATACCTTCCCAAGCACGCCTTATATCATATTCCCCGGTCATCTCCCCATTTAATTTAAATTCACCATTCAATAATTTTAGGGGAGTAAAAACGTCCACCAACTTTGAAATTCGAATTTTTATGTATTATTTTATTAGATATAATAATCAGGATTTCCGTCCATTTTTATATAGTTTTTCTGATTTTATTTGATTTTTTTATGATAACCATTGAGTTCATGGTGCTTATATTTCAATTAAAGTAAATTAGGGCTTATAATAATTAATTAAACCAATAATCTATGTTATGTTTAATAAAAAGCAGCTGTATATGCTTCTAAGTGCATGATATAGCTGCTTTTTTTAAATACGACATCTATATATGTCGCAATATGAGATTGAATCTATTCATCTAAATTCGATTGTATTTAAAATATCATTTTTTCTACAACTTCAACAGATGGTCTTATTGTAGAGTTCGGAAATTTTTGTACTAAACGTTTTAAACACTCCACGTATTCTTTAGTTTTTTCGTCAAAATCTACATCCTCAAATACTTCACTAAGCCATTCTACTTCTTCTTCTGAAGCGGTATCTAAAAATTTAATAGTTTGTTCAATATCTTCGCTTAATAATTCTGCGAGTTCTTCCCAATATTTCTCAATTAAAAAAATATTTTCAGGATGAATTGCCTTTCGCTCCTCTATAATTTTTCTTACTTGTTCTTCAAACATAATTAATTCTCCTTTATTTGCATTTTTAAGGTTGTTTTGTTCCATCTGGGAATACAGTTCCAATCTTACCGTTTGTTTTTATTACTCCAACCCTTACGCCTTTATATTCACCAAATATCATATTTCCGTCTTTTACATTTATATTTTCTTGAAGGTTAGCAACATCACCAATGGGAACGCGATCAATATATGTCTCTTTACTAAGAGGCTTAAACCCTTGACACATAACGTGTTGAGGGTTTTTCTTCGTAAAGGGGCAGGTGCAAGTTACTCTGTTATTCGTCAGTTAAATAAACCAGAATCATACCAAGTATGGGGAGAAAAAGATGGTTGATTAAATCTTGGAGGAAATCAATGGGTATATAACAATCCTTCTTACATCAAGTTTGAGAAGAAAGGGCCAGTTAATCCGATTGCAGGAAAGCGTATTGTGTCCAAAGTGGACAACCTACGTTTCTATGATTCTCCATCTTGGCAGGATAAAGATGTTGCTGGTATATTAGATGCTGGATTAGGGTTTGCAATTGATGCGAAGATTATGGTGAATGGATCACCTCAGTATAAAGTGCAAAACGGCAGAGGTAATGTATATTACATTACAGCTAGTCCGTATTATGTACAAGTAAAATAAAAAAGCCGATTCCTATGTGAAATGCACTTCCAATTGTTAATTGTGTCTAACAATTGGGGGGCACTTCCCTATGAGTCGGCCTTTTTTATTTATGAAGCTTTATTCTCATTTAACATAGTTCCATACTGTACAGCTTTATTTGCATTCACTCTACCATTCTTCCAATAGGTTCCTGTTCCGGAGATTTTATCAGATGTGGCTTCAATAATTTGACGAATTTGTACGTTAGTGTAGCCTTGATTTGCTAATAATCCTGCAACTCCTGCCACCTGTGGGGTTGCCATAGATGTACCACTTAATGATCGGTACGTGCTGCCTTTATACGTAGAGTAGATACTCGAACCAGGAGCTGCTACATCCACCCAGCTTCCATAATTTGAGAAATAAGATTTTTGGTCATTTTGATCTGTAGATGCAACTGCAATTACTTCATTGTAATAAGCAGGATAATTTGGTCTTGTATTTCCATCATTTCCTGCAGCTGCAACTATCACAGCGCCTTTATTCCAAGCGTATTGAATGGCTTGTTGCAATGCAGTTCCTCCACTAGAAGCTCCTAAACTTAAGCTAATGACTTTTGCTCCAGCATCGGCAGATTCTCTGATACCTTTTGCTACAGCATCAAGAGTCCCACTTCCTTGACTATCAAGTACTCGGACTGCATATATAGAGGATTGTGGAGCAACTCCTGCAATTCCAATATTATTGTTTGTAAGAGCACCTGCAATACCCGCACAGTGTGTACCATGACCATTTCCATCATCTGATTGACTATCATTATCTACATAATCGTGGCCGTATATAACTTTAGAGGATAAATCAGGATGATTACCTTGTACACCGGTATCGACAATAGCGATTTTGACAGCAGGAGCACTTCTCTGTGCATCCCATGCCTGAGGTGCTTGGATTTTTAGTAGCCCATATTGATTACTAAAATAGGGATCATTAGGAGTCCAAAATGCATGAAAATAATAGTTTGGCTCTGCATATTCTACATCAGGATTATTCTTATAAATTTTTATTTTATCTTTGACAGTACCTTTAGTAAATTTAATAACTTCAAACTTCAAGACATCATCTTTTGATACAACGTCAGCTCCTACTGATTTATGAAATTCTTGAGTTTTACTAAGAGACGTATTGTCTTTAAATTTTACAATAATTTGGTTCGGAACATATTCCTTGGATAAGGAGTCTGCATTCGATACAGAGGGGTTATAAAGGATGCAACCAAAAACCAAAGATAACACAAGTAAAAAAACACCAATTTTACTTTTCAATAGAAAATTCCTCCCTATTATTTTATCTTTGTTGATGCACATTTCTTTTCAACTATATAGTTAGGTCAAGCGATGTATGATTAGTTTTGAAATTTCAGAAAATTCCCTCTAATAAAGCGAGCTATTAATGCAGAAGTTGTCCAAAGGATATTTCAATTACCAAGATGGTATTTTAAAGATAAATTTTAAAAGAAATCATGGTTTGGAATTATTTTCATTTCAAAAAGGTGTTTGGAAAAGTAAAGAAAGAATAAGAAAGTAACAGTGAACGGTTCGCCACAATACAAAGTACACAATAGCAAAGGACAGACATACTATGTAACTGCAAACGAAGCCTTTGTATATGTGAAGTAGGAGTTACAAAAGAGCACTCACTAATTCAGGTGTGCTCTTTTGTATAATATATTTTTTACTGCTTGCTCAATCACTTTACACAAGTTGCTATACTCATCTATTCAGAAAGTTTGAAAAACATTCAGCTAATCAAGGCTTAAATTCCTAATACTAATATTAATTTACAAATTAATTTTTTAAAGAGTCAATTAGGTCTGTGTTGCAGCGCTTAAAGTGAATTTCATAACATTCTTCTTCAGAAAATATTTGTGCAATTTGCCCTGTACTCTTATCAGCAATTATAAATTCATTAGTTTCAGAAATGTCCCAAAGTTCCTCGATAGATTTTGTGAAATTCAATATTCTAACATTTGCCCATACCGGCTCTAAACAATTAGGAACTAATATAAAATATTCTGTTTTATGATTTGAAAAACTTAAAGAACCTAAAGAACTTTCAATCCATAAAATATACTTACTTTTAACATCACCAATAGGAATGTGAAATGTTGGATTAGAGTCTATATTACGAAACTGTTTCAATGCTGTGTCGAACAGTTTTATCCATTCAGAATCCGGATTTTCAAATTCAATAAGTTCTAAATTTGAAAATTGGCTAAAGACTTTTTTGGCACTGATTAATGCTTTTTTTCTACGAATCTTCTCATTTTGATATATCATAATTTTCCTGCCTCTCATTTGTTATAATAAATGAAACATCACTTTTTGAAAACCTTAATAAATCAACGTTTTCAGTTTAATTTAAAACACGATGAATTCAGAGGATATGTTTCGCACACAAGTTCACAAATGGGAACGGCAATCCATATTTATTAAAGGGATTGTAATACAAAATTATTGCGGAAATTTATGTTAAATGAATTGTTTTTAAAATAAAAATTTATCTAATACAGTTTAATTAAAAGGCTATTTTTTGCTCACATTTTGCTCACAAATGATATAAAAACGTGTGAAAAAATATGAAATTCACTTTTGAAATAAAATAAAATATAACAAATAAAAAGTGCCATAAAAGCTTGTATAACAGGCTTTTATGGCACTTTTATAGTACTTGTATTACACAAAATGAACAAGCTTAAAACTGTTCATTCTTCTCCCAAGATTCCACAATATAATGAGCAATTGTCGGATTAAATCCTTTTCCAACTAAGAACATAATTGCAGCAACCTCTGTCATTGCGTGTTGTTGAGAGGTATGTTTTGCTTCATTCATACCGTACTCTACCCATGGTTTTACGAAATCTAATACAGGTTTCTTTAACGACAAATAGTGTGTACCAACAACTTGTTGAATTTGTTGTTGTGTTGGTTCAGTGGGAATAGCTGTAGTAGGCCCTGGTGGCAAGATATGTGGTTGAGTGGAATCTAATGTTGGTGCAGGTGGTGAAACACGTGTATCCTGGTATGGTTGATACATTTGTGGTTGCTGATATGGAGCTTGTTGAGCTACGTAAGGATTCTGTTGGTACTGAGTTTCCTGACCTGGTTGTGTTACGTAAGGATTTTGATGGTGTTGAGTTTCATGAGGTTGCTGAGCTGTATATGGATTTTGATGGTATTGAGCTTCTTGAGTTTGTTGTGCTAAGTATGAATTCTGTTGATATTGAAATTCTTGTTGCTCTGGTTCTTGTTCTTCAAACTGCTGCTCTGGATATCGTTGTTCTTGATTTTGAGGATAGTATGGTTGCTCTGGATAAGGGTATTTATTATTGTAGAACATTTTTATTTCCTCCTTCATGATCGTACGTACAAAACAGTCTATGGGCGGACAAGAAAATATGTGATGAAAAAATGAGAGCGTGTTACAATAAGAAATTGGGTGAAGATAAATGAAAAAACAAGAAAAAATACAAAAAACAGTTGCTTTTGTAAGGAATATTTTGGAAACAGATGCTAGTGGGCATGATTGGTATCATATTGAACGTGTACATAAATTGGCGCTTTCTTTGTCTGAAAAAGAAGGTGGGGATCGTTTTGTAATTGAGATGGCAGCTTTACTTCATGATGTAGCGGATGAGAAGTTAAATGAAAGTGAAGAAGCTGGTATGAAAAAAGTTTCTGATTGGCTAGAAGGATTGAATGTTACTGAAGAAGAAACTGAACATATCCTTCATATTATAATGAATATGTCATATAAAGGTGGGCATGGTGGCAAGGTAAGCACATTAGAAGGGAAAATCGTTCAAGATGCAGATCGTTTAGATGCACTTGGTGCAATTGGTATTGCCCGAACGTTTGCTTACGGCGGTGCAAAAGGACGTTTAATGTATGATCCGAACATTCCACCTCGAGAAGAGATGACAAAAGAAGAATATCGAAAAAATGATGATCCATCGTTAAATCATTTCTACGAAAAGCTTTTGAAGTTGAAAGATTTAATGAATACGGATGCTGCAAAACGAGAGGCTGAAATTCGCCATCGTTATATGGAAGAGTTTATAGAACAATTTATGAAAGAGTGGAATGCACAAATATGAAAATGCTAACAGTGGAAAACGTATCGAAATCATATGGAGATAAACCATTATTTGATGGACTATCATTTAGTATTGCAGAGGGTCAACGTGCAGGGATTATTGGAGTAAACGGTACAGGGAAATCTACATTATTAAAAATTATTGCAGGGGTAGAGATTCCAGATACAGGTGATATGACACATACGCGTGGTTATACAATTAGCTATTTATCACAGCAACCGGATTTTAATGAAAATTTAACAGTGCTTGAGCAAGTATTCCACGGTGATACGCCGCTAATTCGCCTTCTTCGTGAATACGAACAAGCGTTATTAAACATAGAAAAAGACCCGAGTAATGAAAAAGTGCAAGAACAATTATTTGCAGTGCAGCAACGTATGGATGCGATGAATGCATGGGAAGCAAATGCGAATGCAAAGTCGCTTTTAACGAAACTCGGAATTACAGATTTCACTGCAACTGTGGGGAACTTATCTGGTGGACAAAAAAAACGTATTGCAATGGCACAGTGCTTTATTGAAACACCTGATTTATTAATTTTAGATGAGCCAACAAACCATCTTGATCATGAAACAGTGGAATGGTTAGAAGAATATTTAGCACGGTATACTGGAGCAGTTTTACTTGTAACACATGATCGTTATTTTTTAGACCGTGTTACAAATCGTATTTTTGAGCTAGATAATGGTAATTTGTATAGCTATGAAGGAAACTATAGTACATTTTTAGAAGCGAAGGCACTTCGTGAGGAACAAGAGTTAGCACAAGAATCAAAGCGCCAAAATCTATATCGCCGTGAACTTGCTTGGATTCGCCGCGGTGCGAAAGCTCGTTCTACAAAACAAAAAGCACGTATTCAGCGGTTCGAAGAGTTGAAAGAACAAGAAGGTCCAGCAGCGAAGCAATCTGTTGATATTTCACTCAGCGGGAGTCGCTTAGGAAAGAAAGTGCTTGAGTTAAAAGATGTAACGAAGAAATTTGGTGAAAAAACGGTATTACATAATTTTAATCATATTGTGAAACCAGGCGATCGAATCGGTATTATTGGGGCTAATGGTAGCGGGAAATCATCTTTATTAAATATGCTTGCAGGCAAATTATCACCTGACAGTGGTGAAATTGAAGTTGGACAAACTGTGAAAGTTGCTTATTATACGCAAGAAAATGAAGAGATGAATTTAAATCAACGTATGATTGAATATATTAAAGAAATTGCAGAAGTCATTCATACAACAGACGGTAAAGTCATTGGAGTATCCCAAATGCTTGAGCGTTTCTTATTCCAACCGCATTCACATGGAACACCACTTGGTAAACTATCTGGTGGTGAAAGAAGACGTCTGTATTTATTACGTCTTTTAATGGGAGAGCCGAATGTACTTCTATTAGATGAGCCGACAAACGATTTAGATACACAAACGTTAACAGTACTAGAAGACTATTTAGAAGATTTCCCGGGTGTCGTTCTTACGGTATCGCATGATCGCTACTTCTTAGATAAAGTAGTAGATGAATTATTTATCTTTACTGGTGGCGGAGAAGTTCGTGAATTCCTAGGAAGCTATAGTGATTACCTAGATATACAAAAGGCCCAAGAACTATTAGAAAAAGTAGAAGTACAGAAAGAAAAGAAAGTGGAAGAAGCTCCAAAGCAACAACGTAAACGTAAACTTTCCTATCACGAACAACGTGAATGGGAAACCATTGAAGATACGATTGCTGGGCTTGAAGAGAAGCTTGAAACGATTGGAGAAGAACTTGCGAATGTAGGTTCTGATTTTACAAAAGCACAGGAGCTTTCTGAGGCGCAGCAGCAAACAGAAGAAGAACTGGAAAAAGCAATGGAACGCTGGAGCGAACTGTCTGACATCGTTGAAGGTTTAAAATAAAAACAAGCTGCATATATTGAAATGTAAAGAGAAAAACTTTACACTATTGGTAGAACATATTTTAGGAGGGAAAAAATGAGAACATCTAATCCAATGTTGAAAAAAGAAACCTTTCGTAAACAGGGAGCAAGTACGTCTGCGATGACAATTGGCGGAGCTGTAGGCAAAACATTAATTATGCTTGTCTTGCTTCTTGCAACGTCTGTCTATTCATACATACAGATGTATACGGGGAAAATGCAAATGCCAGTTTTAATTGGAGCATTAATTGTGGCTGCAATTATCGCATTTGCGGCTATCTTCTTCCCGAAAATGGCGCCTATTACAGCACCTATTTATGCAGCTGTTGAAGGGATTGTCTTAGGAAGCATTTCAGCGGTATATGCGATTCGTTTTGACAACTCTATTATTTTAAATGCTGTATTACTAACAATTTCAATTTTATTTGCAATGTTAGTTTTATATGCAACTCGTGTTGTAAAGGTAACGGATAAGTTCCGTACAGGTATAATGGCCGCAACGCTTGGGATTTTGGTTATGTACTTGATCGTTTTTCTATTAAACATGTTTGGTGTTACTGTTCCGTATATTCACCAAGGTGGAACAATTGGCATTATCATTAGTGCAGTTGTGATTATCGTTGCTGCATTAAATCTATTACTAGACTTCGATTTAATCGAAAATGGCGCACGTAGTGGAGCTCCAAAATATATGGAGTGGTACAGTGCGATGGGTCTAATGATGACATTAGTATGGTTGTACTTAGAAATTCTTCGTTTCGTTTCTTACTTTGCGAAAAATGACTAATTGAAAGAAATCCTGCATGATTGAAATATGCAGGATTTCTTTTTGTATTTTTTTAGATTTAAAGTGATGATTTCTTTTTAGAAATATATTATTTTGCATTTTTTACCTATCTTCTATTTTTTTCTACAATAAAGAAAAAATGTGAGGTGGTATAAATATGATGAATCGAGTTGTATTAATCGGAAGATTGACAAAAGATCCAGAACTATACTACACAAAGCAAGGAATTGCTTATGCACGTATATGCGTTGCGGTAAATAGAGGGTTTCGAAATAGCCTAGGAGAGCAGCAAGCAGATTACATTTACTGCGTCATAATATCTCCATGATCTCTAATGTACATAATTGTATTTTTTATCCCATCTATTAGCAGTATTAACGTTGAACTGAAATAGGTAGCTGTACAAAATTAATAACATGTACAAAAAGTACATGCCATCATGATATATAATTGCACATAATAAAATGAATCTATATATAATAAAGTGAATATATTTAAAGTAATGTAATTTGTGGTTTTATAAAAAAGAATGTTAATAGACCATTTGATATGTTTAAAAGTTTACTCCATCATACGAAAAGCAATAACAAAACAAAGCAATCCATTTTTAAAGTGAAGGAAAACAAAACTACTTTTCATCTTGTATCCAATGAAAATGTGCAAATAATATTAGATCATTTACCTACTTGAAGAGATAAACAAATCTTTAAAATCATGTGTCTAACAGGTGCAAGGATAGGAGAAGTCTTAGAACTGTAAATAGAAGACATTCCATATCCTGATTCATCTAAAGAACTTGGAGTGTTAGAAAATATTAAGTCAAAAGGTAAGACTAGAAATTTATACATTCCGATGTCATTACTTGATGAAATAGATGATTTTATTATGGAAGATAGAAATAAAATTGATACAGAACATGGAAATTTATTTGTATCACAGCAAAAATAAAATTTAGGGAAACCGTTAACGTATTTAGGGATATATTCCGTTTTTAATGTGGTGAAAAAGAAAGTTGGCATCGAGTTTAATTTCCATGATTTAAGACATACCTATATCACACAATTAATAGAGAATGGCATGGATATAAGTGTGGTTAGAATTATTGCGGGTCATGAATACGTTACTACCACCCAACAATATACGCATATTTCGAATCAACATCTTGAGAATAGTTTAAATAGATATTGGAGCAAGAGTGCTTTGATGTAGATTTGAAATAAAAACGTACCGTTTATAATAAAGATGTACTATTTAAAATAAAGTTATACTGGTTGTATAAAAATATCAAAAATGTCTAATGTTGAAGAAGTCCCCCCATAACCGGCGTCAAAACTTGTTCTTCTATCAGAATCTGTTCTAATACTTTTGAAATCGTAGGAATTAGATAAGTTACTACGGAATTAGAGGGAAAAAGATATAGGGTTCGTTCCCCTGATGATGGAGTAATACTTGTTGAAAAATTCATTGGTAAAATCGTTTAATTGTAATATCGTTAATCCACAATAAATATTTATATCATCAACTCTAAATAATAGTGAATCAATAATCGTGGCTCAAATAGGCAAGCATTATTTTGGGCGAAATGAAATTTTATTGCGAACTAGAGCTTTTTTTAATTTCGCCCAAAATTCTTTAGCAAAATTAAAAAGTATACATTTGTATACCATTCAATTAAACTTTAATATTAAATTCTTTGATTAATTCATTTAAAATAAAGTCTATTGATTGTATTTGTCCAATTAGATTTTCTCTTACACATGCTAATTCATTTTGTGTTAATTGCCTAATTAGAATATCTTTTCTTAATTTTAACCTGTAAATATAGTCCTCAATTTTACCACGTCGGAATGTCTCGGCCATTTTAATTACCCCTAATCTTATATGTATACGAATGTATACATATATTCCTTAAATTACTTTTATTGTGTTTTAATAATTATTAATTAAAATTTTTTATATTTCACCAATTTTCGATATTACAATTATATAGTGTGAAAAAACAATTAAAAAATAAGAAGTACTTTGGATAAAATTTTTCAAAATGCTTCTTTTTCAGGTGTTTTAGGAAAAATTTATTATAAAAATAAACTGCCTCTTTAGCTCAATATCAACATCTTATACTTTTATGTATGCTTTTATTCATTTTCATTTTAAACTTTATTTAAATTCAGTTTTTTAATAAAAAAGTCGTATCTTAAGAAATTAGATACGACTTTTTTGTTTTTCTAAGATATTTTGCGATTACTTAATGGTAAAATAAGAACGATTAATTAATTAATTAAATAAAGGAGCTTAACAATGGGAGCAGAATTAAACCAACGACTATTTAGTGCTGCAGACAATCTTCGTAGCAAAATGGACGCATCAGAATACAAAAACTATCTACTAGGATTGATTTTCTACAAATACTTATCCGATAAGTTACTAGAAAAAGTAGTTGAATTAGCAGATGAGTCATGTGAAGAATACAACACACCAAATAAACAAACTGAGTTGTACATGGAACTATTAGCAGATGATGATACAAAAAAAGATTTGATTGAAACGTTGATTGATACCTTAGGATACGATATTGAACCAGAGTATCTTTTCAACATTCTAACCATTCAAGCCAAACAAAATACATTTCAATTGAATGATTTGAATAAGGGTTTTATTCAATTATCAACAAAATATGATCAATTTAGTGGGTTGTTTGATGATGTCGATTTACAATCGAAAAAATTAGGAGCCGATGATCAACAACGTAATGTAACTATTACCGAAGTTTTGAAGAAGTTGGATGATGTAGATGTAATCGGTCATGATGGAGATGTGATTGGCGATGCCTACGAATTTCTTATTAGCCAATTCGCTTCAGAAGCTGGGAAAAAGGCTGGAGAATTCTATACTCCTCACATGGTATCAGACATGATGGCTCAAATTGTTGCTATTGGTCAAGAAGACAAGAAACTATTTAGCGTGTTTGATCCAACCATGGGATCGGGTTCTTTGATGTTGAATGTCAGAAACTACTTAAACTATCCTGATAGTGTTAAATATCATGGACAAGAGTTGAATACGACAACCTATAACTTAGCAAAAATGAATTTGATCTTGCATGGTGTAGATAAAGGAGATATGCGATTGCGAAATGGGGACACCTTGAATAAGGATTGGCCAACAAATGAACCTTATACGTTTGATTCAGTATTAATGAATCCACCATACTCTGCAAAATGGTCTTCAGATGATACGTTCTTAGATGATTCTCGTTTCAATCGTTACGGGAAGTTAGCACCAAAATCAAAAGCAGACTTTGCTTTTCTTTTACATGGGTTCTATCATTTGAAAGATTCCGGAACAATGGCAATCGCCTTACCGCATGGGGTACTGTTCCGTGGAGCTGCAGAAGGTGTGATTCGTAAGAAATTACTAGAAGATGGCAGTATTGATGCTGTAATTGGTATGCCAGCAAACTTATTCTTTGGGACATCAATTCCAACAACAGTCATCATCTTGAAGAAGAATCGTACCATTCGAGATGTGTTATTTATTGATGCAAGTAATGAGTTTACGAAAGAAAAGAATCAAAATAAACTTTCTAAAGAAAACATTGATAAGATTGTTGAAACATATAAGAAGCGAGAAGATGTTGAGAAATATGCTCATGTCGCTACCTTTGATGAAATCAAAGAGAATGATTTCAATTTGAATATCCCTCGATACGTAGATACCTTTGAAGAAGAGGAACCAGTGGATATGGCTTCAATTGGTGCAGGAATCAAAGAGATTCGCAAAGAAAAAGCAGCCTTAGAACAAAATCTATTTGAGACGATTTCTTCACTTCAATTTGGAGAAGAAGATGCTGAATGGATCAAAGGAGCATTAGAGGTGTTTAATCGTGAAAAATAATCATACACCAGAAATTCGATTTGCAGGATTTACTGGGGATTGGGAAAAGCGTAAGTTATCGGATATTAAAGATGTTCGTGATGGAACACATGATTCTCCAAAATATTACAATGAAGGATTTCCATTAGTTACTTCAAAAAATTTAACAGAAAATGGTTTGGACATGACTAATGTTTCACTTATTTCTGAAGAAGATTATCAATCGATTAATAAAAGATCCAAAGTTGATATTGGGGACATTATTTTTGGGATGATTGGTACAATAGGTAATCCAGTTATAGTTGATAGAGAAAATTTTGCAATTAAAAATGTAGCCCTTATTAAACATGGTGGTGAGGTTACAAATGAGTTTCTAATACAGTTATTGAAGTCAACAATATTTGGAAAATATATACGAAATGAGAACGCAGGAAATACTCAAAAGTTCTTAGGATTAAGTAAGATAAGAGATTATCAATTTCTATCACCCTCTTATCAAGAACAAAAGGAAATAGGAAACTTTTTTAAACAATTAGACGATACAATCGTTCTTCAGCAGCAAGAACTAACCACCCTCAAACAAACAAAACAGGGCATCTTGCAAAAAATGTTTCCAAAAGAAGGGGAGTCCGTACCAGAAGTTCGTTTCCCACGATTTACTGGTGATTGGGAACAGTGTAAATTATCAGAAGCTGTTAACGTGTTGGATGGGGATCGAGGTAAAAATTACCCATCAAATGGTGATCTATTAGAAGCAGGACACACATTGTTTCTTAGTGCATCAAACATAACTAAGAATGGATTCTCTTTTGAATCTAACCAATATATAACAGAAGAAAAGTCAAGTTCACTTGGGAATGGCAAGTTAGAACTGAATGACATAGTAGTAACTTCACGTGGTTCATTGGGACATATCGCTTGGTATAATGCTGATGTACAGAAGCATATACCTTATGCCCGAATTAACTCTGGGATGTTGCTACTTCGTTCAAAAGAAAAAGTTAATCCAAGTTTCTTAACACAATTTCTTAAATCTCCACTAGGAAAAAAGCAGATTGATCTAATTAGCTTCGGAAGCGCCCAACCACAATTGACTAAGAAAGATGTCTCAAATTATAAGATATCTATTCCAAGTTTCGATGAACAATCTATTATTGGAGTGTTTTTTGATGATATGGACACCCTCATCACACTTCATCAGCGTGAATTAGATGCCCTAAAAGAAACGAAAAAAGCATTCCTGCAAAAGATGTTTGTCTAAGTGAAAAGAAGAGAGGGAGAAACATGACAAAGATATCACATAATGATGAAGCTGAAGTGGAATGTCGCCTGATTGAGGTTCTAGGGGAAGGACATAATCAGTGGAGTTATCGCCCAGATTTAAAATCTGAAGAAGACTTGTGGAAGAACTTGCGTCAAAAGATTACGCAAAATAACTTATCAGAAATTGGAGATCATCCAATTTCTGATAAAGAATTTGACACTATTAAAACAGAATTACTATTGAGAACACAGACACCTTTTGATGCTGCGAGATGGCTTAAAGGGGAAAATGGAATCTCTAGAATTACGATTGAACGTGAAGATGTTTCCCTAGGTTCAATGTCGTTAGTGTTGTATTCCAACCAAGACATTGGTGGTGGGATATCTACATACGAAGTCGTTAATCAGATTGCGAAACAAAAAGCAAACATAGATGGTCGTAATCGTCGATTTGACGTGACACTTTTAATCAATGGGCTACCGATTGTTCAAATTGAATTGAAACAGGTTCGTGCCAAAGACGGCGTATTCCAAGCCTATAATCAAGTCAAGAAATATGCAGAAGAAGGGATGTTTAGAAATAATATCTTTTCTACTCTTCAGTTATTTGTTATTTCTAACGAACAGACGACTCGCTACTTTGCCAATGCGATGCCAAAAGACATGCATCGAAAATTTATCTTTAGTTGGCGAACCAAAGACAATCGAAAAGTTGAAAATCTCTATGAGTTTTGTAAACAAGTTTTGAATATACCTGATGCTCATCGGTTAATTGCCAACTATACAATTGTCAGTGAGGATCAAGATAACAAGACATTGATGGTATTACATCCTTACCAAGTCCATGCGATTGAAGCACTATTTACTGCTGCGAACAAGCATCAATCAGGGTATGTCTGGCATGCAACAGGTTCTGGCAAGACCTTAACTAGTTTTGTCTCTACCAAACTATTAGCACGAAAGTCTGGAATAGATCGTACGATTATGCTAGTAGATAGAAAAGATCTGGATAATCAGACAACAACTGAATTTACGAAGTTTGCTTCAGAATTCAATACCGGTCTTTCTTCTGGAAATGCTAAAGCTAATAGTTTGATTGTAGGAACAGGCAGTGCCAAAGAACTTAGTAATACATTACTAGCAGATGCCAATTCAAATGTAGTGATTGTCACTACACGACAAAAATTGGATGCCGCGTTGCGCTATGCCAAAAAGCAAGAAGAACAAAAAGGAACTAATCGCTTCAAGAAACTTTTAGGTCAACATATTGTCTTTGTCGTTGACGAATGTCATCGTGCTTTGAGTGCAGAAGGTCTGGAAGAAATCAAAGGCTTCTTTCCAAACTCGACGTGGTTTGGCTTTACAGGTACACCAATCTTCGAAGAAAACAAAAAACAAGCCAAAGGACAATTGGCGCGTACGACTCACGATCAATATGGGGAAGTCTTGCATACCTATACCATTAAAAATGCTTTAGAAGATGGATCGGTCTTAGGTTTCCAAGTCGAACACGAAGATACGATTGAACCGACGTCACTCAATAATCAAATCTATCAGCAATTACGACAAGTAGAAAAGTACGCGACTTATAATCCTGATCATATTAATCAACTAATTGATGAAATGAATGGTGTGAAAAAAGAAGAATACTTGGATAATAGTGTTTATGAAAGTGATGAGCATACTCAAAAAGTATTGCGTAAGATTTTCCGCCCAGATAATGCTTATATGAAGTTTGATTTTAAAAATGGCCGACCACAAAAATCAGCAATCTTAACAACCAGTTCCATTGACATGGCAAAACGCTATTATCAGGCGATTAAAGAAATGACTAAAGATCGCAATTGGATAGAAAAAGAATTTACCAATCATCCGATTCGTGCTGGAAGAACGATTGATGATCCGGATTTTCCACGCATTGCAATCACTTATTCACTAGATGAAAATACAGAGGATTCTAAAGATAAACAAACCGAAATGCAAGAAATTATAAAGGAATACAATGCTTATTATGGTACGGCGTGGTCTTTAACGGACATCGAACGCTATAACGGTGATATCAACAACCGATTAGCGCGTAAGAAAGCAGAATTTAAAGAGTTTGGGAAACAAATTGACCTGGTCATTGTTGTGGATCGCTTATTGACAGGATTTGATGCACCAACGATTCAAACGCTATTTGTGGATCGAAACCTGAGTTATGCGAACTTGATTCAAGCTTTTTCTCGCACCAATCGTACCTATCCAGAAAAAACAAAAGGTTTAATCGCTACTTTCCGTAAGCCACACACGATGGAGAAGAATGTTGTAGATGCTACTAAGCTATATTCAGAAGCCAAAGAAGAATCTGGTTTAGTATATCCAACATACGAAGAATCCAAGAAACGATTCGAAAAAGCCTACAAGAAAATCAAAGAGTTTGTGATTGTACCAGGTGACTTAGATGAACACACCCCAATGGAAACAAGAATTGACTACGTGAAGGCTTTCCAAGAACTAAATAATTCCTATGAAGCATTGGTAACCTATGATGACTACAACGACGATATGGAAAGTTCGAAGTCATTGCAAGAACAAGTACATATTCTAGAAGAACAAGTGGGTGTGTACAATACCATCAAAGGATCACTAGTAGAAAAAGAGGAGAAAGATTTAGAATCAACGGCCGACTTTTCAGGTATTGAATTCTATGGGGAAAATAGTATCAAACTATATGATATCGATTCTACTTATATTGACCGTTTGTTGGGAACGTATTCTGCTAATAACCAAGATATTCGGGCTGAAATTGAAAAAGCCTTACAAAAATTGAATAAGACCGAATGTGTAAAAGAAGTCTATTATGCTATTTTAAATGCAATGGATGCCGAAGAATTGGATGAAAATGAAGACATCTTTATGGTCAAAAGACACTACTTCACGCAAGCAAGAGATAAGACAATCAAGGAGTTTGCCAAAGGATGGTTTGTCTCAGAAAATGAATTACATTCTTCTGCCATTCAATACATGATTGGTACAGATCCGATACCGAATATTGGTGGGATTATTGATAGCAAGGACTATGAAGGCTACAAGACGGTTCATCCAGAAGCAAAACCATTCAAGTATGCTCAGGTAATGAAACGTGATTGGCGGAAAGTCTTGGATGAAATTATTGTACCGTTGGATGATGAGTTGAGATAGTAGATGGGACAAAAATGAAGATAAAGAGTGCTTTGGTTTTTACCATATTTAATAGTATTTTATTATTTTTATCTATTTTACTTACACAAGTTCTTGCATTAAACTAAAAAAAGCACGAGTTAAGAAAGGAGAAAGACATGGGGGTACCAGTAAGATGCATTTCAAATCTACCGTCCCTACGTGGGGCGATGGTTCTAAGTGGCAAAGAAATTCTCGGATGTGAATAATGAATATGTTAAAGAACTCTACGCCTTTCAGGCCGAAAAAGGCTTGGAGACAGGTCATACTAAGAATGAAGTAAGTGAAGGTCAAGCGATGGTTCTCTTTTATAAGAATAATTTAGGTGAAGAGGAAACCTCTATCTTTTTTAGATCTGAATTTATTTTTGGATTGTATCTTGCAGAAGAGTTAAAGGATGAAAATAAAGACAATATCACTATGCTATTTAATAATTTCTTTCATGAGTTTTGTCATATAAACGATGATTATCACACAAGAGAATTATTTTGGTGTTTTATAAAAGAATCCATTTTAAAAAATGGATTCTTTTTGTTTGGTACATGTTTTCTATTATTTTTCATTGAAAAAATCAGGAAACATCTCTTGTAGTTTATTGAAAGGTTCCTCTAAATCACTTTTTTCTGAGGGTTCTATTGAATCTTTAGAAGTTTTGAATAGAGTTTTAAAGTTTGTTAAACTACTGTTTTTATCAACGCTAGCGTTGAAATCTAAAAGATTGTCTTTGAGTCCTGTTTTTTCTTGTAAGTGAGGGAAGGAACTAGAAATAGTTAATTGATCGTAAAGGTTTTTATAATGTTCAACTTGTACTTTAAGCTTTTTAATTTGTAAATCTTTTTCAGCAGTAATTTGCTTTATATGGATAATTTTTTGTTCATCTTTTTTTAAGGTATGGAGTTCTTCATACAATTTAATAAACATTGTTTCAAATCCATGAAGTGCATTAATAATTTTAGGGGTATTCCCCTTATAAATTTCAAAAATTTGTTCAATGTTTGGAAAATATACCTCATCATCATCGTTTACACTAATTGTTCGATAAATAGGTTTATTTAATTCAGCTATAGTTTTTTCTAATCTTCTCTTCCAGGTGTTTCTTCCAATGCCGGTCTCTTTTTCAAGAAGGGAATAAGTTAAATGTACGTGCCCTAATCTGTTTTTAACTTCTAATGCAAGTTCTTTTAATTCCTGATCAGTAAAAATTCTAGGTCGCCCTGAGTTTTTTTGTCTTCCTTTTAGCATCAGTTCTTTCACTCCTCTATAAACTTTGCATCAACAATAGCCTTGTGGTCCATATACTTTAATAGTTGTCTAGAATGTTTAGTTAGAAGAGACTCGTGATAGTTCACTCGTTCATGTGACTTCGATAAACTAAATTCTTTAATATATTCAAGATGATTATTGATTCTATTTTCTAAATCCCTTGAGTATGATTCTAACCACTTAATCGCCTTGTCATATTCATCGATAGATGGATTGAAAAAGTAATGATTAACACATATTCTACAGTCCTCAACGCAATTATTAGGAAAATTTTTATCAGTGCAGTAGCCATAATCAACTTTCTGGTACTGGTCTGAGTTTTTAGGTGAATATAATATTCTATTATCAAAAATTTTTCTTTTAGTTCCCAAAAAGCCACCAGACATTTTGTTTTGAGCTTGTTTCTCAACTATAGTTTGAGTAAGTCTGTATACATATGATTGAGCAAATAATTTGGCGTGAGAATAATAGTTTGACGCATGTTGTATAGTTGTTTGTCCAGCTAATCTGGCGATGGATAAAACATTAAATCCTTGTAAAAACATATTAATGATTGCAAAATGCCTTGTATCACCTGGAGAAATCTTATCTAAAGAGTGCTGTGAATACATCTGTTCAACAATTTCTGTATAAAAGTTATTTAGTAAAGTTTGAAATTGATGTTTTAAAATTCTATTTGTGGATTTCTTAATACTTCTAGAAAAAAACTGACAATAAAATTCTTGTGGAAATAGATTATCTGTATGAATGTTATACGTATCCAACACATATTGAAAATCTTTAATCGCCTTAGATATATCATCAGTAACAAGAATATGTTGAAAATATTCTTCTTGTTTGGGGCTATCGAACTTTTGTTTCGATCTCGGAATAATAATCCATGTTTTACCATCGTTTTTTTCATGTAGACAATTATATTTCATTCTTAAAAATTCATTGGGTCTCATGGGAATAATATTTGTAATAGTCCACCATAAAATTACAGGATAATATTTATGGTATTTAGGTAGGACCACCTTATATTTAAAATCATTAATGATTTCATCAAAAAGCAGGACATGATAAAAATTGGGTAGATCTCTATTTTTCCATTTAGGTGAAGGGAATGAGTCGCATATTTCTATGTATTTTTCATGTCCTGGCAACCGTGAAAATTCTAAGAATTCTTTAAATACAAGTGCTAATGTTGAAGCCCAAGGTTTGCTGAGACTAGAAAGTAATTTTTCGAATTGATCTGTGGAGGTTACTCCCTCGGTTGCTAAAATTATTTTCTTGAGTATATTGAATTCGGTTTCTATAGTTGAAGGTGAGATACCTGAAGCACGCCGTAATAAAAGATAGTATTTAATAATGGTGCATAATTTTTTATGTGAAAACAATTTATGAAACGGCAGCTTAAAAGGTGTATTTTGGATGTTACATGGAATAAGCCATTCATCATCATCAAAAGATTTTGCCATTATATATCCATTGATAAGTAAATCGTTAAATATATTTTCGAATTTGGATACATTAAGATCGTTATAAGTTATAGATTCAGTAACGGCTATTGGCGTGTTTCCCATATTTATTATCTTTTTTAATTGCATTATATATATCCTTTACATAGTATTTTTTTTATAAAAGTAAACGTTGTTTAACTTTCTCTAATATTTTTGTTTTTTCTTTTAAAGGAAGAAAAGAATTGACGACATCAATACCAAAAGCTTTAATTGCTTCGTCAATTAACAAAATAATATTGAGAAGAAAAAACGAATCCCTTTTTCTAATAGCATCATATTTGGTGTTCTCTAATGAACTTGTTAATCTTTTAAGTTCACTAATTGCTTCAATTAACACCATTTTTTCAGGGATAAAATACTCACAAGAATAACATGTTTTTAGATTTTTTCTTTTACAATTAGGGTATACAAGACATTGGCCCGTTTTTTCTTTTGAAGGCATTTGATTTGTAAATAATTTTATTGCAAGTGTTTTCAGTTCTTCAATTGGAAGATGCTTGAATTCATCTATAACACGGTTTTTATTAGTATAAAGATTTTGCAAAAGGATTGCCCATTTTTCTAGTTCCATAGGTGAAATAGAATTACGTAGTTCTTTTATAGTATCGGTTCGTTCTTCAATTGTTTGTCCATTTTGTATATCTTCTTTTAATCTAAGTAAAATATAGTTGTATAACCACCCAAACATACCACGATTTAACAAGTTAACCGAGACTCTATTTATGCTGCCGTCTTTATTTTTTGCTTGAATGTAAATAGCAGTTGTATCTGAATTTTTGTGTGATCGGGTGTTTTTTGTAATTTCTAGGGCTAAATCAGCATCTTCACCATCATCTTCTAAGATTGAATAAAAAAGATAAGTCATGGTACTTCTATTCATGACCAAACAGTCAAAATCTTTTAATTGAGGAGAGGGATTAAAAAAGTTTAAATGCTGATCCTTTCCAGATACTTTGGCTGATACAATTTTTTTGCCAAAAAAGAAAGTACCAAGTATACGAGAGTTTTCTGGAAGGGCAGTGTAATTTTGTATATTTCTTTTATGAAGTTCAGAAATGACAAGTGAATGCGCTAAGCTCTCTATTAAGTTTGGAGATACATAGAAGTTATAAAGTACAGAAACTTTATTTGCTACTGCATTTCGAAGTTTAATATAAAGCTGATTAATAATACTTTGTGATTCTTCCATGGTTAATTTATTGGTTTTGAACCAAGATAACTTGTCCGCTCTTATAAAATCCAGTTCTATAGAAGGGAATTCATGAACGATATCTATTCCTCTCCAATTATTGGTGAGAAGAATTATTGTGTATGCCCACATATTGGCGTAGTATCTACATGTAGTAGCGTTAGTAATATGTATTTCAATGTTTTGAACATGAGAATAATATTGGTGATAAATTTCAAATGAGTACATATTTTTTTCTGAATAAGTATCATCTTTTTTTGTGTAGTAGTACAAGTATTTTTTTTCTCTATTTATTCCATTTTGAGTATCACAATATGACAAAAACTGAACGAAAATTTTTTTAAGTTCATTAGATAAGGTTCTATTGGAAAGAAAAAGCTCTATTTTAGCATTCGAAGTAGTCCATATTTCACCTTGGAAATAAGAAAGCATTTTGTCATATAAGTTAATAAATTTTAAGATATTGCCTCTTAAGGAGGGTGGTCTTGCATTACTGGAATTAATCTTGATTTCCACCCATTTTTTATAAAAAGACGATGTTTTTATTAAACCATTGGGAGGGGGATGGTTATTAAAATGTTCTAATAAGTCTTCTAAAGCTGTATGTGTATCATAAATAGTATCTAATACATATTGTAGACTTTCTAAATACCTATTTGCATTTGGGATAGGGATAAAGTACTTTTTATTTTTTAGTATAGCACCTGTCAGTAGTCCTTTTTTTATATCTAAACGTAGTTTATCAAATGTAAATCCTGAAATAGAGCGTAAGGTATCCAAATCGTAGTGGTCTATTAAATGCAGCCTCCCTGTATTATGATTATAGTAGTATTCTTTTTGGAAATTCTCTATATCATTTTTTGATATTAGCCAATGATATCCACCAGATGCAGGCACTTTTTTTGAATTAGGGAAGTAGTCTTTTAACAGCCCTCTTAGCCAAATTGGTGGAGCTTGTAGTTTTTCTGATGCTTGTTTAACAGTTAAGAAATTTGTCATAGGTTTGTTTTTTTCTTGTTTCTGTGTTTCTGTATGGATATGTTCATAATATCCTTCTTCAGCAAAATAATTTAATAACTGGCTGAGTTCGTTTTTATGAAAATAGTATTTATTTAGATGCATTACATAATTTAGTATTCGCTTTGTATATATTAGCTGTCGGATTGATCTATCAGTCACATAAATTTTATGTTTTTCAAGTTGACTTATTAGTTCTTGGATGGAAAGAAATTCTTTAGGGTTATATTTATCTATATAGCCAATCTTTTCTTTTATTAGTGACAGATGAGACTTTAGAAAAAATATATTTCCTTTAGCATGAGGGAGTTTAAAAGTGTTGATTTTATTTTCATATATGTATTTGTGAATTTGATTTTTGGATATTCCTAGTTCTAGGCTAAGTTCATTAATTGTATAGTAATCCTCAATTTTTTGTGACGGAATATTTGCATTATAATGTTCGAAATAGTAAAGTTTTAGTGTTTTTATTTCTTCTTTATGAATATAAAGTTTATTTTTGAATTTCATGTATCTTTTTATTAATCCAGTGGAAACCTTTTTGTGAATCCATGATGTTCCTCGTATACACAAACCGTCTTTTTTTAAAACTTCAAATACTTCATACGTTGTTAGGTAGGAGTTTCTATCGTCAACAGGATTTAGGTTAGCTTTTTCTTTTGTTTTTTCTATCTCGTCTATATGGATATGTATACGTCCTTTAATGTTTTTTATATTTGAAATAAGCCCTCTTTTAATATATTTATAAGCTGTAGTTTCGTGAATTCCTAGTGACCTACTAAATTCCAGTACAGTTATGTATTGGAGTTCACTATTATTTTCAGTAGACATTTGTTCACCTCTTTTTTGAAGGGAATATGGTATTAATCAAATTTATTTCTATCAATAAGGCGGGGGAGATAATTTTCATGCATATTATCGAATTTATCTTCGATTTTTTTTCTCATTCTATCTGTCTTAACCATATATGTTAAAGATGATAATAAATTATCATCACCACGATGAAAAGCTATTTCTAGAGGATTATCTGTATTTTCGGCAATAAGATTAGTGAAAGTTCCCCGTCCTATATGAGTAGACCAATCTGCAAGGAGTAAATGATTCGCAAGAATTTTTTCTTCTGAGTTACCGTATGTTTTTAAGAAATTTATAAAATCATGTTTTAGTTTATTAAAATATTGACTGTAGCTTTTTCCTGACATAGCTTTTCCATCCCTATTTATAAAAAGAGCACCTGAGTCAGTATGATCTTTATATAAATTAATATGATCTGCCAAAAGAACTTTTCCCCAATCAAATATTTGTAGGACGGCTTGATTTCTAGGCTTTTTTACGCTACTGGATCCAGAATGATCTTTAATATCCTTTCTGAAATTTTGATTTTTTAGAGTGAGTAGAAAATCTCCAGTATTTAATTTTCTCTTTAAGTTTGAACGTTTCAAATTGACGACCTCACCTCTTCTTAAGCCACCAAATATTTGTAGATAGACTCCTAATGCAATTGGCTTTGTTTTTAGGGTAGCAATTTCTAATAATAGAGGAATGTATTTTGCTGGTAACATATGTTCTTGCTTTGAGACTTTTTTGGTGGGATAGATGACTTCAAAAGGGGATTGGAAATAATATTTTCCTTGATAAGTCTCTTTTTTTATAAAAAGGGTTTCATTTACCATTGGTAAGCATCCTTTTTTTTGAAGCCATATATAAAATAATGTTAATGTTCTTTCAACATCTTTAACAGTACCTACTGTTCTTTCATTACGAGATAGATTATTAAGAAAATCATTTCCATGTACTAGTTTTAATTCTTTTAGATTATTAATCCCTAACTGTTTCTTGTTAGTTAATAAGTAATTTAGAAAAGAAACCGTATTATTACAATGTTTTCTTTGGGTATTGTAAGCATTATATTTCCAATTGCTTAGTATAAAGTCGCTTAATGGATGTACAATGTGTATGTCATTTGAAGTTTCTTTAAGTCCAATAATTGAGAATTTCTTATTTGTTATATCACCTTTACTTGAAGTATTCCATTCTAGCCAAACAGGAATAGAGAAAAACTTATAATTTTTTAGTTGTAGAGTAATCATTTTTTACTGTCCCCCCAATCACATAATTTTGTACATTATCTTTAGGGATTTGGTCGAAAGATATGTGTATAAATCTATAATATATTGTCGCTTTTTTTTGTACAACAGTAAATTCCTAAAATTCAGAATCCACTTGTTTTTAGAGTGTTGGATAAGGATAAATATGTACATGAAGTTTATGTACATATTTATGGAGATATGT
>NZ_KB895714.1:0-55822 GCF_000374965.1 Bacillus sp. 95MFCvi2.1 | reverse complement strand
GTCTCGGAAGGGAAACTGTTGGGACAATGCTTGTATAGAAAACTTCTTCAGCCACTTTAAGTCAGAGTGTTTTCATTTATACTCTTTCCGTAAAGCTGATGAGGTTAAATTTGCCGTGCGCAAATATATACACTTTTATAATCACCAAAGATTTCAAAAGAAATTAAATAACCTGAGTCCATATAAATATAGAACTCAGGTTACTTAGTTGTGCTTTTTGAATACAGTCTACTTGACAGGGGTCACTTCATTTTAGCAGTGCTTTTTTATTATGCTAATGCTTGGGCTAAATCTTCAATTAAATCTTCGCCATCTTCAATACCGACAGAAATACGAATTAATGTATCTGTAATTCCTAGCTCTTTACGACGATTTGCTGGAATAGATGCATGTGTCATTTGAGCTGGAATAGAAATTAAGCTTTCTACTGCTCCTAAACTTTCAGCAAGCGTAAAATACTGCAGTTTCTCAAGTACTTTATTTAGCGTTTCTTCACTATCGACATCGAATGAAATAATTGCACCATATCCATTCGCTTGTTCAGTTGCTAATGCATGATTCGGATGTGATTCAAGGCCTGGATAGTATACTTTATTAACTTTTGGATGATTATTTAAAAACTCAGCAATCGCGCGTGAATTTATTTCATGTTCTTCCATACGAATTCCTAATGTTTTTAAACCACGAAGTAACAAGAAGCTATCTTGTGGTCCAAGAATACCACCTGTTGAGTTTTGAACGAAATGAAGGTCTTCTGCTAATTGCGCACTATTAACAACAACTAATCCGGCAACAACATCGCTATGTCCACCTAAATATTTCGTTGCACTGTGAAGTACAATATCTGCTCCTAAAGAAATTGGTGACTGCCAGTATGGCGTCATGAATGTATTATCAATAATTGTTAATAGACCTTTTTCCTTTGCAAATGTAGAAATTTGCTTAATATCTGTAATTTTTAATAATGGATTTGTTGGTGTTTCTACATAAATTGCCTTTGTATTTGGACGTACTGCTTCTGCTACTTCATCTAAATTTGTTGTATCTACAAATGTATGTTCAATACCGAAACGATTCAATACTTTTGTAATCACACGATATGTTCCGCCATATACGTCATCTGTTAAAATGACATGATCTCCTTTTGAGAATAACATAATAGTTGCTGTAATAGCAGCCATTCCTGAACCAAATGCAAATCCTGCATGACCGTTTTCTAATACGGCAATCATTTCTTCTAATGCTGAACGCGTTGGATTACCTGTACGTGAATATTCGTATCCTTGATGTTTACCAACTGCTTCTTGTTTGTACGTACTTGTTTGATAAATCGGTACGTTTACAGATCCAGTTGAAGGTTCTCCTATGCGAATACCATGAATTAACTTTGTTTTTGCTCTCATTTTTTATTCCCACCCTTTGTATATATCTTTACTTAAATAACGCTCACTGCTATCTGGAAAAATCGTTACAATATTTGTACCTGGTTTTGCCTTTTCAGCCTCTAATAGGCTCGCATGAAATGCTGCTCCTGAAGAACTACCAACAAGAAGGCCTTCTTTCTGCGCTAATTCTTTCACACGTCTGAATGCATTTCGATCAGAAATGGTATGAATTCCATCGAAATATGATGATTTTAAAAATGGCGGAATAAATTCAAGACCGATTCCTTCTGTTTCATGTGAACCTGCTTCACCACCATTTAAAATAGATCCTTCTGGTTCTACAATCACCGTTTTAATTTCACGATTTTGTTCTTTTAAATAGGAGGCAGTTCCCATAAATGTACCGCCAGTACCTGCACCTGCTACGAATATGTTAATCTCTCCATCCAACGCTTCCCACAGCTCTGGGCCTAATGTTTTGAAATAGGCACGTGGATTTGCATCATTTGCAAATTGACTTGGAGAGTATGAATTTGGAATTTCTTTTACTAATTCTTTCGCCTTCGCAATTGCGCCTGTCATTCCTTGTTCAGTTGGCGTATGCACAACTGTTGCACCAAGTGCTTTCATCAGCTCTTGCTTTTCAATACTGAATTTTTCTGGAACACAAACAATTACATGTAAATCATGCTCTAGTGCTGCGAGTGCCAGTCCAATGCCAGTATTCCCTGCCGTCGGTTCAATAATTGTTCCCCCAGGCTTTACAAGTCCTTTTGCTAGTGCATCTTCAATCAATTCTCTTCCTAAGCGATCTTTCACGCTTCCACCTGGATTATAAAATTCAAGCTTTGCAAATAAACGAACGCCCTCTGGAAGTGAAAAACGAGTAATTTCTACAATCGGTGTATGACCGATTAATTCATGAACTCCACGATACACCTTCATCGTGTTCTCCTCCTTATTTGCCAATAAAGAAAAGGCAACTGTATGTATCTTCTTTATATGAGACAGTTGCCTTTTTGTTACATTACTTTAACTCTTCTAACACTTTTACAATAAAGTTTGTAGAATGGAGAGCTGCTTGATCTAAAAATTGATCAAATGAAACGTTTGATTCTTTACCAGCAATATCAGAAAGTGCACGAATAATTACAAATGGTACTTTGTATTGATGACATACTTGCGCAACCGCTGCTGCTTCCATTTCTACTGCGTAAAGATTTTCAAATTTATCACGGATTGCTGCAACTCGGTTTGGATCACTCATAAATGAATCCCCTGTTGCAATCATTCCTTTCACAACTTGAATGTTCTCTTCGGATTTCATACATTTCTCAGCTAATGCTATTAGTGCTTCATCCGCTTTAAATCCTGGTGGCATCCCTGGCACTTGACCATATTCGTAATCAAATGCAGTTACATCCACGTCATGATGGCGAACTTCTGTTGAGATGACAACATCCCCAACATTTAAAGATTGATGGAATCCACCAGCTGAGCCTGTATTAATTACTTTTTCAGGTTGGTATCTCTCTAATAAAATTGTCGTCGACATAGCCGCATTTACTTTACCAATACCAGACTTTAACAAGATTACTTCATGTCCTGCTAATGTTCCTTTCGTAAATTCACAACCTGCAACGGTTTCTGTTTCTGCTTGTTCTAATTTGTCACGTAAAATACGTACTTCTTCTTCCATTGCTCCAATTACAGCAATTCTCAATCTAATCCCTCTTTCTATTGCTTAGTTGCCTCCATTACCCAAACGAAATGATTTAATCTCGTAAATGTTACATGGAAGCCATTGTTTTCAAAAATAGATTGCATGATCGGAATACGTGTATAGTATTCTGTTTGCAAATCGTTTGCTAACTGATGAAAACCTCTTTGTTTTGCAGTTTCAACAGTTTTATCATACGCTTCTTGATCTGCAAATATCGTATCAGCAAACACTATTTTACCACCTTTATGAAGCAATTGACTATACTTCGCAATTGCTACATCTTTTTCTTCATCTGTTAGATGATGAAACGCATAAGTGCTTACAATTGTATCAATAGAATCGGGAACATCAAAAGAAAGAAAATCTCCCTCTGTAATTGAAAATCCTTCTGGTAGCTTTTTCTTTGCGATTGTACGCATTTCACGTGACGGCTCTATCCCGTAAACAGTATGGCCAACAAGTAATAATTTATTTGTTAAATTACCAGTGCCAACACCAAATTCTAATACATTTCCAAATGATTTATTTACTACATCCTCTAAAATCTCCTCATAACGAGCGAAAACTTCTTTATATTGTATATCTTCGCCTTGTACGAATGAATCGTACGTATGAGCCCACTCATCAAATAAACCGTTAAATTCTGTACCCATATAAAATTCCCCTTTTTCTTATCGGTTTTATCAGTATGATATGCTTTCTTTACGAAAATGTCAATTGAAACGGAAATGGTATTTCCTTCTTTTCTTTGTTACACTTAACTTGATTATATGGAGAGGAGCGTTTTTTGTGTCATTTACGTTTGAAATGCTGGAAGATAAAGTAGAATTTTTTGAAGCACCAAACTTAGTTTCCTTAGAAAAGAAAATTAACGAACAAATTGACAATAACAAAGCACTTATGCTGGAAGTTCATCATATTTCTCATCAAATGGTTATGGATCCCGAGAGCAAAAGACCTTATTACAGCGCAGTTGTTCATTTTAAATTAAAAAAATTACGCTAACTAAAAAAGAGAGAGGTTCTAAGAACCTCTCTCTTTTTTAGTTTAGAGTTTGAACAAGTGCTGGTTTCCAACCCTCATTTTCTACCCAATCAATATTTACATAATATCTTTTACCAGTTTGTTTATCTTGAACATTACCGTACGCTTTTTGCTTACCGTTATTCCCAATGCGGTGAATAACCAATTGTTCCACTGGAACTTCGATTGCAGCGGAAATTGCTTGTTTCATCTCATTCCAATCTGCTGATCCTTGTTGAAATGTCATTGCCGGTGTTGCACCTTGCGTTGTACCAACTGGCTTCCAAGAAGGTTTCGTATAAGCATCTGTTGCTTTAGGCTGTGTTTTTTCAGCTGGGGTCTTTTCATTTGCTTTTGCTTCTTCCTCAGCTTTTTGTTTCTCTTCGTCCTCTTTTTTCTTCGCTGCTGCTTGCTCTTGTTTCTTAGCTTCTTCTTTCTCTTTCGTTTTCTCAGCTTTATTATCTTTCGTTGTTTGCTGAGATACTTTCTTGTCTGGAGAAGATGCTTGCTCTGTTGTATCAGAAGTAAAGAATACTTGATACGCTACAACAAGTACTGCTAATAACACAATAGCAATTGCAATATTTAAAACACCGTTTTGACGACGTTTTTGTTGTTTCTGTTGGAATCTAGATCCTCCTGCCATTCTTCAAACCTCCATGCAGTTTTTCCTACTTGCTATTGTAACACTAAATCTTAAAAGGTTGAATAACTACAGTAATTTTTTCACGAAATGAAAACATTTGATAATAAATTGCAAGATTACCTTCTACTTTCCAAGTGAGCAATCTCTTCTACAAATTCTTTAAAAATCGGTGTTACAGTATTTTGTTCATTATTCGTTTCTAAGTCAACAACTACTAACGCATATCTTGGGTTTTCATACGGGAAGTAACCCGCAAACCAACGATTTACACGATTTCCTTTTCCTGTTTGTGCCGTCCCAGATTTTCCGGCAACAGATAGCGGTAATGACTGAAAAGTAGTACCTGTTCCTTTCTCCATCGTTACTACTTTTCTTAATAGTGATTGCACTTGTTTCACTGTATGATAAGAGAGTTGTCGCCCCTCCAATTTATGATCTTCAAAATGAAAAAATCTTGTGCCATTTTTGTACCGTATTTCTTTTACAGCTTTTACTTCTTTCTTCTCTCCATTTCTTGCAATCGTCGCCATCATATTTGCAACAGCTAAAGGGGATATTCTTACATCCTTTTGCCCAATCGCCGTTTGGGCGATTGCTTTGTGACTCATCTTAGTTTCTTCTTCATTCCAAACAATTGCTTTTTTCTCTTCTATCAACTGTTTAAACCCAGACGTATGAAACACTTGCCCTTTCCATCCTACCTTCTCACTCGCTCCTAGCGCTTCTAAATACGTTTCCATTACATGTTTATCCTTTTGCATCAATTCATCACCAAGCACAGCAAATGTCCTGTTACAACTCCTAGCAAAGCTCTCTGTGAAGCTTAATTTCCCCATCATAACCTGCGGAGTATTTTCGCCATACGGATCTGTATCACAGTTAAACATACGATGAGATTGAATTATATCATTATCAATTGCCGCGGCCGCTACAACTGTTTTAAAAATAGAACCAGGAAAATGAGGCGTTAGCATTTGGTTTTCCATCGTTTTTTGATACGTACGCTTATCATTCGTCTGTAAAGATGGTTTACTCACCATTGCTAAAATTTCACTCTTCTTCACATCAAGTAGTACTAATCCACCGTTTTTTATTCCATGCATTTGCACAAGCTCTTCTGCTTTTTGTTGCAAAGACTTTTCTATCGTTGTTTGAATCGTAACTGGATAAAAAGGATTTCCAGGAGATGTATATTTTGCACGTTTCCCAAAAATCGGTTCGCCCTGTCTGTCTACTTGATACAACACTTTCGTTTCACCATCAGTCATTAAAAATTCATCAAATGATTGTTGAAGTCCTGAAATACCAATCGGTGTTTGAATAGGGAACTTCTTCATTTCCCCGTATCGCTTTTGAAATTCATTCTCGTTTTCTCCTACTGCACCAATTAAATGTTCTGCTTCTGGTATTTGTTTCACCCTTACTTCAGTTGCAACCATGCCTAACATATCCGCACGATTAATCTTTTCCACCTGTTCTTTCGTTAATTGAAACGGTTTATCACCTCTTTGAAATATAAATGGTTTTCGTTTGTCTTTCATTTGCAGATTTATGTCTTGTCCCGGCACACTAATGATATGCGCAATTTTCTCTAACATGTCATTTTTTATTTGTAGAAATGGAAAAATAATTAACACTGAATACTTTTCTTCACCAAGTTCTACTCCATTTCGATCAATAAAACGTCCCCTACCATCATCCACTGTAACTGCTTGTGTACGCTGGGTAACACTCTTTTCAATTAAATTTATATGTTTATCTGTAAATGATTCAGTAGATATAAGCTGTATTTGTACCAATCTTCCAAGCAATAGCAACATGATGCATGTAAAGCATAATAAGGTGATGATAATTCTCCGTTTGATTTTCATAAAAAACACCTCGTCTTTTCAGTTTAGACGAGGTGTCATTCCTTTTATACAGAACGAAATATTATTAGAGTTTGTATTTTTCTTGTATGATTGAATGATTTTTATAAATCTTTTGGCTGCTTTAGAAATTTCATAAGAATTGACCTAAAACTCTCTTCATCTATTCCTGAATTTTTTGCAACCTCAATTGTAGTAGTTGTTACTTGAGCTGCTGCTTTTAAATAATCCGGTTGTAAAGCTTGCATTTCACTTCTTTTTTCTTTTGCATTCTCAACCGTTACAGAATCAATACATGCGATCTGTCTACGATCTTTAAATATTCATTTTCTGCGTTAATTAACTTTTGAATTTCATCTTTATTACTTACTTTAGATTGATTTAAGTAAGTATACGCTTGATTCACTTCATCTTTAAAAAGTTTATCATTATTCTTTGCCTGTTCTTGTAACATATTCTTCATATCATCTATTGTCTTCTGATCCATTGTATCCTGTAACAAATATTCTGGATTACCAATCGCATAATCATACTTAATCGTCACATCCTGAAACATTCTCATTACAATAGCTAACTGATACTCTAGAGCAAAGTCTTCGAATTTCTGTTCCTTTTTATCCTTATCTAATTCCGTGTTCCCCTTTGTATTCGGTGTGCTGTTTGAAGACGAAGTTGCTGCATCATCCTTTTTTTCTTCTTGTTTCGGTTTCGATTCGTTTGATGCACTTGTTTTCTCACTAGATCCACATGCCGCTAATCCTGTCATCATAACGCCACAAGTGAGTGCTGCAAATAATTTCTTTTTCATGAACTGTCCCTCTTCCTTATCCCTTTTAAACTCTCTTCACACTTCAAAACATAAAAGTATAAAATTCCTCACTTATAATATCAGAATTAAAGCTCTTACATCGTCATATTATGTCGAATAAAGTGAAAACTCCCTTAAGGATCCTTTCTCTTTTATCGCTCAAACCAAACTATCATGGACGATTATATAGCACTTTTCACTCAGAATCTTGAGAGCAATGGGATAATAAAATAAAAAAGGTTCACCCATATGAGTGAACCTTTTTTATTATTTTACAGAGATAATCTCTACTTGCATTTCTCCGCCTGGCGTTTGGATTGCTACCTTTTCACCAATTTGCTTACCTAATAAGCTTTTTGCGATTGGAGAATCGTTAGAAATTCTTCCTTCAAATGGATCAGCTTCTGCGCTACCAACGATTGTGTAAGCTTCTTCATCTCCATCTGGTAATTCTTTGAATACTACAGTTTTACCTAATGTTACAACTGTAGACTCTTCGCCATTATCTTCAATGATAACTGCGTTACGAATCATATTTTCTAGTTGTGTAATACGTCCTTCTACGAATGCTTGCTCATCTTTCGCTGCATCGTACTCCGAGTTCTCAGAAAGATCACCGAAGCTACGTGCGATTTTAATACGCTCTACAACTTCTTTACGTCTTACTGTTTTTAATTGCTCAATTTCGTTTTCTAATTTTTGTTTACCCTCTTGCGTCATAGGGTATGTTTTTTCTGTTGCCATGTTTTCCACTCCTTTTATATACCAATCCCCCGAAAAAAAGAGGAGTTCAATATGAAAACTCCTCCGCTTTATCCTATAGCGGAGGTTTCTAGTACACATGTACTAGCGGAGTTGTCACATACAACCCCGTATTTTCCAATTCTTCCTCATATAAAGAAGATATGTATGGAAAGTTCATATAAATATGCCCTCACCTATAGATAGATGAGGTTGGCATGTTTCATTGTATTCGATAGGAAGGGAAAAAATCCCTTCCTATCGTATATCTTTTACTATGCTATTACAAATTCACTTTTTGTTCAAGAATTGTTGCAATTTTTGTGACCATAATATCGATTGCAACATGATTTTGTCCACCTTCTGGAATAATTATATCCGCAAATTTCTTAGAAGGCTCAATAAATTGGTTGTGCATTGGACGTACAACATTTACATACTGCTCAACAACAGAGTCCATTGTACGGCCACGCTCTTTAATATCACGTTGCATGCGACGTAAAATACGAAGGTCAGCATCCGTATCAACAAACACCTTAATATCCATTAAATCACAAAGACGCGGGTCTTCTAAGATAAGAATCCCTTCTAAAATAATTACATCTTTCGGTTCTACTGGAATAATTTCTTCTGAGCGTGTATGCAATGTATAATCATATACGGGTTTCTCAACCGGCTTATATGCAAGCAACTGATGTAAGTGCTCAATTAATAAGTCATTATCAAACGCTAATGGATGATCGTAATTTGTTTTTAAACGCTCTTCCATTGGCAGATGACTTTGGTCTTTGTAATAATAATCTTGCTCCAAAATTAAAATGGAATGACCTTGAAATTGATCAAAAATTGCTTTTGTTACACTTGTTTTACCTGATCCTGAACCACCAGCGATTCCAATTACAACCGGCTTATTCGTCCCCATTCAACTACCACTCTTTCTTATTGATGTATGCTTTTTCGCATCATATTATTCACATACACTGGTTGATCCACTTTGAATTTCACGATTTGCAACGGATGTCTCGCTGCATCTAATTCGTTTCCATCCTCATCCCAAATTTTCTCCACCGTTTGTGTAAAGTTTTCTATTTCTGGCCCAAAGAACTCAACCTCATGCCCTGGTTTGAAGTAGTTACGTTGTTCGATTGTGACAATGCCTGTTTCTTCATTATAATCTAACACTAAACCAGCAAAATCATACGTTGTTTTCTTACTATGATTTCCATACATTTGTTCTTGGTATCCTGGAACTCCTTCAAAGAATGCAGGCGCTGTATCACGATTTGCACATTTATCGAGCTCATCTAACCATTCTTGTTTAAACTCAAAGTTATCAGGATCCGCGCAATATGCATCAATTACTTTGCGATACACAGTTGCTACTGTTGCTACGTAGTGAATAGATTTCATGCGTCCTTCAATCTTCAAGCTGTCAATTCCAATTTCAATCATTTTCGGAATTGAAAGGATCAAGTTTAAGTCTTTTGGACTCATTGCAAAGTGTGCATCGCCTTCTTGGAATAAAGGAAGCTCTTCTGCTTCTTTATGTTGTGATACTGCTTGAACTAGGTCATAATCCCAACGACATGATTGACAACAACCGCCACGGTTTGAGTCACGTGCTGTCATATGGTTACTTAATGTACATCTTCCAGAGTATGCAATGCACATTGCCCCATGGACGAACGCTTCAATTTCAATATCAACGTTTTCTTTAATTTCCTTCATTTCTTCATAGCCGACTTCACGAGCTAATACAAGACGATGCAAGCCTTCTTCTTTCCAATACTGCGCTGCTTTCCAGTTGGATAGAGACTGTTGTGTACTTAAATGTACTTCAACAGAAGGAGCTACACGTTTACACGTCTCGATAATAAGCGGGTCTGCAACAATAATACCTGTTACACCAGCTTTTTCAATCCCTCTTAAATAATCTTCT
Source organism: Bacillus sp. 95MFCvi2.1 (assembly GCF_000374965.1). NCBI lineage: Bacteria > Bacillati > Bacillota > Bacilli > Caryophanales > Bacillaceae > Bacillus > Bacillus sp. 95MFCvi2.1. Next base: position 45,689 of record NZ_KB895714.1, on the reverse strand, counting down.
AATCCATCCATATTTTCATTATGTGCAAAGATATTTGTTGTTACATATATTTTTGCGCCATATTTCTTTGCAAATTCTACGCCTTCTGCCATTTCTTCTAGCGTAAAGTTCCCTGCATTTGAACGCAGACCAAATTCCTGTCCACCTAAATATACAGCATCTGCACCGTAATGAATAGCTACTTTTAATTTCTCTAAATTACCTGCAGGGATTAACAATTCAGGTTTTTTCACAATAACGCGTTTTCCATCGATTACTCGTGAAATTTCTTGTACAGTCATATCCTACACCCTCCTCGTTTAGTAAACCGTTTCTTTAAAGAAGAATCCTGTATCTAACGGACGATTTACTGGTTGAATTTCTTCTATCTCTTTATATAAATCGTCTTTCATGTCATAATACGCATCGCGATCTTCTACACATAAATCAATAGCTTTACGATATTTCTTTGTCACTTGGATAATGTATTCAGAGCTTTTTAACACACCATCAATTTTCAAGCTATCGATTTCAGCATCGATAAGTTCATCTAACTCATCAATGAAACAAATATCATTCGGACTCATAATATGAGTACCATTTTCGTCCTCATAAATCGGATACTTGTTATTACGCTCTGGATCATGTAAAAACATATTTTCTTCATACTTTTTCTTTTCAATCTCCAGATTACGATCTTGATATTCAAAATAGTTTCCAACTAATGAACGCTTTGATTGGAACATGCATGTCATACCGTGAATTTGTACTTCTACTTCAACTTCAGCGTTTTCTTTTAATTCAACAATTTCATCTAAGCTCAATTCACGTGCAAGCACAGCACGTTTTGCACCTTTACGGCCCCAATAGTTACATGTGAACCAGTTCGTTGCTGTCGTTTCTGTATTCCAATGCATTTGCATGTTTGGTGCTACTTCACGCACAGTCATTAATACTGCAGGATCTCCAAAGACGATTGCATCTACCTGTACTTCTTGCAGGAATGCAACGTAGCCTTTTAATTCTTCTACTTTGTCGTTATGGAACATAGCGTTCATCGCTACGTATACTTTCATACCATTTTCATGTGCAATGCTTACAGCTTGTTTCACATCATCACGCGTGAACTCCCCTGCTAAACGTAAGCCAAACTTTTGCTCACCGATCATTACTGCACTTGCTCCTGCTTTTGCAAGAGGTTCAATGTCCGCCACCGCTCTTGGCGTTACTAACAATTCAGGTTTTTTCATACTGTTGTCACCCTCTCTTTTTACTCACGGCTACTCCATCACCAATCGGAAAAATAGTTGTATCATATCCTTCATGGTTCATTAGCCATTCATTGTACGTCTTAATACGACGAATCAAACCACGCGTACGTCTATTTTCAATTTTTTCTTTTGTCGTTACAAGTCCATGGTACATAACATTATCTGAAATAATGACACCCCCCGGATTTAATAACGGTTCATATAAGTCAAAAAAGCGACGATATTGTCCTTTTGCGGCATCAATAAAAATAACATCAAATGTTCCATGTTCATTCACTTGTTCACCTGTTTCTAATGCATCACCATAAATAACGAAAATACGCTCTTTTACAGAAGAACGCTCTATATATTCAAGTGCTTTTTCATATCGATCGCTATTTCGTTCTACTGTCACAATGCGAGAATTAGGGATAGCTTGCATCATACGAATACTGGAGTAACCAATTGCTGTTCCGAGCTCTAAGATGCTTTTTGGCCCAATTAAACGTAAAAATTGCAACATAAACTCCATTCCAAGACGATCCATAATTGGCACATGATGTTCACCTGCGTACTGTTCCATTTCAAGAATAAGTTTATCTTTTGGATCAATAAATGATAATAGGTACTCGTTAACTGCATCCTCCATAAATGGTCCTCCTTATTTACATGGAGAAGTGCCTCTATGACGTGTCAGTTTCTATCTTTTCACACATAGAATGCAATAAAAATACAAGCCAGCTTCACCCTTAGCTTGTACGTCCCGTTTTGATATTAAAAACGATTCTTCTGCCAGTTTTTAACCCGATATATTTTATCATAAAAAAGAGGGATATGCGACCCTTTTCGCTCTCCCTCCTATTTTCATTTCTTTTGTGTAATATATTTTTGTTTTAATGCATTATGTTCTTCTAACGTTTTTGCATAATACACTTCACCACTTGGTGCTGCTAAGAAATAGTAATAATCTGTTTGTGCAGGTTCTAACGCTGCTTGTACTGAATGCTTGCCAGAATTCGCAATTGGTCCAACAGGTAATCCTTTTATAACATACGTATTATACGGTGAATTTACTTTTAAATCCTCATATAATACACGTTCTTTATGCTTTCCAAGCGCATATAATACTGTCGGATCTGTTTGTAACGGCATCCCTTTTGCTAAACGATTATAAAAGACGCTAGAGATCTTTTGACGATCTGTAAACCCTGTCGCCTCTTCCTCAATTAAAGAAGATAATGTTAAAAGCTGGTGAACGTCCAGCTGCTTTTCTTTCATTTTCGCCTCATTTTGAACAATTAATGCATTCGTTTTTTCAAGCATTGACGTCACAATTTCTTCCAATGTTGTATCTTTTTTATAGAAAGAATATGTCGCTGGGTATAAGTAGCCTTCTAACGGATATTTAATATTGGCATCAAAAATTTTATTTGTTAATAATATCGGATATTTTTGCTGCATTTTTTGAATAAAAGCCTTATCGTTTAATTGGCGCACAACATCATCTTTATTCCATTTCAGTTCCTTCGCAATTATATCTGCAATTTCAACAACTTGTGCACCTTCCTTAATCGTCAATTTATAAGCAACTGGACGATGGACATTACCCGATGACATTTGTTCCATTACATCATCTACATTCATTGACGAATTTAGCAAATATGTACCTGCCTGCAAATTTTTAGATTTAGCTTTTGCATAGAAGCTAAATACTGTACCGTTTTTAATAGCGCCTTTTTCTTCTAAAACCTCTCCGATTTTACTTGTAGATGAACCTTTTGGAATCTCTACTTCAATTTCTTTTTTATTCCCGCTATCAACTGGTTTTAACGCAGATGAAATATACGCATAGACTGACACGCAGACCACAAGTAGTGCAATAACCACTATTAAAAGTGTGTGTCTACGCTTCTTCTTCACTTGATTCTCTATCAAAGTTCTTCCTCCTTATTCCATTGTAGACCATATGTACATCCTCTATACAATGCCCTACAAACCCAAAGCAAAGCTCATTCATTTGCAGATAGTTTTTTATTTTATACAATCCGTCTCATTATACTACAAACAATTATGTAGTTTCGACAAAAAATCTGTCATTTTGCACGAGAATACAAAAAAAAGATGGACTGCATGTACAGCCCATCTTCTTCACCTGAATTACGCTTCGCCCTCTTCTTCTTCAGCAAGTGTGTTAAACATTTCTTGTACCATTTCCCACTCTTCTTCAGATTCGATTGGAAGTAATGTTCCACCTGACTCTTCTTCGTTTTGTTCGAAAGCCATTGCATCATAAATTTGTTCGCCATCTTCGTCAACTTCACCAATCGGAGAAAAGACTACATAAGATTTTTTGCCAAATTTTTCAGCATCGAAAGTGAAAATAATTTCACATAAATGCTCGTTACCTTTTTCGTCTACAATTGTAATTTGATTTTCTTCCATTCTGGTCACCTCTTATTTACTATCTAAATATCCTTGCAAAATCACGACTGCAGCCATCTTATCGATCACTTGCTTTCGCTTCTTTCGACTTACATCAGCCGAAATAAGAAGACGTTCCGCTGCCATCGTTGACAGACGCTCGTCCCACATCATGACGTCTAATTGTAACAGTTCACGTAAGGATTGTGCAAATTGCTGGCAAGCCTCACCACGTGGTCCGATTGTACCATTCATGTTCTTTGGCAATCCTACTATTATCTTGTCCACATTGTACTGTTTTACTAACTCAGAAATACGATCAAAACCAAATTGACCTCGTTCTTCGTTAATTTTAATCGTTTCTAAACCTTGTGCTGTCCAGCCCATTTCGTCACTAATCGCAACGCCGACTGTTTTTGTACCAACATCTAAACCTAATATCCGCATAAACTACTCCTCACGATGTTGTTTCAAATAAGACTTCACAAGCTCTTCAATCAATTCATCACGTTCTAACTTGCGAATAATGCTTCGTGCATCTTTATGACGAGGTATGTATGCTGGGTCTCCACTTAATAAATAACCGACGATTTGGTTAATCGGATTATAGCCTTTTTCTTGAAGTGCATCATACACAGTTAAAAGTACATCGTTTACATGGACACTCTGTTTTTCATCTTGAAAGTTAAACTTCATTGTTTTATCAAAACCGTCCATTTTAAGCACCTCACTTATAAGTAGTAAGTATAGGGAGAAGAATCTCTCCTCTCCCTACTATTGTACACTACTATCTCTTTATTTTGAAACAGATTTAACGTACTCTTCTACAAATGCAAGTGCATCATCCACTTGCGCTGGGTTTTTACCACCTGCTTGAGCCATGTCAGGACGGCCGCCACCGCCACCGCCACAGCGAGAAGCAACTTCTTTCACAAGTTTACCTGCATGGTAACCTTGATTGATTAAATCTTTCGTTACACCTGCTAGAATATTTACTTTATCCTCATTTACAGCTGCTAATACAACGACTGCAGACTCTAATTTATTTTTCAGGTCATCCATCATTGTACGTAAGTTATTCATATCTGCAACATTTACTTTTGTTGCTAATACATTTACTCCATCCACTGTAACAACTGAATCTGTTAAGTTTCCAGCTTCAATGTTACTTAATTTTGCAGCAAGAGATTCATTCTCTTTTTGAAGTTGTTTCACTTCAGTAAATAGACCGTCTACTCTTGTTAAAATATCTTTCGGATTTGTTTTCATTTTGCCTGCAGCTTCTTTTAATAAACTTACTTGATCGTTCATTAATTCGTATGCAGATTTACCAGTCACTGCCTCAATACGACGAGTTCCAGCACCGATACCAGACTCAGCAACAATTTTGAAAATACCGATAGATGCTGTGTTATCAACGTGACAACCACCGCAAAGTTCTAAGCTATAATCGCCTACTTGGACAACGCGTACAACATCTCCGTATTTTTCACCGAATAATGCCATTGCACCCATTTCTTTTGCTTCTTCAATTGCTTTTTGAGAAATCTCAACATCAATACTTTCCCAAATTTTTTCGTTTACAATACGCTCAATTTTTTCTAATTCGTCAGCTTGTACTTGACCGAAGTGAGAGAAGTCAAAGCGTAGACGTTCTGATGTTACAAGAGAACCAGCTTGGTTAACATGTGTTCCAAGTACATCTTTTAATGCTTGGTGTAAAATATGCGTTGCTGTATGGTTTTTCACAACACTGCTACGGTTCTTCGTATCAATAATAGCTTTTACAGCTGATTCTTTTGTTAACGTTCCTTCTTCCACAACTATTTTGTGTAAGCTTTGACCATTTGGTGCTTTTTGTACGTCTTTTACAAGAACTTTCACACCGTCAGCAAGAAGGTAACCGCGGTCTGCGATTTGTCCGCCACTCTCAGCATAGAATGGTGTTACATCAAGCATTAATTGTCCTTCTTCGCCTGCTTGTAAGCTATCTGTGTACTCGCCATTTTTCACAAGTGCAACAACATTACTTTCTGTCGCAACTGTACCATAACCAACGAATTCACTCGCTACTTTAATTTCTCCAAGTACGCCGCCTTGAACTTGCATAGAATCAACGTCTTGACGTGCTGCACGTGCACGTTCACGTTGTTTTTCCATCTCTGCTTCAAAACCTGTATGATCAACCGTCATACCAGCTTCTTCTGCATATTCTTCTGTTAATTCAATTGGGAAACCATATGTGTCATATAGACGGAACGCATCTACTCCAGAAATAGCAGTCGTTTTTTCTTCTTTTGCTTTTGCAATAACCTCTGCTAAAATTGCTTCTCCATCATGAAGTGTTTCATGGAAACGCTCTTCTTCATTTTTCACAACTTTTGCAATAAAGTCTTTCTTTTCAAGAACTTCTGGATAGAAGTCTTTCATTACTTCGCCAACAACCGGTACTAATTCAAACATGAATGGACGGTTAATGTTTAATTTCTTCGCATAACGTACAGCACGGCGTAATAAACGACGTAATACATAGCCACGGCCTTCGTTAGAAGGAAGAGCTCCATCACCAACAGCAAATGTTACTGTACGGATATGGTCTGCAATTACTTTAAACGCCATATCTTTTTCTACATCGCCACCGCGATATTTCTCACCAGAAATTGATTCTGTTGCACCAATCATTGGCATAAATAGGTCTGTATCAAAGTTTGTAGGTACATCTTGAACGATAGATGTCATACGCTCTAGACCCATCCCTGTATCGATGTTTTTCTTTGGAAGTGGCGTATATGAGCCATCCGGATTATGGTTAAATTGAGAGAATACAAGGTTCCATACTTCTAAGTAACGTTCGTTTTCTCCACCCGGATACAACTCAGGATCGCTAAAATCGTTACCGTAAGCTTCACCGCGGTCATAGAAAATTTCTGTGTTCGGTCCACTTGGTCCTTCACCAATATCCCAGAAGTTTTCTTCTAAACGAATGATGCGCTCTTTCGGAACACCCATTTTCTCATTCCAAATTGTAAATGCTTCTTCATCTTCTGGATGGATTGTTACAGATAGTAACTCTTTATCGAATCCAATCCATTTGTCGCTCGTTAAAAATTCCCAAGCCCATGTAATTGCTTCTTCTTTAAAGTAGTCACCAATTGAGAAGTTTCCTAACATTTCAAAGAATGTATGGTGACGAGCTGTTTTCCCAACGTTTTCAATATCGTTTGTACGAATTGATTTTTGCGCATTTGTAATACGTGGGTTTTGCGGGATTACACGACCATCAAAGTATTTCTTTAATGTCGCTACACCACTGTTGATCCATAAAAGAGATGGATCCTCATGCGGAACTAATGATGCACTTGGTTCAATTGCATGCCCTTTTTCCTCGAAAAAGTCTAAAAACATTTGACGAATTTGTGCTCCTGTTAACTGTTTCATCTATATTTCCTCCTTTAAGAAATTTCATAAAAACAAAAAACTCCCGTCCCTATAAAAGGGACGAGAGTTAACTCGCGATACCACCCTAATTATGAACCGATTTATACATTCTCGATTCATCACCTCATGGTGCCGTAACGTGGCAAGACGGCAGGGATTAGCTGCTCTCAGGATTAGCGTTCTGTCACCCTTCATTTAAAACTTCTTTCAGCCGATGGAAGTTTCTCTCTAAAAATGGACTGTGACATACTCGTTCCGTCATCAATTTAAAATCATATGCTATATGCCAAAATTGTAGCGAATCCGTTTCCATTTGTCAATGTTTCCAGAGTGGCTTTATATGAACAATGACGGTTCGAATCACCGCCAAAATAGGAACTGCTATTAAAAGACCGACGATTCCACCTATTTCTCCCCCAATCAGAAGAGCAAGCATAATAATAACAGGATGCATACGTAACGACTTCCCAACAATATATGGGGAGAGAATGTTACTTTCAACAAATTGTAAAATGGCAAGTGCAATGCCCGCTTTAATAAAAAGGTTCGTGGATACGGTTGCCGCAATCATCAACGTCGGAATCGCCCCTAAAATTGGTCCAAAGTAAGGAATAATATCGGTAACTCCAACAATAATGCCTAATAACAGTGGGTACTTCATCCCAATAAACCAAAATGAAAGAGCGGACACTCCTCCTAAAACTAAACAAACAAATAATTGCCCTCGAATATAACTTCCAAGTGACTTATCGATCTCCTTCGCCAATACTTGTCCTGTACTACGCCATTTACTCGGAACAAGCTTCCAAAAAACGTGATAAAACTCTCCATAGTCTTTTAATATGTAAAATACAATGAAAGGAATCAAGAAAATGATGAGTAATGAATCCAGTACACCACGTGCTGTACTCATCACCTTATTTAAAAGTGCTTGTATCTTCATCTCAATGCCGACAAATATTTGCTTTACTTTCTCATGAATAAACGATGGGAAATTGTCTGTCTGTTCTGTCACACCGTCCATCCAAGAATCATACATTTTCATAAACTGCGGGAATTGCTTATTGATTTCTTGTAGCTGCGCAATCACAACCGGTGTCCCTTTATAAATTCCATAACCGAGACCACCAAAAAAGAGAATATAAATAAGCAAAATCGCAAGTGTACGTGGCATTCCCTCTTTATATAATTTTTCAATTAAAGGATGCAGTAAATACGCGATGAAACAAGCAATTAAAAATGGTGTAATTGCTACTTTAAACACGAATATGATTGGCGCCCATAGTGGTTTAATTTTTAAAAAGACGAGCAAACATAAAAACACTAATAACAATAACCCTAATCGATAGATCCAAATAATTTTAAGATTCTTCAAGCGAAAAACCTCCTCCATCCTTATTTTGAAAAGAAATAGAGAAGGTTATGTGTAAAACTTTTAAAAAATTACTGGACTAAAATATTTCCATACAGACCATACTGTTTTTAAAAAAACTTACATATATTTAACATCATACGGACAAGCACTTAGGTCAGCTCGCAAATATGTGAGGAGGAATAAAATGGTTTGGCTTATGTTAATTCTTTCAACACTTTTCATGATACTAGAATGGATCTGCATTGGCTTTGGTATTTGGAAGGGACTCTTCACGCGTTCAACACGAAAAGAACGTGCGAAACAGCTGTGGTATTACGGAGTTCTTGGTATTGGATGTTACGGACTTTCTTATCTTTTTTCTAAAATTGGACTTTTTTATTTATATACGAGCACATGAAAAAACTCCCTGAGAATGAAGGGAGTTTTTCACTTTATAGAAATGATTATAAATAAGACTTAATCATTTTGCGTGCTCTTTTCATATTACGTTTGGAAAACACATCTTGTTTACGTGCATATTGATATGCCGCAGCTCCAATACCTAATGCGATTAATGAATTGCGTACGTTCAAAGTAAATCCCCCTTTTTGACTATCCGATGGTTCGTTCATTCTCATCAAATAAATCATCAAGAGAACTAAGCGATCCATCTTCTTCTACTTGATGCGTATGGATTTTCCCCTTTGAAACCGATAATTCAATATAACAATTCCAGCAATAAAATTGGTTGACACCTATTTTTCCAATGTCTTTCCCTTTGCAATTTGGACAACTGAACATATGGCTTTCATCTCCTTACAGTCTCCCAGATTCTATTCGCCATTATGTCCAAACTGCACTCATTTATACATACTAGAACTGCCTTACACTTTCAAAATAACGCTCTCTATATTGAAAGTTTCACTATATAATTTCACCTTGCTACATAAAATCATACGGTGAAATGTTTTCCACATCCATCTCCTGGCCATCAATCGTAACCATTTGCACTTCCCCTTTTGATTCCTGCAAGCGACCAGCTAACGTTGTTTGCCGCATGGAATCATCAAGACGATTCACACCAGATTGAAAGGCTGATTCTTCTCCGCAAATAATTAGAAACTTTTTACTTCTCGTAATACCTGTATAAATTAAATTACGGCGTAACATGCGGTAATAACTCTTTACAATCGGCATAATTACAATTGGAAATTCACTTCCTTGTGACTTATGAATTGAACAACAATACGCATGTGTAATTTGATTTAAATCTGGCTTTATATACGTTACTTCAATCCCATCGAACGAAACAACAACCATATCTTGTTTCTCCACATTTTCCTTTGCATAAAATACAGAAACAATTTCTCCAATGTCACCATTAAACACTTGGCTTTCTGGTTGATTTACGAGCTGCAATACTTTATCACCCGTTCGATACACAACATCACCGTAGGCAATTTCTCTACTCTTTTCTTTCTTCGGATTAAATACTTCTTGGAGTGCCTCATTTAGCACATTAATACCTGCCGGACCGCGATACATAGGCGCTAACACTTGGACATCTCTTGCATTAAACCCTTTCGTCTTCGCGTTTTCACATACTTGTTTTACAACCTCAACAATTTGAGCACCTGAGCAACCAATAAACGAACGATCTTTTTTATTTTGTGCTAAGTCTGGTGGCAGCGTACCATTTTTTATCGCATGGGCAAGCTGAATAACGGATGACCCTTCTGCTTGACGGTAAATCTCTGTTAACTTCACTGTCGGAATTGCACCAGCATCTAATAAATCTTTCAACACTTGTCCAGGCCCTACAGAAGGTAATTGATCTTCATCACCTACAACAATTACTTGAATGTTTGTTGGTAATGATTTAAACAATTGATTCGCGAGCCAAATATCAACCATTGAAAACTCATCAATGATAAGTAACTTTCCTTGTACAGGGTCCGTTTCATTACGCTGGAAAGATCCTTCTGGCGTCCAACCAAGTAAGCGGTGAATCGTACAAGCAGGAAGCCCTGTTGACTCACTCATCCGCTTCGCAGCGCGGCCTGTCGGAGCTGTTAACAGAATCGGAAACGGATTATCATCACTGTAATCTTGCGGGCTTAATGATAAACCATGCAAGGAAGCATACATTTCGACAATTCCTTTAATAACGGTCGTCTTCCCTGTACCAGGTCCGCCGGTTAATAACATCATCGGCTTATGAAGCGCAGTTTGAATTGCCTCTTGTTGAAGCGGCGCATACTGTACTTTTAGCTGCTCTTCAATTTTCCCTAACGTTAATAATACTTCCGCTTCAGGAAACGAAGGCGTCTCTTCTTGGTTCATGAGACGGCGGATTGATTTGACAACGCCCTTTTCGGAATAGAATAACGAAGCTAAATAAATGCGGTCTTCTTCTATAATGATTTTCCCTTCACCTTGCATCATTTCAACGCATTGCAAAATATCTTCTTCCGTCACATTACCCTCTTGATTATTTAAAAGCGATACGGTTTCTCGAACTAGTTGACCCTTTTCCATAAACACATGACCTTCTTGGAGCGAAACATTTTCTAACGTATAGAAACATCCTGCTCTCACACGATCATTATGGTTACCAGATATCCCTAGCGCTCGTCCTATATCGTCAGCTCTTCCAAAACCGATGCCATCGACTTCTTCAATCAACTGATATGGATTATTTCGAATCACTTCAAGCGTCATTTCTTTATACTGCTGATAAATCTTAATCGAGAGCTTCGTTCCAAAACCATAACCATTTAAAAAGCTCATGACCTTTTCAAGCCCTTGGTGTTCAATAATTGTGTCATAAATTTCTTGCGCTTTCTGCTTGTTTACAACACCTTCTAATGCAGCAGGGTCGTCCATAATTTTAGAAATCGCATGTTCTCCGAGATGATCAACAATCTTTTCTGCTGTTCGCTTCCCAATTCCTTTAAATAAATCACTCGCTAAATATTGCACCATACCTGTTTTTGTTTGAGGTAATTCTTTTTTAAATGTTTCAACTAAGTATTGCTTTCCGTACTTTGGGTGGTCTTTAAAGTGACCTGTCAATGTAAATACTTCATCTTCATGCATACGGGGAAAGTGACCGTTGATCATCACTTTTTTTTCGTCGTATGTTTCATTTGTTTCAATGATTTTCATACTGACAACGGAATAGAGGTTTTCTTCGTTGTGGAAAATGGTATGAAGAACTTGTGCTTTTATAAATTTTTGCTCTTCCTCAAACAAATCCATTGCATGTTGATTTCCCATGTTTCCTCTCCTTTCCGATTTCTCTCACTCTAACGAGCAGTAAAGCCCCCACCTCTCTACTTATCATTAGATGAGGGGTAACTGCGCGTTAAGGTACGATTTCTATTCGGCTTCTTGCTCTAATAAACGAATGCCATTCCCTGCTAAAAAGTGATCTGGTTGAATTTCAGTCGCCTTCTTAAATAAAGCAAGTGCTTTCTCATTATTTTCCTCAAACACGTACGCAACACCTAAATTATAGTACGCATCTGCATGTTCTTCATCCATTTGTAAAACCTTTTCAAAATAAGGTTTCGCTTCCTGAATATGTTCTAGTCGCGCAAAGCATAATCCGCATTGGAATACCGCTTCTACATCTGCCCTATCTAATTCAGTTGCTCTTTGTAAAAATGGCAGTGCAAGACGATCATTTCCAAGCTGTACATACGTAATCCCTAGCATAAATGTCACATCAGCTGATTGTAATCCAGCTTGCATTGCTTGCTCAAATGCAGCTTTTGCTTCTGTAAATTGCTCTTGTCCATAATATATGCTTCCAAGTCCATAATAGGCAGTAGCTAATTTCCCATCTAGTTCTAATGCGCGTTTATAAAATAAAATCGCACGTTCGCTATCTCCTAACACATCTAATAAATTCGCAAAGTTAATGTATCCAAGTGCATCTTTCGGATTTTCTTCAATTGCCTCTGTAAAATTTTTAGCTGCTTCTTCCCAGTTTCCTTCTTGCATATATTGAATGCCTGCTTCAAGCTTATTTGACATGTTCTTCACCTCTACAACAAATTATAACAAATAATCTATTTTCCAAGCGAACAAAAATTCGCTGTTATGAAAAAGAAACCTCTAACCGCTAATCGGCAGAGGCTTCTCGTTTTTCATCCTAAATAGTCTAGTTTCTTACCACTACGGTATACTTCATCAATTGTAGCACCGCCTAAGCATTCATCTCCATCATAGAAAACAACTGCTTGTCCTGGCGTAATCGCACGAATTGGTTCATCGCAAAGAATACGAACTGTATTATCATCAACGATTTGAACCGTTACCTTGTTATCCTCTTGACGATAACGGAATTTCGCTGTGCACTTAAATTCCTTTTCTTTCGCTCTGTTACTTACCCAACCTATATTCGTAGCAATGACTTCATCACCATATAAAAGCTCATTGTGGAATCCTTGATCAACATATAAAATATTTTCTTTCAAGTTTTTCCCAACAGCGAACCAAGGATCACCATTACCACCAATACCAAGACCATGACGTTGTCCAATTGTATAGTACATTAAACCGTCATGTTTCCCTTTCACTTCGCCAGATAGTGTTTGCATCACACCTGGCTGAGCTGGTAAGTAGTTACTTAAGAAATCTTTAAAGTTACGCTCACCAATAAAGCAGATACCTGTACTATCTTTTTTCGTCGCTGTTGCTAAACCAGCTTCTTTTGCCATTTCACGAATTTGTGGTTTCTTTAATTCGCCTAACGGGAACATTGTTTTTGATAGTTGCTCTTGGCTTAATTGATTCAAGAAATATGTTTGATCCTTATTATCATCAACACCGCGTAGCATTTTATATTCGCCATCGATATAAGCAACACGTGCATAATGACCTGTCGCTACATAATCGGCACCAAGCGCAATCGCATGTTCTAAAAAGGCTTTAAATTTAATTTCTTTGTTACACATTACATCTGGGTTTGGCGTACGACCAGCTCGGTACTCATCTAAAAAGTACGTAAATACTTTATCCCAATATTGTTTTTCAAAGTTTACTGCATAATAGGGGATACCGATTTGATTGCACACTTCGATTACATCATTGTAATCTTCCGTTGCTGTACAGAAACCATTCTCGTCTGTATCATCCCAGTTTTTCATAAAAATCCCGATTACATCATAACCTTGCTCTTTTAATAAAAGAGCTGCTACAGATGAATCGACGCCACCGGACATCCCAATGACAACGCGCGTTTCGTGAGGTAGTTTGTTCATCATGTCACCTCCCATGCTATTTTTGTGTTAATCGCTTCACGATTTTCACTGTTTCGTACGCTGCTTTTTCCACTTGTTCTTTCGTATTACCAAGACCAAAGCTAAAACGTACGGATGAACGTATTTGATCGGAATCTTTTCCAAACATCGCCACTAACACATGCGATGGGTCAATAGAACCAGCTGTACATGCAGAACCACTTGATACTGCAATACCTGCTAAGTCTAAGTTTACAAGAAACGGCTCAATATCCATTCCTGTGAAACTTACATTAAACACATGTGGTAAGCGATATTCTAAGTTTCCGTTTACCTCGAAAGTAATGTCTTCTTTTTGAAAGACAGATACCATTATATCTTTAAATCCTTCATATTGGGCAATTTTTTGCTCACGCGTTGATTCTGCCAACTTAACAGCTTGCTCTAGCCCAACGATGCTAGGTACATTCTCAGTACCTGCACGACGTTTTCGCTCTTGCTCCCCGCCCGTTAATAACGGTTCAAACTTCACTTGCGCGCTAGCATATAAATAACCTACACCTTTTGGACCATTAATTTTATGAGCTGAGATTGATAATAAATCAATGCCTAACTCTTTCACATCAATTGCTGTTAAACCGTAGGCTTGTACAGCATCCGTGTGAAAATAAGCGTGATGTTCTTTTAACAGTTCTCCAATTTCTGCAATCGGTTGAACCGTTCCAACTTCATTATTTCCAAACATAACAGATACGAGAATCGTTTCATCTGTTAACGCCTCTTTTACATCAGAAACTTGAACACGACCCGTTTCATCAACCGGTAAATACGTCACCTCAAAGCCTTCTCGCTCTAATGCTTCACATGTATGCAAAATAGCGTGATGTTCAATCTGCGTCGTAATAATATGATTTCCTTTATTGCGGTTTGCACGTGCCACACCTAAAAGTGCTAAATTATCAGCCTCCGTACCACCGCTTGTAAAAATAATTTCATTTGGATTTGCATGAATGCTACGTGCACAAACACGTCTTGCTTCATCTACAGCATGGCGCGTTTGGCGTCCATAAAAATGAATACTAGACGGATTACCAAATATTTCTGTCATATATGGAATCATCTTTTCGACTACTTCTGGGTGAGCCGGAGATGTCGCAGCATGATCTAAGTAAATGCGTTCCATCAGATCTCCTTCTTTCCAAATCGTTTCACAAGGAATTAAATGTAAAACATATAACCCCCATGATTCTCTTCCTCATAACGTACTAAATCTTCTAGAGTTGTACTATCTAATACTTCTTGTACTGCATCACGAACACGCATCCACAACTGGCGCTGTGCTGGTTCTTCCTCTTCTATCATTTCAACAACGCTAATTGGGCCTTCTAAAACACGAATTACATCGCCAGCCGTAATATTAGCTGGTTGGTCAGATAATACATAACCACCATATGCACCACGCGTACTTTTTACAAGACGAGCGTTACGAAGTGGAGAGATTAATTGCTCTAAGTAATGTTCAGATAGGTCATGCGCTTGCGCAATTGATTTTAAAGAAATTGGACCCTCACCAAACTTCTTCGCAAGATCAATCATAATTGTTAAGCCGTAACGGCCTTTCGTTGAAATTTTCATCTATTTCGCACCTCTTTTCAAAATTTCACTTCTATTAGTTAAATCTTTATTCGTAAGAAGAACACAATTTTAAAATCAAAATCCTATGAAATTATAGCATAATATAGTATTATAAGAAATTTCAACTTATGTATCAAAATGATAACATAAAATCACATTGAAAAACTCGGTAATTATTACAATAAAGAGAAGAATGAAAAAATTAAGCAGAATTACTTATAAATACAGTAGTATATTTCAATTTTCCATAAAAAAGATGATACCATAGAATATGATTACATATTAAGGGAGACGGTCATAATGAAACAACCACTCGCACACCGAATGCGTCCGACAAATATTAAAGAAATAATTGGTCAAGAGCATTTAGTTGGTGAAGGGAAAATTTTATGGCGAATGGTTCAGGCAAACCATTTCCAATCGATGATTTTATACGGTCCACCTGGAACTGGAAAAACATCGATTGCTAGTGCAATTGCCGGCAGTACAGGGACGCCCTTTCGCCTATTAAATGCTGTTACTCATAATAAAAAAGACATGGAAGTTGTCGTGCAAGAAGCAAAGATGCACCGCCACCTTGTTTTAATTTTAGATGAAGTTCACCGCTTAGATAAAGCAAAACAAGACTTCTTATTACCTCACTTAGAAAGCGGGCTTCTGACCTTAATTGGCGCAACAACAAGTAATCCATTCCATGCGATTAACTCTGCCATTCGTAGCCGATGTCAAATCTTTGAACTACACGCACTAACAGAAAATGATATTTTAATCGGCTTAAAACGAGCGCTTGAAGATAAAGAAAAAGGTTTAGGTGAATATCATGTAACAGTTACAGATGAAGCAATGTGTCACTTTGCAAATGCCTCTGGCGGAGATATGCGATCGGCTTATAACGCACTTGAACTTGCTGTTTTATCTAGCTTTACAACAGACGATCAATCAACCGAAATCACATTAGAAATTGCTGAAGAATGTTTACAGAAAAAGAGTTTTGTTCACGACAAAGGTGGAGATGCTCATTATGATGTCCTATCTGCCTTTCAAAAATCAGTTCGCGGAAGCGATGTGAACGCTGCACTTCATTATTTAGCGCGCCTTATTGAAGCTGGTGACTTACAAAGTATCGGGAGACGTCTTCTTATTATGGCATATGAAGACATTGGACTGGCTAGCCCGCAAGCAGGTCCCCGTACACTTGCTGCGATTGAGTCGGCAGAACGTGTTGGTTTTCCAGAAGCTCGCATTCCGCTTGCCAATGCAGTTATCGAACTTTGTCTTTCTCCAAAATCAAATTCAGCATACAAGGCACTTGATGCAGCACTTCACGACTTGCGAAACGGACAAACTGGCGATATCCCAAGTCATTTAAAAGATAGTCACTATAGAGGTGCTGAATCATTAGGTAGAGGTATTGGATACTTATATCCACATGATTATCCAAATGGATGGGTACAGCAGCAATACTTACCAGATAAAATAAAAAACAAGCAATATTATAAGCCGAAAACAACGGGGAAATTCGAACAAGCACTTTCAGGCGTATATGAAAGATTGCAAAGTTCGCATAAAAGCAAACCAAAAGGGTAATCTAAGCGAAAACGACATGATAATGGAGGTTTCGCTTATGAAAACGCGCCAAGATGCATGGACAAGAGAAGACGATCTCCTTTTAGCAGAAACCGTTTTACGACATATTCGCAGTGGAAGTACTCAGCTGAAAGCGTTCGATGAAGTTGGAGACAAATTAAACCGGACTTCAGCTGCTTGTGGTTTTCGCTGGAATGCTGAAGTCAGACAAAATTATGAGGATGCTGTACAGCTCGCTAAGAAGCAAAGAAAAGAGTTAAAGCGTTCGGAAGCAAATGTAGAAAAAGAGCAACTATTAAAGCTAAAACCAAAACAAAAAGTCGTAATTGATGCTGATTTTTCCGAAGCAATCGTTTCTAATAAACATTCTCTTACAATGCAAGATGTAATCTCATTCTTGCAAAACCTAGGGCATAATAATCCTCACTTAGAAAAGATACAAATTGAAAATGAAGACTTGCATACAAAGCTTGCCTCCTTACAAAAAACAAACGATGAACTAGAAGTCAAACTAGCATCTTTAACGAAAAAACAACAAGCAATCGAAGAAGATTATGCGATGCTTGTTAGAATTATGGACCGTGCCCGGAAGCTTGTGTTAGTAGATGAACAGCAAGATCAAATTGCACCTATTTTTAAAACGGATCAAAACGGGAATTTAGATATTATATATTCGGCAGAAAATTAAAATACTCTAAAGCAACAGGAAATATATTACTTTTATGCTATTATAAACATAACAAGACTTGTTACTGAAAGGAGAGGTTATCTATTTCATTAACAATTTTCAAAATTACACTTGGGATTCTTGTGTTACTTTTAGGATTCTTCACAATTAGAGGTTTAAAAAAGACTTCTGCATACAAATCGGACAAATACGAGAATTATTTATTATTTTTAATCGCTTTTGAATCTATCGTTTTACCGATATGGATATTTCTTTAACATCTTTTCATACAAATAAAAAAGCGTATACTCCTCATGGAATATACGCTTTTTTATTTTTTATTCTTGCCCTACACGCTTCACTTCTACGTTTTTAATACGTTCACGTACAACGTGACTCGCCATAATTAAACCAGCCACAGATGGTACGAAGGCATTTGAGGAAGGTGGTAATTTCGCTTTACGAATTTTCGCATTTTCGTCTGGTACGATTTCTTTACGTACTTCTTCACGAATTACGATTGGGTTTTCGTCAGAGAAGACAACTTTTACACCTTTTTTAATACCCTCTTTACGAAGCTTCGTACGAATTACTTTCGCAATTGGATCTGTATGTGTTTTAGAAATGTCCGCAATACGGAAACGAGTTGGGTCCATTTTATTTGCTGCGCCCATACTTGAGATAATTTTAATTTTACGACGTAAACATTGTTTAATTAAATGAATTTTGAACGTAATTGTATCAGATGCATCCACTACGAAATCTAAGCCGTGTTTAAAGAACTCTTCATATGTTTCATCTGTATAAAACATTTCTAGTCCAATTACTTCACATTCCGGATTAATGTCTGCAATGCGCTCTTTCATTAATTCTACTTTTGAACGTCCTACAGTAGATACTAAAGCATGAATTTGACGGTTTACATTTGTAATATCTACAACGTCTTTATCAACTAATACAAGACGTCCTACGCCAGAACGCGCTAACGCTTCTGCTGCGAATGAACCTACACCGCCAATTCCTAGAATACCAACTGTACTATTTTTTAATATTTCAAGACCTTCTTTTCCGAAGGCTAATTCATTACGTGAAAATTGATGTAACATTCAGCTCTACACTCCTATTACAAAAATGGTCTACCATGTATTCTAGCGTTTTTCCGACTATTTGTATAGAAAAAGTTATAGAATTCCTAAAAATACATATTCAAAAAAAGGATTACTAGCTAAACCGGACTTTTTAAATTTCCCTTCCAATCTATGTTTAAAAAGGAGGATTCAGAGAGCCGAGCTGTTCGAGGCGCTGACGCCAGGAGGTGCGGAGTGTAGGATTACTTACTCGAGCACCGGACTGGCGAAGCAACGAAGAAATGTGACTGCTATCTGAACCAGATTTTTTAAACTTCCTCTTCCAATCCACGTTTAAAAAGGAGGATCCAGAGAGCCGAGCTGTTCGAGGCGCTGACGCCAGGAGGTGCGGAGTGTAGGATTACTTACTCGAGCACCGGACTGGCGAAGCAACGAAGAAATGCGACTGCTATCTGAACCAGATTTTTTAAACTTCCACTAAAAAAAATCCTAGATGGGTTTAGTATAACCATCTAGGACTCCTTCTTACTTCTCTTCTTTTACGTTTAATTGTAAGTATAGCTCTTCAAGCTGCGCTTCTGCAACAGGGCTTGGAGCATCTGTTAATAAGCAGCTTGCGCTTGCTGTTTTCGGGAATGCAATTGTATCACGAAGGTTTGTACGGCCTGCAAGTAACATTACGAGACGGTCTAAACCTAATGCGATTCCGCCATGTGGTGGTGTACCATATTCGAACGCTTCTAATAAGAATCCGAATTGTTCTTGTGCTTCTTCTTGAGAGAATCCAAGAGCTTTGAACATTTTTTCTTGTACATCACGCTCATAAATACGAAGTGAACCACCACCAAGCTCATAACCGTTTAATACAAGGTCATATGCTTGTGCACGCGCTTTTTCTGGTGCTGTTTCTAATAACTCAACATCTTCACGGAATGGCATTGTGAATGGATGATGCGCTGCGAAGTAGCGATCAGCATCTTCATCATACTCAAGAAGCGGCCAATCTGTTACCCATAGGAAGTTAAATTTGCTTTCGTCAATTAACTCAAGTTCTTTACCTAAGCGTAAACGAAGTGCACCTAAGCTATCTGCAACAACGCTCTTTTTATCAGCAACGAATAATAATAAGTCACCCGCAGCCCCATCTAATGTGCTCATTAGTACGTTTGCATCTTCTTCACCGAAGAATTTCGCAATTGGTCCTTTTAAGCCATCTTCTTCAACTTTTAACCAAGCTAAACCTTTTGCTCCGTATACTTTTACGAATTCAGTTAATGCATCAATGTCTTTACGAGAATATTTACCTGCTGCACCTTTTGCATTAATTGCTTTTACTTGCCCGCCGCTTTCTACAGCACTTGTGAACACTTTGAAGCCGCAATCTGCTGCAAACTCAGATAAGTCAGTAAGCTCCATTGCAAAGCGTGTATCTGGTTTATCAGAACCGTAGCGAGCCATTGCATCAGCATACTTCATACGAGGGAATGGTGCACGAACCTCTACGCCTTTTGCATCTTTCATCACTTTTGTCATCATACGTTCCATCATTTCTAGAATTTCATCTTGTGTTAAGAATGATGCCTCGATGTCAATTTGTGTGAATTCTGGTTGACGATCGGCACGTAAATCTTCATCGCGGAAACAACGTGCTACTTGATAATAACGCTCAAATCCGCCGACCATTAGAAGCTGTTTAAATAGCTGTGGAGATTGAGGTAACGCGTAAAATTCACCTTCATGCACACGGCTTGGTACTAAATAGTCACGTGCTCCTTCTGGTGTACTCTTTGTTAAAATTGGTGTTTCAACTTCTAAAAACTCTTCTGAATCTAAGAAGTTACGAATTGTTTTTGTCACGTCGTGACGCATTTTGAATGTGTTATACATAACAGGGCGACGTAAATCTAAATAACGATATTTTAAACGAACATCTTCTGATGCATCTGTATCGTCTGCAATAATAATCGGCGTTGTTTTTGCTGCATTTAATACATTTACTTTCGTTGCTTGTACTTCAATGCGCCCTGTTGCCATATTTTCATTAATTGCACCTTGACCACGTTCAACAACTGTTCCTTCTACGTGTAATACGTATTCGCTACGAATTGTTTCTGCTACTTCTAGTGCTTCTTTTGATGTTTCTGGGTTAAATACAACTTGCACGATACCTGTACGGTCACGTAAGTCGATGAAAATGAGTCCGCCTAAGTCACGGCGTTTTTGTACCCAACCTTTTAATTGAACGGTTTGTCCAACTGCTTCTACTGTTACTTTTCCACATGCATGTGTTCTTTCAGCCATTGTTCGTTCCCCCTATATTAATTTCTCTGCTACATATGAAGCAAATACATCTAAAGCCACTTCTTCTTGTCCACCTGTTGCCATATCTTTTAAGTTGATGATGCCTTTATCTAGCTCATCTTCTCCTAATACAGCTACATATTTCGCATTTAGACGATCTGCTGATTTAAATTGTGCTTTCATTTTGCGATCTAAATAATCTTTTTCAACTGATAATCCAGCTTTACGAAGATCAAATGCAATTTTTGCTGCGTGATCTTTCGCTTTATCTCCAAGTGCTACAACGTAGCAATCAATGTTATGTTCAATTGGTAATTCAATATTTTCAGCTTTCAGCGCCATAATTAAACGTTCAATACTCATCGCAAAACCAATACCAGGCATTTCTGGACCACCGATTTCTTGTACAAGACCGTTATAGCGACCACCGCCACTTAATGTCGTGATTGCACCGAAACCGTCTGCTTCACTCATAATCTCAAATACAGTGTGCTGATAGTAATCTAAACCGCGCACTAGGTTTGGATCTTTTTCAAATGGGACACCCATCATTGTTAATAACTCTTGTACTTTTTCATAGTACGTTGTTGATTCTTCGTTTAAGTATTCTGTAATAGACGGTGCTGTGCTCATTAATTCATGATCACGGTCCTTTTTACAGTCTAAAATACGAAGTGGATTTTTCTCTAAACGAGATTGGCAATCTGAACAGAATTCGCCGATGCGAGGCTCAAAGTGAGCGATTAACGCCTCACGGTGCGCTTGACGGCTCGCTGCATCACCTAAGCTATTTAGGACAACTTTAATGTTTTTTAATCCCATGCCGCGGTAGAATTCTACAGCAAGTGCAATCACTTCCGCATCAATTGCTGGATCATTACTACCGATTGCCTCGATACCAAATTGTACGAATTGACGATAGCGACCCGCTTGTGGTCTTTCATAACGGAACATTTGACCGATGTAATATAATTTCGTTGGCTGTGTTGCATCACCATACATTTTATTTTCAACATAAGAACGTACAACAGGTGCAGTTCCTTCTGGACGTAATGTTAAGCTACGTTCGCCACGATCTTGGAATGAGTACATTTCTTTTTGTACGATATCTGTTGTATCACCAACACCGCGTAAAAATAATTCTGTGTGCTCAAAAATTGGTGTACGAATCTCTTTATAGTTGTAACGACGGCAAATTTCGCGTGCTTGCCCTTCGATATACTGCCATAACTCAACGGTTCCTGGAAGAATATCTTGCGTTCCGCGTGGGATTTGAATAGACATATTCAGTTCCTCCTCAAATTGTTTTAATCTTATTAAAAATAAAAAAACTCCCGCCTCTACTGATTATCCAGTAGGGACGAGAGTATTATTACCCGTGGTGCCACCCTAATTGAAGCACGTATGCTTCCACTTTTTTAATAACGCTTAAACTTGCGTTCAACCCCTACTAAGCATTTATGCCGTTCAAGTTGAAACCTACAGAGTGTCATTCGATTAGTCATCATGTAGAAATGTTTTCAGCCTAGGACATTTCCTCTCTTTTCATGTGTATCTCATCTACTCTTCTCTATCATCGGTTCTCTTCATATGTAAATATAAAATTACTATACGTTTGTTCAGGGCGATTGTCAAGTGCACTAGGAGCGTTCAATCTGCTTCTTTAACCGTTTTACATCCTGCAATGAAATACCAAATTCAGATGCAAGCTCCATAGAGGTATTATTTTGTTCTCTTGCAATAAACTCATGAAAATTCACGTTAAATAATTGGTTTGCACCGTTTGTAACAGAGTGTCCTTTTTCATTCATGCGCATACGCGTATCCCTCACAATCAATATGGATGTTTTTACTTTTATTGTTCCATATCAATGAGTTAGTTATACACGAATAAGAAAGGGAATCTACTACCGCTTCCATATGTACATAAGGACGCTATTGGTAAAAATGACAATCATAAATATAGTCGCTAACGCAACATATCTTAAATGATAGAGTGCTACAATACCTAACCCTAAAATTATTATTTCTAACATCAGATGTAACGCGCCCTGTAATTTCCATGTTGCTTCTGGTGCTCCAAATAATCCCCATATAACAGCTATGATAAGAGGAAGTACAACGGCAAATGTTCCTTTTATAACAGGTCCTTTCCCCACCTGCCCCCCCAATACCCTATAACTCCAAGGGTACATAACTCTAATACAAAACGTAAAGCTATATTCATTTCTTGAAGCATCGTATACCAGCTCCCACTTCAGATTCCCCTTCTTCCGCGGTGAGTTGAGCACCTTATATCTCATCGTTTCAAAATTAGTTCGTATATTGACTTAATATACGAACTAACACTTCTGGATTTGTTTGCATCACCCAGTGCCCACCTGTTTGTACTGAAAAAACATCCCAATCTCTTTCTCTCGCTATTTCAGCAGATTTTTGGAAAATAGGCGTCATTGGCCAATGTTCTGGATGATCTAATATTTCTACATATGTATGTGGTATCTCGTCAACTTTCGGATTTTTCATTTCAATCGCTTGTGTAAAAGCTAATAAAGGCATAGCCGATTTTCTTTTATCTGATGCATTTCTAGGGAGAATACGCCATCCCTCCCCAGATAATTTTACTTCTTCTATAAAATGAGTAGCCATTTTAGGTCCAGAAATATCCATAACAGAATCGTCATCATTTGGAAGCATAGCATCTATATACACAAGGTTTTTAATAGATTCAGGAATAACTTCAGCTACCCCCGTTATCACCATGCCTGAATAACTATGTCCCACTAAAATTACATCGTGTAACTGTTCATATTGAATAACATTAGCAATATCTTGAATATATGTTTTCAATCCTACACTTGGTTGTGCGAGATGCGTTCTCTCCCCAAGTCCTGTTAATGTAGGTGTATATACCTCATGCCCCTCTTTTCTTAAACATGTAGCGACTTCTTTCCAAACATATCCTCCATCCCATGCTCCATGAACAAATACAAACGTTGCCATAACATGTACCTCCCTGTAATTTCCCTTGTTACTATTTTTGTTATTTTCCAAATAATCATATTACAAATTAACAAAATATTCCTTTCGTAAGACTTATAAGATAAAACTTTAAACAGTGTAGGTATTATCGCCCGTGAATAGCGGGATAAAAAAAGAGAGGATGACATGCATCCTCTCTTCCAGCATCATTATTTACTTTCTAAAATTAAGGTCACCGGACCATCATTAATTAAAGAAACATCCATCATTGCTCCGAACCTGCCCGTTTCTACGCGCAGTCCTTGTTTGCGCAGTTCTTCATTGAAGAAATCATACAAGTTCTCTGCGTAGTCTGGTTTCGCAGCATCCATAAAGTTTGGGCGTCTTCCTTTACGGCAATCTCCGTACAATGTAAATTGTGAAATGGATAGCACTTGTCCCTCCATATCAAGGACAGAATGGTTCATCTTCCCGTTCCCATCCTCAAAAATACGTAAATTCGCAACCTTCTCGGCAATATATGTTGCATCTTTTTCTGTATCTTCATGTGTAATGCCAACTAGCAATGTTAAACCGAACGGAATTTGCCCTACAATCTCACCATCTACTGTAACAGACGCTTCTTTTGATCGTTGCAAGACAACTCTCATATTTTATACACTCCCTATTAATGCATCATGCGGCGTACTGCATAAATTTCTGGAACTCTTTTAATACGCTCTACTACCTTTTTCAAATGATGTAAATTACGAATAGAAATGGACATATTGATCGTTGCCATTTTATTGCGGTCGCTTCTACCTGAAACAGCTGAAATATATGTTTTCGTCTCTGTTACAGCTTGCAGAACTTCATTTAGTAAGCCGCGGCGATCATAACCAGAAATTTCAATATCAACGTTATACTCAATCTCTTTTTCTGGACTACCTTCCCACTCTACTTCTAGTAAACGCTCCTTAGCTTCTTCTGTATGCACATTGACGCAATCACGACGGTGAATAGAGACACCGCGTCCTTTCGTAATGTATCCGACAATATCGTCACCTGGAACTGGGTTACAGCATTTCGATAAGCGAATTAATAAATTGTCAGCTCCACTTACTTTTACACCTGAATCCCATTTTCTGATTTTCATCGGTTTACGAACTTCTTTTACTTCCACAATATCTTGTTCTTCGTCACGCTGTTTGCGGAACTTGTCCGTTAGACGCGTTGCAATTTGTGCAGCCGTAATGCCGTTATACCCAACTGCCGCAAACATATCTTCTTCATTTGCAAAGTTGTATTTCTCAGCCACTCGCTTTAAATTGTCAGGTGCTAATATTTCTTTCATTTCATACTCTAAGCTACGCACTTCTTTTTCAACAAGCTCGCGACCTTTTTCGATATTCTCATCTCGGCGCTGCTTTTTGAAGAATTGGCGGATTTTATTTTTCGCATGAGATGTTTGCGCAAGTTTTACCCAGTCCTGACTTGGTCCATATGAATGTTTAGATGTTAAAATTTCAATGATATCACCTGTTTTTAATTTATAATCAAGTGTTACCATTTTCCCGTTTACTTTTGCACCAATTGTTTTATTCCCTATTTCTGAATGGACACGGTAAGCAAAATCAATTGGAACAGAACCTAGTGGTAATTCCATGACGTCTCCTTTTGGTGTAAAGACGAATACCATATCAGAAAATAAATCAATTTTTAATGACTCCATAAATTCTTCCGCATTAGAAGCTTCATTTTGCCATTCTAATATTTGACGGAACCACGTTAATTTTTTCTCAAGTGTACCTGTTGCTTCTGCTGCTTTTCCTTCTTTATATGCCCAGTGTGCCGCAATTCCGTATTCTGCAATTTCATGCATTTCTTTCGTACGAATTTGCACTTCAAGCGGGTCACCTTTTGGACCAATCACAGTTGTATGGAGGGATTGATATAGGTTCGCTTTCGGCATTGCAATATAATCTTTAAAACGACCTGGCATTGGTTTCCAGCACGTATGAATAATTCCTAACACTGCATAGCAGTCTTTAATACTATTTACAACAACGCGCACAGCTAGCAAATCATAAATTTCATTAAATTGTTTATTTTGAAGTGCCATTTTACGATAAATACTATAAATATGCTTTGGGCGACCTGAAATATCAGGTTGAATCGCTACTTCTTTCAGTTTGTCACGAATACCCGTCATGACTTCATCTAAATATTCTTCACGTTCTGCACGTTTCCGCTTCATTAAGTTTACAATGCGATAGTATTGCTGCGGATTCAAATAGCGAAGCGATGTATCCTCTAGCTCCCATTTAATAGTATTAATTCCGAGTCTATGAGCTAAAGGTGCAAAAATTTCTAACGTTTCATTTGCGATACGACGCTGCTTTTCTTGAGGCAAATGCTTAAGTGTACGCATGTTATGAAGACGGTCAGCTAATTTGATTAAAATAACACGAATATCTTGGGCCATTGCAATAAACATTTTGCGATGGTTCTCTGCTTGCTGTTGTTCATGAGATTTGTATTTAATTTTCCCAAGCTTTGTAACACCATCAACAAGCATGGCAATTTCTTTATTAAATTCCCGTTCAATATCTTCTAGTGTAACCTCGGTATCTTCTACTACATCATGCAAAAAACCTGCCGACACTGTAGATGGATCCATGTGTAAATCGACTAAAATACCTGCTACTTGAATCGGGTGAATAATATATGGTTCGCCCGATTTTCTATACTGTTCGCTATGTGCATCACGTGCATATTCATAGGCACGTGCCACCAGCTCAATATCATCGTCCGCTAAATATTGACTTGCCTTCTCGAGTACCTGTTCAGCTGTTAGTACTTGCTCATTTGCCATCGAATCACCTTTTATTGAAAATTGACTTTTCCCTTACTCATTAGAATAAATTTTATTCTATCATTATAACCTAATGATTGTGAATTGTGAAAAGGAAAAGATTTTACTGATATTTCATCATACTTTTTTGTACAATTATACAAAAGTACCCGCTCCTCTCCAAGAGATTCACGGGTACTTTTTTTCTATCGCCGTAGTTTTATCTATATAATAATTAGTATTTTTCTAACACTAATACATCATAACCGTCTAACATTTTGCGGCCATCTAAGTAAGTAAGTTCTACTAAGAATGCAATCCCTGCTACAATTCCGCCAAGCTCTTCAACTAGCTTAATTGTCGCTTCGATTGTTCCACCTGTAGCTAATAGGTCATCTGTAATTAATACGCGTTGACCTGGTTTAATTGCATCTTTATGGATTGTTAAAACATCTTTTCCATACTCTTTACCGTAGTCAACTGTAATTACTTCACGAGGTAATTTCCCTAATTTACGAACTGGTGCAAATCCTACTTCTAATGCGTAAGAAACTGGGCAACCGATAATAAAACCACGTGCTTCTGGTCCTACTACAAGGTCGATGTCTCTTTGTTTTGCGTAAGCAACGATTTCATCTGTTGCTGCTTTGTATGCTTGCCCATCGTTCATTAAAGGTGTGATGTCTTTAAAAACGATACCTTCTTTCGGATAATCCGGTACAATTGCGATATGTTGCTTGAAGTCCATATTTCTGAATCCTCCTCAGATATAAAAGGTCTGTAAATACAAGGCCTTTACCCTAACTGTTCTACTTCTTTATGATTACGAATCGTTTCAAACCATGTATATAATTGTTGATATGTGCTATAAATCAACTCTTTTTCTAGTTGTAAATGGTTCATTTTCTCACGATATGTGTTCGATTCAATTAAATCACGCTTTTTCATTTCTTCTGCCATAAAAATGACACCGTCTTTTATTGTAACAAATTCTAACTCAAAAAACACCTGTGTCATGAAATTTACTGTATCTTTTGACCAACCTTTATGACGACATAGCTGTTCTCCATGTTGTCTTAAAGAAAATGGTGCTTTTTGGTGTAAAAAGGAATAGTACCATTTAAAGTGTTCCCTTGTTGGAACTGTACTAAATAAATGATTATTCTCTTGGTAAAACAGCGTATAAATTCGCGCTGGGAATCCTGCCTCAAATAAACCTCGTAATTCATCCGTTGACTTTGGTAAATCTAGCAACACAATATAACGACCATCTAGGTCAGTCACTTCTGAAGCATGTATAAGTTGTTCTTTATATTCCTCTAAAGAAAATTTATTTAATACCTCTTCAGAAAAATACACCATTGTTATTTTTTCTCGTGAAAGTTCTGCTAAGTTCGATTCCACATTACGCATACTACGCCAATCAAATAATTGCCATGCATCTACCGCAATATCTTGAATCATAAGTTGGGGTTTTTTGAAATTATTCCATTCATTAATTGATGCCTCACCAACGACAGAAACGTGAGCAACTGGAGAAATTTCTTTCGCATAGGCTCCAAAACCAAATCCAATCGTATCTAACGTCGCCTGTCCGTCACGAAGTGCCATTTTCAAATGAGAACCATCAGATCCAATGGCACGAATACTTTCTAACTCCGCATCTCTAATTGCGATACGCGGCTTCGGATTTCCAACACCAAACGGTGCGAGCTTCTGCATTTCCTCAATCGCTGAGAGCGTCACATCCTCCACTTTGCAAATCGCATCAACTGTTGTAATCGGAGTAAAATCTTCAGACGTTAAAATCGCATCTGCTTGTTCATTTAAGCGGCGGCGCAGTTCATCCACATCATTCATATGAAGCGTCATTCCCGCCGCCATTGGATGTCCCCCAAAGTGCGGTAACAATTCCCTACAATCTGATAAGTTTGCAAATAAATCAAATCCTGCAATACTACGAGCAGACCCTTTTGCTGTTTGCTTCTCGGGATCAATACACAATACAATTGTTGGACGATAAAAGCGTTCTACTAATTTAGAAGCAACAATCCCTATTACTCCTGGATTCCATCCTTCTTTCGCGAGCACTAACACTTTATTGTCCTCTGGCGGATAATTGTTTTCTACCTCTGCAATCGCCTCTTCTGTAATTTGCTTTACAATATCTTTTCGAAGCTTGTTCAGTTCATCAATTTCTTCAGCAAGCTCTTTCGCTTCTTCTGGATCTTCTGATAAAAGGAGGTGAACTGCCGGAGCCGCATCTTCTAAACGACCAATTGCATTAATACGCGGTGCAATTGAGAAACCAATGCTCTCTTCCGTAATCTCACTTTGTGAAACATTTGCTACTTTAAATAATGCTTTTAAACCAATATTTTTTGTCATTCGCATTTGTTTCAATCCACGCTGCACAAGCAATCTATTTTCACCATGAAGTGATACTAAATCGGCTACCGTACCAATCACTGCAATTTCTAATAAATGCTCCGGCACACGCCCAAGTAGTGCATGCGCTACTTTAAACGCAACACCAACGCCCGCTAAATAATGAAACGGGTAAACACCACCCTTTAGCTTCGGGTGAATAATCGCAAGTGCTTCTGGCAGTTCTGGCGGCGGCTCATGATGATCTGTAATAATAAGATCTATACCAAGCTCTTTTGCTACTTGCGCCTCATGGACTGCTGCGATACCTGTATCAACAGTAATGATAAGAGAAAATCCCGCACGGTGTGCCCAGCGGAACGCCTCTTCATTCGGTCCATACCCTTCAGTAAATCGGTTTGGAATATAGAACTCAACATCCGCACCTAATTCTTGAAGAGCAAGAAATAAAACGGTTGTACTACTTACACCGTCCGCATCATAGTCTCCGAATATTAAAATTTGTTCTCCATTTTGAATGGCTTGCCCTATACGTTCTACCGTAAGGTCCATTCCTTCAAGCAAAAATGGATCGTGAAATTCTTGCTGTCCTGTATTTAAAAAATCCACAATCTTATCTTCTGTATCTAAACCTCTACTGAGGAATAACGAAGTAACAAGCGGTGATAATTGCAATTTACTTGCTAATTCACTCACCAGTTCCTCATTAAATGACTTTTCTTTCCAACGCGTCTTCGGTTGTAACACGAAATCACCCCTTAACCTGTCCATTATACAAGACAGATTAAGGGGTGACAATATGATACAAACTCTATTAGTTATGATTGAATATCTCCATAAACAGATGAATATTTACTTATTTCGTATCAATCAGGAGAATACGGATTAATATGTACAAAAACATTTTGTACATTATCTTGTTTCATCAATACCTCTTTTACATGTTTCCCGATGCGATGTCCCTCTTCCACTGTGATATATGGATCAACAGACACTTTAATATCAACAATGACATAATGTCCATGCTCTCTTGCATACAAAGAACCAATTTTTTTCACACCTTCCACTTGAAGAACTGATTCTCTTAGCGGAATAACATCTTCTTCATGAAGTACATGATCAAGCGTTGTATGAATCGCTTCTCTTCCAATACTCCATGCCATCTTTACAACAAGTAGAGAAACAAATAATCCCGCAACAGGATCGGCATACACAAGCCAATCTAAACCTAGTTTATTGCCGATAATAGCTGCACAAATCCCGATTAAAGCTGCAATTGAAGAAAACACATCTGAACGGTGCTCATATGCATTTGCAATAATTGCATCACTATTTATCCGTTTCCCTAATCGATACTTATACTGAAACATCCCTTCTTTTACCACGATAGAAAGAATAACCGCAAAAATTGTAATTCCCTTCGGTGGTTCAAGGTACTGCGTAAAAGCCTTTATAGAAGAAATCGCAATTTCAATCCCAACAATAAATAATAACACTGCAACAATAATCGCTGAAATCGATTCCGCTTTTCCGTGCCCATACGGATGATCTTCATCGGGGGGTTGCTTCGCTGCACGCAATCCAAAAAACACAGCTAACGAACCAACTACATCTGACGCTGAATGAACTGCGTCCGCTAAAAGCGCCTTACTATTCCCAATATAGCCGATTACCGCTTTTACAATCGCTAAGACAATATTTCCAACGATTCCAACAATGGCACCAAACTCGGCCTGTTTAAAACGTTCATCTTTTTCCATAACTGAAATCCCTTCTTTTCTCAAACTACCTTTTTTATTGTTACAAAAAATAATGAAAGAAGCATCACTTCCCACTAGTCTCCGTAACTGGCTCTACTAACCTTTAACAAAACCGCTAAAGGAAGTCTCACTGTCCCTAACACCCCGATTAGTTCCACTAACCTTTAGCAAAAAACGCTAAAGGAAGTATCGCTTTATTGTATCCACAAACGAAAAAAGAGATGCCTCTAATGTAAAGAGGCATCATCTTTTTATATGTTCTGTTCTAACCTTTATACTTGTGGTTCAGATACTTCAGTTTCTACTTTTTTCTTGCCTTTTCCTTTTTTCAATCGGCGATTTTCAAGCATTAGCCAGATTTGAGAAGCAACGAAAACAGAAGAATACGTACCTACAACTAATCCAACCATTAATGCAAGTGAGAAGTTTCGCAGTGATTCACTACCGAAGATCAGCAGTGCAATAACTGGGAACAATACAGTTAGAACTGTGTTAATGGAACGACCAATTGTTTGACGAATACTTGAGTTTACGATTTCTTCTAAATCTTTCAAATCACGAATTCGTTTTTTCTGTTTGTATAACTCACGGTTTCGGTCAAAGGTAACAATCGAGTCATTGATAGAATAACCAATAATTGTTAATACCGCAGCGATAAACGTTAAATCTACTTCCAATCGGAATACGCTAAACACAACAATCATAACGAACGCATCATGTAACAATGCTAATACGGCAGATAACGCATATGTGAAACGGAAACGAATACTCACATATAAAATGATAACCGCTGAAGCAATCAGAACCGCGATAAATGCATTTCGTGCAATCTCTTTCCCGATTGTTGGAGAAACTGTACTTACATTTGGATCTGTACCATATTTATCGTGGAAGAATGTTTTTGCTTTCGCAATTTCATCTTTTGATAAAACGCCTAATGTACGAACAGCAAATCCTTTATTGTCATCCCCTGTTGGTACAATGTCCTCTTTTTTCACATCAATTTTCAACTCATGTAAATCTTTTTGAACTTGATCTACACTAATCGCTTGTTTTGACTGCAAGTCCATACGTGTACCACTCGCAAAGTCAATTCCAAGGTTCATTTTGAAAATTGGTAGTATAATTGCTCCAGCAATAACAACTACAATTGAGAATAAAAAGAACTTGTGACCGATATTCACAAAGTTAATACGATCAAATCTCGTTGGTGCATGTTCTACACCTTTCGATAACGGAATAATTTCCTTCTGTTTCACACCAAAGTAAGATAATTTCTTATCGAAGTAACGGCTTTTTACAAGTAATCCAAGTAGGAAACGAGTACCGAATACGTTTGTAAGGAAACCAACTAAAATACTTACGATTAAACTTGTTGCGAACCCTCTTACAGAACTTGTACCATAAGCGAATAACACACCAGCTGCTGCAATTGTCGTAACGTTCGCATCTAAAATTGTTGCTAACGAACGG
Source organism: Bacillus sp. 95MFCvi2.1 (assembly GCF_000374965.1). Taxonomy (NCBI): domain Bacteria; kingdom Bacillati; phylum Bacillota; class Bacilli; order Caryophanales; family Bacillaceae; genus Bacillus; species Bacillus sp. 95MFCvi2.1. The sequence goes on along the minus strand of NZ_KB895714.1, from coordinate 13,284 downwards.
TGATTACCAGCGCGATATGCTGACATCATTGACTTACCAATTCGCAATTCTTCCTTCAGTCGCTCATACGTAATAATATTCGCGTCGACCGCGATACCAACCCCGAGCACTAACGCCGCAATCCCCGGTAACGTAAGGACTGCATGCATCCAGTTAAAGACAAGCAATGTTACGAAAATATATAACCCTAACATAATAACCGCTACAAGTCCTGGCAAACGGTAGAATACAAGCATAAATAAGAAGATAATAGCAATTCCGATTGCACTAGCGAAAATCGTTTGCTCTAATGCTTGCTGACCAAATTTTGCCCCAACAGATGTTGAATACATTTCTTTTAAATCAACAGGAAGTGCACCAGCATTTAATAAAGATGAAAGCTGTTTTGCACTTTCAACTGTGAAGTTTCCACCTGTGATAGATACTTCCGCTTGATTAAATACTTGATTTACTGTTGCTGCTGATAAGAATTTAGGATTTGGTTTTGCTGCTTCAGCTTTATAAGAATCTTTACCTTCTTCAAAATCAAGCCAGATTACCATTAAATTGTCAGGCTTCATACTTAATATTTTTTCTGTAACAGAACGAAACTTATCAGCACTTTTTAATGTAAGTCCAACGCTTGGTCGGCCTTGATCATCAAACGTTTGCTTCGCTCCCCCGCCTTTTAAATCTGTTCCGTCCATGAGAAGATTATCATTCACATCTCGGAATGTTAATTTCGCTTGAGTAGATAAGATTTCACGTGCTTTTTGCTGATCTTTTACACCAGCAAGCTGTACACGAATGCGATCTTTCCCTTCGATTTGAATGTTCGGTTCACTAACACCGAGAACATTCACACGATTTTCAAGAGCACCTACTGTACTTACAAGTGCATCATGATCGATTTTATCTCCCTTTTTCGCCGGCTTTACTTCATACAAGATTTCAAAGCCACCACGAAGGTCTAGTCCAAGACTAATTCCTTTTGTTATGTTTTTTCCTGTCGCGCCAATAATTCCACCGATTAATAAAACGATGAGAAAAAACGCGACGATTCTAGTACCGCGCTTTGCCATATGTACCTTCTTTCTGCTACTAAAACCATAAACAAATCATATCATTCATTTACGCTAGACAATTTCCTGTAACAACCATTTCTGTTTATTCACAGGCATTCCTTTACACTTCTGCATTTGTCTAGTTAGTAGGCTTCCTTTCTGTGAATTTTCAACTTTCATACTAGCCATATAGGCAAAACCTCAGTTCTACATTTTAGACGCTGGGCTGCAACCTATATCTTACTACAAATTTTTATGACTTCTGCTTCCTACCTCCTTTACTTAAAATCTCTGACATATACATTCCTCTTTATCAATACCTATCATTATACTGCAAAAGGAAGAACAAACCAATTACAGTCGGTTATTTATTTTCATATTCTTCAAATGACCAAAGTGGCGCTTGATACGCTTCTACTGTTAAATATGTCATATACTCATTTGCTGTTAATGTTAGCACATCATTCACAAGCTCATACAATCTAATTTCACTTTTTATTTTTTTCCACTTTTTACTTTTTAAACATTTCCAAATATCATTAACAGTCACTCGATCATAGCCAAACATTTGGAATTCTTCTAATTTGCTCTCTAAAACGACTTGTAACTGTCCGCGGTAAGCTTCTACCAAATCTTCTTTTTCAATCATACCATCACATCTCCTTCTGATTTCAGCACGAAAAGTCGCTTTTCATCCCGCTCTAATGGACAGCAATAACTGTCTTTAAGGGTTTTATCGCTCTGCTCTTTCCCATGAAAGTCTTACTTTATAAGCGCATCCTCTTAAATGCTTGTCATTCTTGTCTCATACGTGCATATAAATTATTGTAAATCATTCCATTGATTTTGAGAAGGTAGGAGAAGATCATGACGAGACAAAGCTTTTTACGAGGTGCATTTATTTTAATGCTAGCTGGTTTTATTACAAAAATTCTCGGGTTCATAAACCGAATTGTAATGGCGCGTATTTTAGGAGAAGAAGGCGTCGGTCTTTACATGATGGCTGTCCCCACCTTTATTTTAGCAATTACATTAACACAAATCGGACTTCCTGTTGCCATTGCAAAATTCGTTGCAGAGGCGGAAGCAGTAAATGACAAACAAAAAGTAAAGAGGATATTAACAGTATCATTAGCTGTTACATCCGTTATTAGTATTATCTTAACAATCGGCATCATGCTTCTAACGCCCATCTTAGCTGAAACTTTATTAACGGATAAAAGAACGTACTATCCACTAATGGCAATTTTACCTGTCGTTCCTGTTATTGCGGTTTCCTCGGTTTTGCGCGGCTATTTCCAAGGAAAACAAAATATGAAACCAAGCGCATATGCACAAGTGTTAGAACAAGTTGTCCGTATTACCATTATTGCCGTATGTATTCGGTTATTTTTACCTTACGGTGTTGAATACGCCGCTGCAGGTGCAATGTTATCAGCTGTTCTTGGGGAAGTTGCTTCTTTATTATTCTTACTTACTTTATTTCAGCGTGAAAAACATCTTTCTATACGAACTGGTTTTCTAAACACTGTCAAAGAAAGTAAACATACTTTTCATTCACTTATGGAAATTGCACTTCCAACTACAGGAAGTCGCTTAATTGGATCAGTCTCTTATTTTTTCGAACCAATTATCGTTATGCAAAGCTTAGCGCTAGCTGGTGTTGCGGCTTCAGTTGCTACACAGCAATACGGCATATTAAACGGCTATGCATTTCCTCTCTTATCATTGCCAGCCTTTATTACATATGCGCTTTCTACAGCACTCGTACCATCCATTAGTGAAGCAATGGCAAAAAAACAACATCGATTAGTAGAACACCGTCTGCAACAAGCGCTCCGCATTTCTTTAATTACTGGAGGGTGGTCAGTCGTTATTCTTTATGTATTTGCTTCACCTGTTTTAACTCTCATGTACGGTTCAGACAGCGCAACTGCATTCATTCAATTACTTGCACCATGCTTTTTATTTCACTATTTTCAAAGCCCCCTTACATCTGTTTTGCAAGCTTTAAACTTAGCACGCGCCGCGATGATGAACACGTTTATCGGAGCCATTGTAAAACTGCTCGTTATTTTCTTACTCGCTTCACGTCCAGAATTTCAAATGATGGGGGTCGCACTTGCAATTGCCGCTAACATTGTGACGGTAACATTCCTTCACTACGCTACCGTCTTAAAGAAAATTACATTTACAATTTACATGAGAGATTATATTTTCGGGGGAATTACGATTGCCATTGCAGGAGCTTTCGGATTCTATCTTCATAAATATATTGTTTTTTCACATTCACTTGGCATACAAACATTATGGGAAATTACACTAACCACTATCCTTTATATTCTGCTTCTTCTTATTTTTAAACTGATTCGTAAAGAAGAATTACGACGTATTCCTATTGTTCGTAAACTTTTGATTTCAAAATAAAGTGAAACTTTACTCAGTAGAGGATTCTCCATCCCCACTATCCGCAAATAGCTGGGTAAATAGGCTTGCCTCTAGTCTGGCAAGCCTTTACTTCTCTTTCACATCGACAAAAAACTGTCCATTTTGAAAACTACAATACAAAATTTTTTTCACATCGTTATGCCCTAAGTTTTTTAATTTCTCTACTAGCCAGCCATCCGAATGCTCAATCATCTGTAAATGTTTATATTGAATTTCCCCATCAATAATTAAAGGAAGCGAAAACAGCGGTGTATCATTTTTACTCTTCTTACTTTTTTGTTTTTGAAAGACAGATAATTTTCCAGATGGCTCTAAAATAGCATACTCTACATCTCTTATATCTCCAACTCCCTGCTCACGTAATTGCATCATTAAGTCGTCTATATTATAGCGTTGCTTCCGCATCTGTTTCTCATCAATTTTTCCTGCATTCACAATAACAGCTGGCTCACCTTCTATTAAATGACGAATACGCTGATTTTTTAAAGAAACCATCGATAAAGTTATTTGTACAGCCATGAGCAATACCATAGGAACAAGTTGATGCCAAAGAGACTTATCTGTATTTTCAATTGCGACCACAGCCATCTCACCAAGCATAATAAAAACCACTAAATCTAATACACTAAGTTCTCCAATTTCGCGTTTTCCCATAAGGCGAAAGATAATTAAAATCACAACATATAAAAGCATCGTCCGTCCAATTATCGATAGCCATTCCATTACTTTTTTCTCCTTTTTTAAACATTTTCTACTCATAGGTTTCCCTATAAAAAAGAAACTAGTCTAACTTATCAAAAATGAAAATATGCTTGTATTAAAAAGGGGGAATGCATAATGGATGGAACGAAAAAATTATCTACAGCAATCGGATTTGGGATTATCACTTTATTAATATTGGCCTCTATTACAAGTATGTTGATTGCTCTTTTATTAAAGTTTACAGATATAAGTGAAGGAACATTGGCTATAACCATTTTTATACTCGCTTTTCTTTCCATGCTCATATCCGGGTTTATCGCTGGCAAAAAAGCGCAAGGAAAAGGATGGTTCGTCGGATTCACAACCGGACTTATCTTTGCCATTCTTGTTTTTCTCGTTAACTACTTAGGCTTCTCTCACGCTTTATCTAACTCACAGCTTCTCTATCAACTTGGTTTAATGGGGGCAAGTACACTTGGAGGCATATTTGGCGTTAACATGTCAAAACGTACAGATTGAAAAAGCCCTGCATTCGCAGGGCTTTTTACTATTACTTCTTCACAACTTCACGAATCGCATTGCGATCGAATGTTAAGTGTGCACCACCAGATTTAACAACAATTGTAGTCTCATCTACTGATTCAATTGTGCCGTGTAAGCCACCGATTGTTACGATAGCATCACCTTTTTGGATTTCACTTTGCATTTGTGCTACTGCCTTTTGACGCTTTTGCTGCGGGCGAATTAATAAGAAATAGAAAATCGCAAACATCGCAACAATCATGACAATATTCATCATACCTGGATTCATCTTTTGTTCCTCCTTTTAAATTATGTATTAGAAGTTTTTAGCATTCGGTTTATTAAAGCCATATTGTTCAAAGAACTCTTCACGGAAATCGCCAAGACGGTCTTCACGAATGGCTTGTCTCACCTGCTCCATTAAGTTTAACAGAAAATGAAGGTTGTGATAAGACGTTAACCGAATTCCAAACGTTTCATCACACTTCATTAAGTGACGAATGTACGCACGAGAATATTTTTTACATGTGTAGCAATCACAATTTGGATCAAGTGGGCCAAAGTCTCTTGCAAACTTCGCATTTTTCACAACAAGACGTCCTTGACTTGTCATACATGTACCGTTTCGAGCAATACGAGTTGGAAGTACGCAGTCAAACATATCAATACCACGAATTGCACCATCAATTAATGAGTCAGGAGAACCTACCCCCATTAAATAACGTGGTTTATTGTCTGGAAGAAGCGGTGTTGTAAATTCCAGTACGCGGTTCATAATATCCTTTGGTTCCCCAACTGATAATCCACCTACTGCATAACCAGGGAAGTCCATTGAAACAAGATCTTTCGCACTTTGGCGACGAAGTTCTTCAAACTCTCCGCCCTGTACAATCCCAAATAACCCTTGATCTTGTGGACGTTCGTGAGCTTTTAAACAACGCTCTGCCCAGCGGCTCGTACGTTCTACAGATTTTTTCATATATTCAAAAGTAGCAGGAAACGGTGGGCATTCATCAAATGCCATCATAATATCTGAACCTAATGCATTCTGAATCTCCATCGCTTTTTCTGGTGATAAGAATAACTTGTCTCCATTTAAGTGATTACGGAAGTGAACCCCCTCTTCTTCAATACGACGGAAATCACTTAAACTAAACACTTGGAAACCACCAGAATCCGTTAAGATTGCACGGTCCCAGTTCATAAATTTATGTAATCCACCTGCCTCACGTACAATTTCATGACCTGGACGAAGCCATAAATGATACGTATTACTTAAAATAATGCCAGAATCCATCGCCTTTAACTCTTCTGGTGACATTGTTTTAACTGTCGCAAGTGTACCAACTGGCATAAATGTTGGTGTATCAAATGAGCCGTGCGGTGTATGAACGCGACCTAAACGGGCACCCGTTTGTTTACATGTTTTAATAAATTCATAACGAATTGCTGTCATAGATTTACTCCTTTTTATTTACTTCTTTCTTTAGCATGAGATGCAACGAACATCGCATCACCGAAGCTAAAGAAACGGTATTTTTCTTTTACTGCTTCATTATAAGCATGAAGGACATTTTCTCTACTTGCAAATGCACTTACAAGCATAATTAATGTTGATTTTGGCAAATGGAAGTTTGTAATTAAACCGTCAATTGCTTTAAATTCATATCCTGGATACATAAAAATATCCGTCCATCCCGATGTCGCACAAAGCTTACCATCGTGATCTGTAGCAATTGTTTCTAGTGTACGTGTTGACGTTGTACCAACAGTAATAATACGACCGCCGTTCTCTTTCACACGATTTAACAAATCTGCTGTTTCTTCTGACATATGATAATACTCAGCATGCATATGGTGTTCTTCAATTGTATCCGCAGACACTGGTCTAAATGTACCAAGGCCAACATGAAGCGTAATGAATGCTAAATGAACGCCTTTTTCCTTCAATTTCTCTAATAATTCTTCTGTAAAATGAAGCCCAGCTGTCGGCGCTGCTGCAGAACCAATTTCCTTCGCATATACCGTTTGATAACGATCACGGTCTTCCAGTGTTTCTTTAATGTATGGAGGAAGCGGCATTTCTCCAAGTTCATCTAAAATTTCATAAAAGATACCGTCATATGAAAACTCAAGCTGGCGGCCACCTTGATCAGCTGTTCCAATGCAAGTTGCTTTTAACTTTCCTTCACCAAAAGAAATGATAGTTCCTTCTTTTACACGTTTAGCTGGCTTTACAAGCGTTTCCCACTTATCTCCATCTTCTTGCTTTAAAAGAAGCACTTCAATATGTGCACCTGTATCTTCTTTCACACCATGCAAACGAGCAGGCATAACTTTCGTTTCATTTAAAACTAAACAATCACCCTCATGTAAATAAGAAAGAATGTCAGTAAAATGCTTATGCTCTATATCACCTGTTTCACGGTCTAACACCATTAATCTTGATGTTTCGCGCTGTTCAAGCGGCGTTTGGGCAATGAGTTCTTCTGGTAAATGAAAATCAAACAGATTAATATCCATAACTATATCCACCTATTTCTATTTAAATCGATTTATGATATACATAACAAAAGATAATACAATACTTAACACAATACATGTAATGATCGGAAAATAAAAGGTAACGTTTCCTTTTTTCACAAAAATATCGCCTGGAAGCCTTCCGATGAACTTCCAAGCTACTCCAACGACAATGAGAAGAATACCAGCTGTAATAAGCAGCTTTGGCATATCCGTCATACCCCTGGCATATCCATTCCGAAATGTTCATAAGCGAGTGGCGTTACAATTCGTCCTCTTGGCGTTCGTTGTAAAAACCCAATTTGTAGTAAATATGGTTCATACACATCTTCAATCGTCGTAGACTCTTCCCCAATTGTCGCTGAGACCGTTTCTAATCCAACTGGACCACCACGGAACTTTTCAATAATACCAAGCAATAATTTATGATCGATATGATCAAGCCCTAGTTTATCGACTTGCAATAGTTCTAATGCCATTTGTGTAATTTCCATCGCAATCGTTCCATCGCTTCGAACTTGTGCAAAGTCACGAACACGTCTTAGTAACCGGTTTGCGATACGCGGCGTACCTCGTGCACGCCTTGCAATTTCTAAAGCAGCTAATGAGTCAATTTCAACTTCAAACACTTCTGCTGTACGCTCTACAATCGCTGATAGTTGATCTACTGTATAATACTCTAACCGTGATAACACACCAAAGCGGTCACGAAGCGGTGCTGATAATGCACCAGCGCGCGTTGTTGCGCCAACCAGCGTAAACGGCGGTAAATCAAGCCTTACTGAACGTGCTGATGGGCCTTTCCCAATCACAATATCAAGACAAAAGTCCTCCATTGCTGGGTATAGTACCTCTTCAATTGACCTATGCAAACGATGAATTTCATCAATAAATAATACATCACCAGGTTGAAGCGCCGTTAATACTGCCGCTAAATCTCCTGGGCGTTCAATTGCTGGACCTGACGTCGTTCGAATATTAACGCCCATTTCATTGGCAATAATATTCGCAAGCGTCGTTTTCCCAAGTCCTGGTGGCCCGTATAATAGTACGTGATCCAATGTTTCCTCACGCATTTTCGCTGCTTCAATAAACACTTCTAAATTATGTTTCGCCTTATCTTGGCCAATATATTGACGGAGCGTCTGTGGCCGTAACGAATATTCTAAGTCCGCATCTTCATATGCCGATTCTCCTGAGAGAAGACGTTCGTCCATTCTACTCACCTCTTACCATTTAGTAAAAGACTAAGTGCCTTTTTAATATACTGATCCGTCGTAAGTGATTCTTTTAATAACTCCGGTACAACACGAGAAACTTCTCGTTCTGCATAGCCAAGTGCACGAAGTGCCTCAAGCGCTTCATCAAGCTCAGCTGATGAACCCTTCTTCTCGTCGAAACGTTCTACATCTGAGAATAAATCAACAAACGCATCTGGTACAACATCAGCTAATTTTCCTTTTAAGTCTAAAATCATTTGACGTGCAGTTTTCTTTCCGACTCCCGGGAATTTCACTAAGAATTTTTCATCCTCATGTTCAATTGCTTGCACGACCTGCCCAGTTTGACCAGAAGCTAAAATAGCAAGTGCACCTTTTGGTCCGATTCCTGATACACCTAAAAGTTTTGTAAATAACAAACGCTCTTCACGTGTCTTAAATCCATAGAGCGCCATAATATCTTCTCTCACATAATGATATGTATATACACGAATTTCTTGCTTACTTCTTTGAAATACATATGGATTTGGCGTAAAAATTTGATAGCCGATTCCATTATGATCAAGAACGACATATTCTGGCCCTACATATTCCACATAGCCTGTAACATATTCAAACAAAATACGATCTCTCCCTCTCAAATCATGTATTCCATTTTAACATATTTAATGATAGAAAAGCGAGACTACCCCAACAAATGTTCTCTATTTAGCTTTTTCATTTTTTTCATATTGACAGAACAACATAAAGCAAATTAATATTACAAAGACGATAATGATTATCAATATTAATTAAAGGGGGGTACATAAAGGTGAAACGCAATCTATCTATTCTATTTACTCTCATTCTTGTTATTTTTACCATTGTTGGTTGCTCTTCTAAACAAGAAGAAGCACAGCCAAAAGAACAACCGAAAACAAAAGTTGTAAAACATGCAAAAGGTGAAGCTAAAATTCCGACAAACCCAAAAAGAATTGTCGACTTATCTGGATCATCTGAAGAACTATTACTTCTTGGTCATAAACCTGTTGGTACAGCTAACACGTATAAAGATAAAATCCAAGATCATTTGCAAGAAAAGCTGAAAGATGTAAAAGCAGTTGGTTGGTACTGGGCACCTAAAGTTGATTTAGAAGCGGTTACTGCTTTAAAACCAGACTTAATTATTTTAAACAACCGTCAATTGAAAATTTATGATCAATTAGCAAAAGTTGCCCCAACAGTTGTTCTAGAAACAAACTTAGAAAACTGGCGCGACAAATTTAAGGAAGTAGGCAAACTATTTGACGAAGAGAAAAAAGCAGATAAATGGATTGCAGACTACGATAAAAAAGCAGATTCCTTATCTAAAAAAATTAAAGAGAAAACAAAAGATGAAAACTTTATGTTCCTTGCTGTAACACCGCAAAACTTCCGTGTATATGGTAGCTTCGGATATGGTGATATTCTCTTTAATGACTTAAAACTACCTGCAACGAAAGGAACAGATTTAAAACAGACGATGGCACAAGTATCATTAGAAGGCCTTGTTGCATTCCAGCCTGATCAAATGTTTATCGTAAACTTTGGTGGCGAAGCAGATAAAGTGTTCGATGACTACAAAAATAGTGCTGTTTGGAAAGATAACAAAGCTGTAAAAAATAATCATGTTTACGAAGTAAGCAATGAAGTCTTTAACACAAAAGCATTCAACCCTATCGGCAAAGATATGCTAATTGATGAAATTGCAAAACAAATTTTAGATAAAAACAAATAAGAAAACCAGCAGCTCACATCAGCTGCTGGTTTTCTTATTTTGCACTGCATACTGCTTCATTTTCTCAATCGTCTTCACAAAACGCTCTTTTGACTTGATACGAATACCACGTTTTAGCTTTGCACGATCATAACTTTCTAGCTTTTTCATATCAATTTGGAAGAATGAGTGAATCGCATTATCACTTTTTGGTACACCGTTAAAAATTTGCAGTATCCCCTCATTGGAAACACCAAAATACCCACTCGTTTTAAGTAGTGGTGAAATATCATCCACCTTTTTTTGCAGTACAATTTGCGTATCATCACGATCGACAAGCTGCCATTCTTTATACTGCTGAAGAAAATGTTCTAAATTTGCTACTTTTTCAGTGAAAATTTCCTCACTTACCTCTCCATCTACATACATACGCTCTAATAGAATCGTAACTTGAGGTTCTTTTTGCGTAACCTCTAATGCAGAAGCCGCAGCTATCACACTTGATTCATGATATAAACAAAACATAGCGATTACAACTTGAACTGCAACCATCATGAATTTCATTTCCGCTCACCTCTTCTAAGCAAAATAAAACTTCCGTTTGTAGTTTTTCCGGAAATAGAAGTTTTATCCATAGTAACAGCGGTGGTTATTTTTAATGAAAATAAAAAATGCAGGTAAGGTGTAATCCCTACCTACATGAGTCATTTACTTTTATATAATAAGAAAGACGCCTGCACATAGCAGGCGTCTTGATGCGTTTACGGCGAGAGACCAGGCGGCCACATCCGCGTGTTTAGCACTTAAGCATATCTCTCGTCTTACGTAAATTAGCTCATCGCTTTGCTAATATAACATTAATGTAAAAAGAACGCAAGCTAAACATAGAAAAATTTTATTAACTTTTTATAACAGTATTTATTCCTATAACCATTAAAGTAAAATATAAATTGATTATTGCAACATATATGTTACAATAAATGTAGATACAATGAAAAATCTGGTAAACAGGAGTGAGTATATTGAAAAGAATAAAAGATGAACGTTTAATCCTTCAAAATTTAAAGAACGTTCGAATTGCCTTTCTCTTTCAATCAATTGGTATAATGGGCATCTTAGGGTATATTGGCTTCAATGAAGGTATAGATCAAATTACAAAATCTCCACTATGGTTATTATTCATACTAACAAGTATACTTCTAGCCTATTTACAAATGGGAATCTCTATTGATGCAGAAGAAAATGAAAAAGAAATGAAACTAACGCCTTATTACAAACTTGTTTTACGCTCTGCTATCGTAGGAATCATTTTTGCTATTATTTATGTTATTTTCAGCCCTGAAAGACCGCTATGGGAAGGCATTCTTATGGGAAGTATTCTCTTCTTATGCTTTTTAGCTTCTTATTCTGTTGGTTACTTTATTAAAAAAAAACGTATGCAGGATATTGATGAATGACTTTCTGCATCGCTATTTTAATATTTATGAAAGTAAAAAGGGAAAGGCCGTAAACCTTTCCCTTTTTTTTGTTATCGCACTGTACCAGTAAGACCAGCACGAACGTCTCGGAATAAATCTGATATGTCACGATTTAAATTGTTTGTAACTGTTCCGCTGCGCAGACGCGTATTCATCGCATCTACACGTTCAAACATATCATTTTTTACTGTTACATATACATTTCGGTTTTTCACGTCATTCGCAACTGCTTGACGGATTTCATTTGCCATTGCCTTTTCATCTGTCACTGGATTGCGTGGTTTCACTGCAATAACTACATCATTTCCACGCACAACTGTAGAAACACGATCCACATTATTCATACCCTTAACACGATTTGTAATTCTTTCTGCAGTTTTACCATCATTATTAATGTATGAATTATTCATTGTAACGTTACGAGTTGGATATGGATTTGCCATTTGACCGTGGTAATTTACATCACGGTAGTAGTTATATCCAACATCATTACGACGATCATATACATTATCTGTAACTCTATTTCCATTTCGATATGTTACATAATCTGTATATCGATCTGTACGTGCTACATTATTTCTGTATGGTTGTGTATCATAATAAGATGTACGTTCATAATTGTAGTTCGCATTGCGCCCATCCATCGCACTTTTATTCTTAGGTGTACCACATGCAGCTAATGCACTGGTAACTAACAAAGAAGCGGCAATAATTTTAATTTTTTTACTCAATATAAAAACCCCCCTTGTTAGGTTGAACTTCTCTCTCGAAAAGCTCCTTCTTATAGTGAGTAACAAAGGAGATTTTTACACTTGTTAATATTTCACTAGGAATTTTCTAACACGACCTCTTTATTGTTAACGCAACTCTCTCTACTCCTCATCTTCTGCAAGTGGTTCTCCAAAAATCTCTGGTGGATCTTGCTGATAATTCATCGCACCTGGCTGCGGTGCATATGCGACTTGAGCTGTTGGATAATATGGAGAATTAGGATAATATGGCCCACCTGGCTGTGGACTATATAAATTTCTTTCCTCACCACATCCACAATCTTCTTCTGCTGGCATCATTTGTGGAACATTATTACCAGCTTGCGGTTGGTATGGCATTGAAGTATGTTGCACTGGCATTTGGTGCGGCATTATTGGCATACCTTGTGTATGTGGCATTTGATAATACGGATTTTGCTGTTGTTGATATGGCATTTGATAATATGGATACTGTTGTGGCATCATTTGCGATTGATATGGCATCGGTATTTGCTGCGGCATCATTGGCGGTGGTTGATTATTATCCATCATTGGCATGATATTCGGCATTTGGTTACTATCCATCATTGGCATGATATTCGGCATTTGATTATTATCCATCATCGGCATGATATTCGGCTTTTGGTTACTATCCATCATCGGCATGATATTCGGCATTTGGTTACTATCCATCATCGGCATGATATTCGGCTTTTGATTATTATCCATCATCGGCATGATATTCGGCTTTTGATTATTATCCATCATCGGCATGATATTCGGCATTTGGTTATTATCCATCATTGGCATGATATTCGGCATTTGGTTATTATCCATCATTGGCATGATATTCGGCATTTGGTT
>NZ_KB895713.1:0-65197 GCF_000374965.1 Bacillus sp. 95MFCvi2.1 | reverse complement strand
TTGTGTGAGCCATGGATAAGCCTCGTTCCTCCATCATTTCCACCAGGTTACGGAAGCTCAAATTGTACCGTAGGTACCATCTTACTGTTAATAAGATTAGTTCCGGCTGATAATGCTTCCATTTGAACAAATTTCCCTTTTCCATATCGATCACACACCTTTTTCTAGAGTAATACTATCAGTATGTCCAAGGTTAGGAGATTACTTGCATGTATCTTGAATTTCTTGCACCGGAACCAAATTGTATCTATAAAACGAAAAAAACGTTATTCTTTCTGTAGAATCATAGGAAAGGATGGCGTTTTTTTATGTCTATTTCTGTATCTAACAAACTACAACTATTCGCACAGGAGATTCAGAGTCTTTTATCCCCAAATACCTTACAGAATCTAGCTAGAGATGTTGGGTTTGTACAACGAACAAGTAAGTATCGAGCACAAGATTTAATAGCTTTATGTGTATGGATAAGCCAAAGTGTAGCAAAAACGTCTTTAACCCAGTTATGTAGTTGTTTAGAAGCATCAACAGAAGTGCTCATCAGTCCCGAAGGACTAAATCAGCGATTTAACGCTGCAGCCGTGCAGTTTCTACAGAAAGTATTAGCCACACTTCTCAACCAAAAGTTATCTTCAGCTAAGCTGCTCTCTTCTCCATACACTTCTATTTTCAAGCGTATTCGTGTCCTAGATTCAACTGCATTTCAACTTCCAGATCCTTTTTCATTCGTTTATCCAGGTGCAGGAGGAAGCAGCCATACAGCGGGGGTAAAGATTCAACTTGAATATGATCTATTAAGTGGGCAGTTCCTACATATTCATACAGGCCCAGGTAAACAACATGATCGAACCTACGGTTCTTTGTGTGTTCCGACAGTGACAGCGAATGATTTATGTATTCGAGACTTAGGTTATTTTCATTTGAAAGATCTACAACATATACACGATAAAAAGGCTTACTATATCTCTCGTATTAAATCTAATACACGTATTTATCAAAAAAATCCCATCCCTGATTATTTTCAAGATGGAAGAATCAAGAAAGGTACAGAGTATATACAAATAGATATGGAGGTCTTAATGAATTCTCTTCAGCCAGGACAAACATGTGAAATCTCCGATGCTTATGTGGGAATGATTGATAAAGTACCAACTCGTGTGATTGTTCATCGATTAACAAAAGAACAACAACAAAAACGATTACAAGATCAAATTGTAAGAGAAAAAAAGAAAGGAATGAAGTATTCTCCTCGTAGTAAACGACTCAGTGGTATCAATGTATATATGACAAATACCCCTACAGATATTGTCCCAATGGGACAAGTACATGATTGGTATTCTTTACGTTGGCAGATCGAAATTTTATTTAAAACGTGGAAATCATTCTTTCACATTCATCATTGTAAAAAGATAAAACGAGAACGATTGGAATGCCATTTGTATGGGCAATTGATCGCCATTCTACTCTGTTCCTCTATTATGTTTCAAATGCGGAAGTTACTTCTTATGAAGAAGAAACAAGAACTGAGTGAATATAAAGCCGTATATATGATTAAAGATTATTTTTCTCTTCTGTTTCAAGCCATACAAAAAGACACCCAAGAATTATCAAAGATTCTTCTTCGTCTGTTTAACCTCTTACAGAAAAACGGACGGAAATCCCATCGATACGATAAAAAAACAGTCTTTGATATATTAGGTGTCATTTACAATTGTACCATGTCTGATAATCAAGCGGCTTAAATCAAAAAATGAAACCCATTAGGGTTTATTTCGTATGCAAATCTTTAAATTCCCTACACGTATCCTTTAGAAAAAAGAAACAACCTCTACTATAATTGACGTTGTATAAGCTTAGCTTGATAGCGATGTGGTGCTACCCCATTACCATCAACTTAAGAGTACTTACTACCCATTATTGTTATAAACGTTATTCTTCCTAGATTAATAAGAAGAGATGAAAAAAACACCTTCACAGGTGTCTTTTTTCATTATAGAAATATCTTAAAATAGATATCTGATGTCATTTATTCAATAAAAAAACTTTTGTTACATCATAACTCCATTATCGGCAAATTGATACCATTTGCCATCAATGAAATGTTTGCCTGTTGTCATTGCACCGCTAGACTGTAAATAATACCAATTTCCATCTTTTTGTAACCAGCCTGTTTTCATCGTTCCGTCTTCATTCATGTAATACCATGTGCCCTTATCTTGCACCCAATCTTTTTTCATCGGTCCATCATAAAAGTAATACCACTTGCCATTGTAGTTTAACCAGCCTTCATGATTTGCTCCACTTTTCTCATCAAAGTAATACCATTCACCATCCACTACTTTCCAGCCTGTTACCATGGATCCATCTGGATTGAAGTACCAACAAGTACCTCCTTCACACATTTTCCCTGTCCACATGGCGCCATTGTAAGCAAAAACGTAGCGCTTTCCTCCTTCATCCAACCAACCTTCGTCCCAACTATTTGCTGAATTTTTCATTGTGCCATTTGCATTTAAATAGTACCATGTGCCCTTATCTTTTAACCACCCTGTTTTCATCGTGCCATCTGAGTTCAGATAGTACCAATTTCCATTATCTTCAATCCAACCTGTTTGCATCTTAGAAGCCACAAAGTAATACCAGCTTCCTTTATAACTTAGCCAACCATTATGAGTATTAAAATGCGTCCGGCTTTCTTCGAAGTAGTACCATTCATTATTAATCAAATTCCAGCCAGTTGCCATTGCTCCATCAGATAAGAAATAATTACCATCAGGATGTGAACCTATCCAATTGTTTACTTTCATATCTCCAGAGCCTGGATTCATGTAGTATATCTTACCATTATATTCAAGATAGCCCTCGTGTAAGTTTCCTCCTTGGTGAACGTAATACCATTCTCCTTCGTACTGAACCCAGCCTTCGTTCGTATATAACGCACCGTCTGCTCCTAATAAATAACATGAACCTTGATTAAAAATATTACCCGTTTTCATTGCTCCACTTTCAGCAAAGTAGTACCACTTTCCTCCATCACTTAACCAGCTATTACTTTTCATTGCCCCATCCGCATTCAAGTAATACCATGTACCATTATCTTTTAACCACCCTGTTTTCTTCACACTATTTTGATCATAGAAATACCATGTATTTCCCTCTTTTACCCACCCTGTTTTCTGCATTGCCTGTTCTGTTTTTGGAGTAAGTTGTTTTACAGCTTCTTGGTTTTCAGCATGAGATACTGCAGGCACTACAAACATTGCAGACATTAAAACTGGTAAAATAACTTTCTTCATTTTCTATATCCCCCAAATAATGTATAATTTTAGTTTTTATTTCCACAAACAGAATTATATTATGATATTTAAATATAATCAATAGTTTTTGTAACAAAAATGTAATCTTTTTTTAATTTAACGACACAAAATATCCATTAATGTAATTATTGTTACTTTCTAGTTACAATGTAAGTCTCATTACACATCTATCAACTTAAGGGATTAATTGTCCCAAAAACGAAAAAGATGAGTCGAATTCTCATAAATAACTGTAAAAAGGTAAAATTTTCGTTATGGGGGGTGACCTGTTTTCTTAGGTTGATGGATGTGTGGTGCTACCCCAATATTATCTTTACAAAAGTGTATCTTCCCCCTTTATAATAAATCGAATTCTCTACCTCAGAACAATTTATCTTACTAATTGCATACGAATCCCTAAAACTACAGCTTGCGTGCGGTCTGCCACCTCAAGTTTCTGAATAATGTTATGTACATTGGTTTTAACAATTCCTTCTGAAATATACAGTATATTTGCTATTTCTTTATTCTTCTTTCCATATGCTATGAGTTACAATATCTCAATTTCTCGATCTGTTAATGGTTCTATAAAAGATGAAGCCTTAGGCTGATTTGTTGAAATATTATCTGTAGAATTTATAATCTTTGCGAGCGCTTGTTTCGCTGTCATACTATTATATAAAGTGGCGCCGCGCTGTATAGAACGTACACCATCTAATAGCTCTTTCGTTTGAGTATCCTTTAATAAATATCCGGCGGCACCAGCACGAATCCCATCGAATACATAGTCTTGCACATCAAAGGTTGTCAACAATATTATTTTTGTATCTGGCAAAGATTGCACAATATTGCGAGTTGCATCAATGCCGGTCGCCTGCGGCCTTTGTACATCCATCAACACGATATCAGGTATGCAGCGCAAAGTAATCTTTACGCCATCCTTACCATTATCTGCTTCACCTACAACTTCCATATCTGATTGACTATTAAATATATACGTCAGCCCTTATCTGATGATTGGTTGATCGTCCACTAACATGATTCGAATTTTTTTATCGTTTTCATTCGTCGTCCCTCCTATCTCTAGGCTTCATCACATACACGATTCATTAAAGGAATAATCGCTTCCACCTTCAATCCCCCGTCTGAATTAACCGAAAAATTACAAGTTCCCCCAACAGATTGACACCGTTCAATCATTCCTTTTACTCCAAAACCATTTTGGTATAAATTTTCACTTAAAAATTGTCCATTATCGGAAACAATGAGCGATAATTCTTGTGCATGTTCTTGTATACATACATCTACTTCATTGGCAGCAGAATGACGTATTACATTTGTAATGGATTCCTGAAGAATACGGAACATTACAATGCTAATGTCCTCAGACCATTCAGAGAATTCTCCTTTTTCCTTTAGTTGAAACCGAATTTGTGAATTAATTTTTCGACATCTAAATCCCTGCTATACAGAATACAAAGTAACCTACACTCATTTGCGCTTTCTGTTTTTACTTCGCATGTGGCAGAAAAAGGCCCTGACCGCTTCTATGCATGGCCAGATGCTCTCTCCTACCTAAAAAGAAGGGTTTTATGTCCGGTTTTTAATTGATGTATATATAGTTTAAAATTCTTTAACAAATTCATTATGAAATTCTCCACCCTAAAAGTTGCATCATATCTTCATAGAGTCATAGAATTAATCTGTGGTCGAAAACGTAAAGAGCTGCTAGAATGCATTCCTGAAGAATACGAAGAATAAAGGAATGAACCGAAGTAAAAGCTAAAAAAATTAGAAAAGGAAAATGGAGAGATGAATTAAATGTTAAAGATCATCAAACATTTAAAACCATTTGTTGCCTCAATCATTGCAGTTATATGTCTATTATCCATACAAGCCGTATGTGACCTGTCACTGCCAGACTACATGTCTAACATTGTGAATGTAGGTATTCAGCAAAAAGGTGTAGAAAACGCAGTACCTGGGGTTATTCGTAAAAGTGAGCTCGATAAACTTACACTCTTTATGAATGAAAATGAGAAGAAAAAAGTAGATGACAACTATGTACTTTTAGATAAGAATAATCTTTCTCAAAGTGAGCTGAAAAATGACTTAAAAGATTATCCGCAGCTTGATAAAGAACCGCTTTATAAGCTACATACAGAGGATAAAAATACAATTAACGAACTTAACGATATATTCGGGAAACCAATGTTAATTACACAAGGAATTGAAAAAGGCGGCTCATCTGCTTTCACTGCGCCAGGTGATAACAAAGCACCGGCGAAGCTTCCGCCAAATACAGATCCTTTTGCAATAATTGCTAAACTACCTCAAGATCAAATCGATGCAATGAAAGAAAAGGCGGATGAAAAGTTTAAGAATATGCCAGGCAGCATGGTAACACAGTCAGCCGTTTCATTCATTGAGAATGAATATAAAAAGATCGGTATCAATACAGATAAGCTTCAATCCAATTATATTCTTACTTCTGGCGGAAAAATGCTGCTTTTATCCTTAGTAAGTATGGCAGCTACCGTTATCGTGAGTTTACTTGCTGCAAAAGTGGCTGCTGGATTAGGTAGAGATCTTAGAAAGAAAGTATTTCGGAAGGTTACAAGCTTTTCTAATGCAGAGTTTGATAAGTTTTCCACTGCATCTCTAATCACAAGAAGTACAAATGATATTCAACAAGTGCAAACACTTATGGTTATGCTGCTTCGTATCGTATTCTATGCACCGATTTTAGGCATAGGCGGAATTATTAAGGTACTTACTACAGACCTTTCAATGGGATGGATTATCGCAGTTGCAGTTATCGCGATTTTAAGCTTAGTCATTGGTCTATTTAGCATCGCGATCCCTAAGTTTAAGAGTATCCAAAAGTTAGTAGATAAAATTAACTTGATCACTCGTGAATCTTTAACAGGTATGCTCGTTATTCGTGCTTTTAATAATCAAAAGCATGAAGAAAAGAAATTCGAAAAAGGAAATCAAGATTTAACAAGAACTAATTTATTTGTAAGCCGTTTAATGTCATTTATGATGCCAATGATGATGCTTATCATGAATGCCGTTACTGTACTTATTATTTGGGTTGGATCACACCAAGTGGATATGGGACATATGCAAGTTGGTGATATGATGGCATTTATGCAATATACAATGCAAATCATCATGGCCTTCTTAATGATTTCTATGGTATCCATTATGGTTCCGCGTGCTTCTGTATCCGCACAGCGCATTGCAGAAGTTTTAGATACTGACCTTTCTATTCATGACGCAGCGGAGCCAAAAACATTTGCCTCTGACAAGAGAGGCTACGTTGAATTTAAAAATGTTAGCTTTAAATATCCAGGTGCAGAAGAAGATGTGCTTTCCAATATTACCTTTACCGCAAAACCTGGAGAAACGACAGCTTTCATCGGAAGTACAGGTAGCGGTAAATCAACATTAATCAACTTAATTCCACGCTTTTACGATGTAACAAGCGGCCAAATATTAATAGATGGCACGGATATTAGAGAAGTATCTCAGAAGGAATTAAGAGAGAAAATTGGTTATGTACCGCAAAAAGGAGTTCTATTCTCAGGTACGATCGAAAGTAATTTGAAATACGGTAAGAAAGAAGCAACTGAAGAAGAACTCGCAAAAGCGGCAGAAATCGCGCAAGCTATGGAGTTTATTAACGCGAAACCTGAAAGCTTCCGTACAGAAATATCACAAGGTGGTACGAACGTTTCCGGTGGTCAAAAACAAAGACTTTCTATTGCGCGTGCTCTTACGAAAAAATCGGAAATCTTCATATTTGATGATAGTTTCTCAGCTCTTGACTTTAAGACAGACGCAGCCTTGCGGAGGGCTTTAAACAATGAGATTGCGGGAAGTACTATTCTACTTGTTGCCCAAAGAATAAGTACAATCATGAATGCAGATAAGATCATTGTACTTGATGAAGGAAAAATAGTTGGAACTGGTACTCATGAAGAGCTTATGGAAAACTGTGAAGTTTATAAGCAAATTGCTTTATCACAACTTTCAAGAGAGGAGTTGTCATCATGAGTGATAGAAAAATAGAAAATAGAAGACAAGGCAGTCCTGGTGGTGGCCATGGCGGCGGTCATATGGGCGGCGGCATGAGAAAGATTGAGAAGGCAAAAAATTTCAAAGAAACGATGAATAAGTTACTTCAATACTTAAAGCCATATAAGTTCTCAATCCTAATCGTTATTATTTTCGCAATCGGTAGTGCTGCCTTTGCAATCGTCGGTCCAAAGATTTTAGGTAAAGCGACAACAAAACTTTTCGAAGGACTCGTAGACAAAGTAACGGGCGTGCACGGTGCTGCTATTGACTTTACCTATATCGGAAACATTGCCCTCCTGCTCCTTGGATTATATATAGCGAGCACTGTGTTTTCCATTATACAAGGATATATCATTTCGGGAGTCGCACAAAAGGTATCTTATAACTTCAGAAAAGAAATTGATGAAAAGATCAACCGTATGCCGCTTAAGTACTTTGATAAAACGACACATGGAGAAGTATTATCTAGAGTTACAAATGACGTAGATACTGTGAGCCAAACTTTAAACCAAAGTATGTCGCAAATCATCACATCCGTTATTACAATCATCGGTGTACTCATCATGATGTTATCAATCAGCTGGCAAATGACATTAGTGGCGCTGTTAATACTGCCAGTATCCATGATGCTCATCATGGGAGTCGTCAAGAGATCACAAAAATACTTCAAATCCCAGCAAGAATATTTAGGGCACGTGAACGGTCAAGTTGAAGAAATTTATAGTGGTCACAATATCGTAAAAGCTTTTAACACTGAAGAAGAAGAAGTGAAAAAATTCGAAGAGGTGAATGATACTCTTTACCACTCTGCATGGAAATCTCAATTTTTATCCGGAATGATGATGCCGATTATGATGTTTATCGGTAATATCGGTTACGTAGCTGTATCCATTTTAGGCGGATGGCTCGCTGTAAAGAGAACAATTGCAGTTGGAGATATTTTAGCATTTGTGCAATATGTAAGAAGCTTTACGCAACCAATCGCTCAAGTAGCCCAAATCGCTAACGTACTTCAATCCACTGCAGCTGCTGCAGAAAGAGTTTTCGAATTTTTAGATGAAGAAGAAGAAATTCCGGAAGCAGAAAACCCAGTGAAGCTTCAAGAAGTTAAAGGAGAAGTTACATTCAAAGATGTTCAATTTGGATATAATCCAGATAAGATCATCATCAATAATTTCTCAGCTAGCATTAGGCCTGGACAAAAAGTAGCAATCGTTGGTCCAACCGGAGCAGGTAAAACAACGATCGTAAAACTATTAATGCGTTTTTATGATGTAAACAGTGGTGCCATCTGTATAGACGGTCACGACATAAAAGACTTCACCCGCGAAGACTTGCGCAGCATGTTCGGGATGGTGCTGCAAGACACTTGGCTATTTAATGGTTCCATCATGGAAAACATACGTTACGGTAGACTGGGTGCAACCGACGAAGAAGTGATTGAAGCAGCAAACGCAGCCCACGTTCACAGCTTCGTAAAAACCTTACCAAATAAATATCAAATGGAACTAAACGAAGAAGCAAGCAACGTATCCCAAGGACAAAAGCAACTACTAACAATTGCCCGTGCCCTTCTAGCGGATCCGAAAATACTCATACTCGACGAAGCAACAAGCTCTATCGATACTCGTACAGAAGTGCTGATTCAAAAAGCCATGGAAAACCTCATGGAAGGCAGAACAAGCTTCATCATCGCTCATAGATTATCAACAATCCGTGATGCCGATTTAATCCTTGTCATGAAAGACGGGGATATTGTAGAACAAGGTAATCATGAAGAGTTATTGAAGGCTGATGGTTTCTATGCTTCGCTTTATAATAGTCAGTTTGAAGGTGCGGATGCTTCTTGAGTTAGGTGGGATGAGGGTGAAGATCAGCTTGATCAATTTTATTTTTCTAACACATCTGAACGAATTAATTTTAAATCATCTGTTTTAATTGCACCTGTTGAAGTAGATGATGGTTTAACTTTTGTAGCTGTATCCCAATAATGGCTACCTTGCCAAAACTGTGCAAAAGGTGAATTGATTGTTTTATTTACAACTCCAGCAACTACGGAACCTGGTTTTAAAGTATATTCAGCTGATGGAAGTTTCACTTTATAGCATAAATAACTTTTGCCATATATAAGGCCACTGAAGAAGCCCACTGAAGAAGAAAAAGGAGTTCACCACCTACTATATACAGGTAATGAACTCCTTTCCATTTTCTACATATTAATAAAATACACGTTATTTTTTCACAGTAATCACTTTTTCAGTGCCTTCCTATGCATAAGTGTATTTTGTTATTTGTTATTCACGTACGTATCAAACCATAAATGAATATATCCAGCTGTAATACGCTGTGCTTCCATTAAACGTTTTCCTGTTACCGGTGTTACTTCAGCACGCCATTTGTCAGCAGAGTCTTGTGATACCG
This sequence comes from Bacillus sp. 95MFCvi2.1, assembly GCF_000374965.1. Lineage (NCBI taxonomy): Bacteria > Bacillati > Bacillota > Bacilli > Caryophanales > Bacillaceae > Bacillus > Bacillus sp. 95MFCvi2.1. The sequence continues at coordinate 55,397 of NZ_KB895713.1, read as the reverse complement.
CTGCTTTTAGGAACCAACTTTTCGTATTATCATTAACAATTGATGGGAAATCAGCTTTTGCAGCTGATGCTGATGCATGAACCCACTCTTCTGGATTTGTACTTTTCCAATTCCAATAGCCATCTCCATCTGTTACTCTATAATTGTCTTTCACTGTATCAACGAAGTTTTCATATTTTGAGTGGAAGCCAAATGGATGCGAAATGTTAGTAAAGTTTGCTGCATGCATTGGTTGGTTGACATCCCCTAAATAATGAAGTGATAATCCTAAATAAAAGAATGCATTTTTCATATCTTTATTTTGATAAGCTTCACCAGCTAATTTAAAATACTTTGCTCCCGTTTGCTTTGCTTGTTTAGCAAATGGAATATACGTTTTTTCTGAATCAGGATCATAGAAGTGTGAAGCGAATGTGGAATTATCATAGTATGGGTTTTTATAATCTGCAGAATAAATACCTTCCTCCAAATTAGTACGCCATTCATTTAATAGAGCTGTCTCATTTTGCTTCACCACAGTCGTATTTTGGGACATAATATCAATGGCTCTGTTTACAATCCATAAATGAGAACTTACTCCTTCATTATGTACAGATTCCGCTGACCATTTTAGAGCAATAGGTGGATCTTGGCGGTCAATTTCATGTGCAAACGCCACACTTTGAATAGGAGCTGTTAAAGCAATTACAGAAGCTATAGCTAAAATTTTTCTTTTCATAAATATTCCTCCAATTGATGTATAATCTAAATTTCCTTCATATGCTTTTATTGCAACTTATTAGCAAATATATTGAACAATGCGTAATATAGTTAGATAGATTTAATAGATGCTTTATTGTAAAGGTACTAATTCATAGCCAGCGTAGTCTTCAGGGGCAGATATTCCCCACAATTTATCTTGATTTGCAAATAGTTGCTCTGAGGTCTCTAGCTGGAAAGTTGTTATAACTCCATAACTAGATTGCTGTGGATCTGCATTATACCAGTCAGTAGGTCTACCAAGTTTATCTCTAAGATAATCCGTTTTACCTGTTACTAAATCTATTTCCTTCGAATTTTTTTTCTTAACTGTTAAAGTGCTTCTCGATTGGTCACTAAAATAGATCCAGCTTCGATTGCCTGCATTTACATATTTTTTTGTTCCTCCTGCATCAGCATTTGATCCCCCAATCCACATTGACATTGTAATTGGAGTATTATTTCTTACATATCCATCACTCTCTACTCCAGCCGGTGCTTCAAAATTGATAGGTGTACCATAATACTCATTACCTTTTGTATCCTTATGCTTTTCAGCAGCACCGTAATAAGACGAGTTTTTATATTGAATTACATAATGCCAACCCGCAAACTTCTCATAAGTTATTCCAAGTCTATTCTGACCTACGGGTGCTACTCGTTTTTCAAAAGGAATACCTGTCACCCACAAATATTTGTCTACTAGTATATAATCTTTATTTGTGGTAATTGGATCACCATAAATATCAAGTATACGATCGTCCTCAGCTGCATAAGCAGAATTTGTAGGAAAAACAGTTACTATCAAACTAAATATTAGTGCTAAGAATGTAAGTATAGGTAGTTTTCTTTTCATAAACATGTCTTAACTCCTCCTTATTTTTACTAATGGTTTTACCACTTGCGCGCATCGTCTACTAGTAGATAAGCCTCATCCTAGCTAACAAATCTTTCATTTCTCTTTCATAAATGTTACAAAAGTCTTTCAAAGGTCTGACGTATTTGCTAATGAAACTAGCACACAAAGAAGGAAACCTGCATGTTTATTAGCTTTATCGTTAATTTATTTAATCATATATATAAATTATATATAAATATGCAATATTGCATATCAAAATGTATTGATATTAATGTAAGCGCTTACTATAATAAAAACATAAAGATGTACCACATCTTAACACATAAAAAGAGGAGGAAATAACATGGCAATCGCAATGGCAGTTTTAAAATTTTTAGGTGGATTAATTCCAGCCGTACAAGAGCTTTTAAAAGCATTTATGTAAGTTCATTATTCCGCAATTATTTATAAAAATTATCATACAAATGATCTGTATATCAAAGATGAATTGATGTGCAGATCATTTGTGTGAGTAAATTTTAAAAAAAGAATCCCAAAAGGAATTAAGGGATTCTTTTTTATTTCATTCAATTTTTTCTCGAATATTAAATTATTCTTTGTTAAACAGATGAACAAGGAATAGCAAAAGTCTCTTATTCATTACGCTTCGTCGTTATATAATTAAACGAATTTATTTTACTAATAATGAATATGTTCCCTTTCTATTTTCCTCTTCAAAAAATGCAACTAAGTAATACTTCCCAGGTTTCGCTGCAAATTTCCCTTTTATATTATTTCCATCCGCTCGGCCTGTGATTACAGGATTTCCTAAATCCGATTCGTGATACACATCCCAGTTTATTCCAATTCCCTGTTCATCTATAAAAGAAATATCTACTTCTTTTGGAGATGTGACATTGAATGTGTACATATACGCCATATTAGGTCTATCCATATTTCCTTTTGAAAGCTTATTAAAACTAAGTACCTTTGCCTCTTGATAGTTATGACCTGCTGGCTCATCTTTTTTTACGGTAACCGTTGTTTGTCCTCGGCCCACTTTTCCTTTATTATCTTTTACTGTTAGCTTTGCAGTATATGTCCCCTCTTTTCCATATACATGGGTAGGATTTGCTTCTGTACTTGTTGTACCATCGCCAAAATCCCAGAGATACGAAACAATTTTTCCACCTGTGCTTTCTGTACCATCGCTATGAAACTCAACTTTTTCATTTAATATCTCATTGTACGGTCCATTCATGTTTACTTTAATCGTCTGTTTTTCTTCTTCTCCCGTTGCAACACCATGGAATACAACATCGTATTCAAATTGATTGTTCGCATTCACACGATAATTGACAAAATACGCTGTAACTGTTTTGTAGCCGCTCCATTCTTTTTGCGCTAATTGTTCTAAAGATTGATTGATTTTCTTGCTCATCGTTTTCCAATCCTCAGATTCTCCTTTTGTTACGCCACCTGTATATGTTCCTTCTAATGTAAACGTATCAAAAAATTGAGACTTATGCTTTGTAATCGTTGCATCTTTTATCTTTGCTACATCTTTAATTTCTTTCTTTACATCAGCTAACGGTTTTGGTGCATGTTCAGCTAAATAATCATCTGATACTTGTGGGGTATTATATGTATCTTGATTATCAATTAACTGCTTCATATAGTCTTGGTATTCTTTATTTAAATTTGGATCCTTACTTAAAGCTTCACGATATGCATCATAATTCTTCACATCATTTGCACGAATGAAATCTTGAATCTTATCGAAAGTTTCAAATTGATGAGTATATAAGTAAGACTGCAGTGCAAAAGAATAATTATAAAAGTCCCATTGCTCTGGTCCTTCTCCATATTTCGAAAATAATGTTCGTTCTGCTGTATAACGTTTCGCAGGATCAGATGATAATCCACTAATTATACTTTTGCGCGGAACAACATTATTCGTACGAGTAGATCCCGCAAAAAATTCTGCATTTCCTTCTTCAAACCAAGTCAAACGTTGATCTTGATACATTTCTCCTTGTCCCCATGATCCTGGAACTTCGTATCTTCCCTGTAAATAGTGTGTAAATTCATGACGGAACAATTCTTCCAAACTATAACGACTTTGCTGCGGTGTACGCTCAAATGTAAAGAACGTTCCTTTTCCTTCAATGTAAATGCCACCATTATTCGTATCATATCCATATAGTTGGCTATTTCGTTTATATTCATCTGGATTATTATAAATTACGATTGTCAGTACATCATCAGCTTTCCCTGATTCTAACGCTCCATCTTTTCCAATTACACGATGATACTGCGCTTTTACTTCTTTAGCAGCCCAATATAGTCTCTTAACCTTTTCTTCTGTTACTTTATCTCCTGTTTTAAATACAATAGAACCGTCATCGAATGTATACGTTTTTGGTAAGTACTGCTGTTGGCCTTCTTCACGGATTTTCTTTAAATCTACTGTATTTCCGTTATAATCTTTTCCATCATAGTTTGTTGAAATTTGCTCTACAGCATTAAAATAAGCTTCACTAAAACGAGGGTACATACGCATTGCTTGTGTAAGTACTTCTAAAGGTTTATTTGGATTACTATGGAATTTCCCGAAACGACCAGTATAATAAACACCATTATTAATTAACCAGGTATTTTCTGTTGTCATTTGATTCAGAAGAGCCAGTCGACTGATTTCATTTATGAAACCATCAATTTTCCCATACCATATTGTTTCATCCGCTTTTTTACGTGTATCCTGCAAGTAAGACTGTATATCGTTATCAATCGCTTGGATAAGATTATACAAGGCGTCCCCTTTATTCTTATCACTTATATATGTAGAAATATTATCGTTATATTGTTTTAATATATTCCCTGCATATTGAACTGTTTCAGCATCACAAGAAGCATTTCTAATTAATTTACCGTATGCAGATACCACTGCATCCTGTTTATCTGTACCAAGTTTAAAATTCGGGTTTTTTGCAATTGCTTTTATTGCCGGTAAACATTTATCACGGAAGCTCCGCTCATATAAATAGTTTACCTCTTTATTATTAAAGCCTACATAAGATACGGAACGTAATACTTCAGCAAATGTCTCAATCCCTTTTGTATCATCTTTTGTAAATGTGCTTCCACGACGACCTAACTCATCAATAATAACCTGGATTCGCTCTTTATTTTGATAAAACGCTTTTGTTTCTTGATTAAATTGATCTAAATCTGTAATTTGATTCCAACTAATACTTGCCAATGTATCGATGAATTCGTCATTACTCATTCTATTTAGCTCTGCTAAAGAATACTTTTGCTGAGATTGTTTTGCCACTGCTCGTTTCACGATCGGAGTCGGACGTTGCGAAAAATCGTTCACTTTTAAACGTTCTTCATAAGACAATGTTTCGTCTGCTTTTGTAGAATGTGCAATTTCATCTGTTGAAGTTTCTATCCCAATTGGTTTCTTTTTTAACACATTATAAGGTGTATTTTCTTCCGCTGATACTTGTGTTTGAATACTTCCAAATGATAAGGCCACTGTACTAATACCGAGCATCATTTGGGTAAACTTTGATTTCTTGTTCATAACATTTCCTCCATTTATAAAATCCATAAAAACACATTATTAATATAACATAATATATAATATAATATTTCATATTATTTCTTTGTATATTTCTGTATACTAGAATACTATATCAAAAAGAAAATGATACGTTTTGATATAATTCGAACAAAAAAAGGCACTCTAATGAGTGTCGAATGAGTACCTTTCTGTGGTTTATAATCTTATTGTTTTAAATCAAATTGAATATGCTAAATGATAAATGTTTTGTAAATTACTTGAGCCTTTTGTAAATTATTTAACCCTATAGATTTAGTACGACCAGGTTCATTGTAGTAATATAGATCAACAATATCATATCTGTATGGGAATCTACCAGGATAATAAAAGTTATCTCTATATACTAGTGATAATGAAACTGAGCTTGATTTTCTGTTTTTCACTTAGATATAAGAGTTAATCAAATATCTACTGGATAATCATATACTTTTCTTAATTTAGATTTATGCAATCTCTCCCTTTTTTTATCATCTCTACATGAATACAAAAGATGAAATTATACTATACATTGCTAATACTTTTTACTTCAGACTGAAATAAAATCACCTTCGATATATTTATCTTAGTATATAAATATTTCAATTCTCTTTCATAAATGTTACAAAAGTCTTTCAAAGGTCTGACTTCTTTTCTGATGAAACTAATAAACAAAAAGGGAAACCTGCATGTTCATTACCTTTAATGTTATTAATATAATTCAATCACACTCTGTATATAAATTCCCTTTATTGGGATATGCAAAATTGCATCAAAATATAGGTTTAAATAAGAGGCGCTCTTATAAATAACTAGCTGTAAAGAAAGAAATTTTTTTGTTTAGGGTCTACTTAAAACTCTTAAGTTGATGTAAATTCATCTACAATTCTATTGCTCTAACTGGTGCGATTCTGATGATTTAATTTAAAAAACAAAAAAGGATGTAAATAATAATTCACATCCTCTTTTGTAACTCTAATTTTCATTAGAACACTGCATTCTATTATCTTCTTTCAAACAGATTTCTATGAATTCAAATAAACCTTTTGCCTCAACAGAACGTTTTCCCCAATCATGCCAAAAATATAGCACTTGTCCTACTACTCCAGATTCTGATGGATCTGTATCAATACAAAGATAATCCCCACCACCATTTTCTGCAATTGGAATCCACTTAGAATTCCAAAGAACAGGTTTAAGTTCATTTTCAATATTCGACTCTAAATCATCTGGATCGAATTCATCCTGTAGAAATGTCCAATTGTCTATAATTTGAGAAGTTGGGGAAAGAACCAAATTTCTTACAAAAGATTCAACCCCAGGTTCCCAAATTTGTCCGTTATACACCCTGTAAAAACTTTTCATTTCTTTAGGAAGTGTAATACCCAGTGTAGTTTCAATTAACTGAAAATCTTCATCACTTGCACCCGGTTGGAGGTTTAATGTTTTTTGAAAGTTCACTTCAAGGCTTGAACCTCTATTAATTATACGTTTCCATAGTAATTCAGCTTGATTTATCATGTCTTTTCTCCTCCGCTTATATCTCAAAAAATCCAATTTAAAAAACATACAATTACTATTAATCTAAGGTTTTGAATTATCCCCATAACGAAAACTTAATTAATCGGTATATACTTCTTGAATCCCTTACTTATAGTGCCATTATAACCATTTTTAGAAAAGAATTTATGTGCTTCTATTCTATTTATACTACTTAATAGGATAATTCTTGTGGATCCCCTTGCAATTGATAGCCGTTCTACATGTTTTAGTAACTTTTCACCTATCCCATTACCTCGAAAATCTTCATTTACAATCACATACTCTAGAACGGTATATGGTCTAAATTGATATCCAGGATCAAGACAAAAAGTCATAAATATACTTCCTTTAACTTTACAATCTTCCTCATACACAAATAAGAAATTATTAGAATCATTCCTTATCTGCTCAATTCTTTCTGGTAAAACCTTAATGTTTTTACTATGTGGTGCTAATTTTTTATATAGATTTTCAATTACATGACTGTCTTTTGGTTCAGCTTCACGAATCATATAATTCCCCCTCTATTAACATTGATATATCAATGATTCGATCTATTCTAATAGTTCATCTTTTGACTCTATTGTATCCTAAAACAATGCTTTTTTAGTACAATTCAGATAATAAGATGGTAAAAAAAGAGAATAGAAGGGATGGCGTTTTTGCTTTGGGGTATTTGTTTTTCTTAACTTGATGGGCATGCGGCAGGACACCTAATGGAAGGTAGGAATTAGAATAACTCTCCAAACAGATCTTTTAGATTAACCTATGTATTTCCGCGGTTAATCTATTACCTTCTACCTTCATAAAGATCTCTACCAGTACATCATTCGTATTTTCAAATACTAAATCGAAATAAGGATACGCTATAGTTGCATCTCTTCCTATAGGTACATAGCCAACTGGCTTTGAATGACTATATCTTTCTATCATTTTTAATCCTGCTTGATCCGCTGCATTATAAAGTGTAGAAGAAGTTTGACAAACCCCTCCTCCATAACCATCTACTAATTTTCCCGCAACGATTTCTTTTCCAAGCTGATATCCTTTATCAGGTGTTGTATCTCCTATTAAAGCATTAAAGGAAAAACGATCACCTTTTCCTAATATTACACCATTAATAGTATTTGCCGACAAACGAATGTTTTCTATCTTACCATTAGCTGTGCCAACTATGTCCGTCACATATTTTCCAATTACTTCGCTATTTCGATTTGCATCTTTTGATTGAGCAATAGGCCGTTTCTTAACAATTGGCAATGCACGGGAACGTTCCCACATTCCCACATCCATTAAATCTTCTACTAACTCTTTTTCAAATAATTCATATGAAGGCTTTCCTTCTTTCCATATTCCATCACTAGTCATATGAGAAGGTATCATTTTTTGATCAATCTGTTTGCCTATTTCATTAGCGATTTTTTTAATATTTAATTTATATTGATTTTCATCTTGAAAATATCCTAATGAAGTTAAATTTATTTGTTTGACTATTTTTCCACTAGTAGGATCTACTAAATTTATCTGTGTATCCCCAATGTCTTTTATTCCTATAGATTTCTCGCCTATATCACTTACTAAAGATGCTTCTTTAACCTGAGATTTACATCCAACTAATATAATGGCGCAGAGAGCACTAAGCACATACAAATGTCTTTTACGTAACAATTGATTCCCCCATTTCATTATAATGTTTTCTCGTTTTTAATTATTTGATTAATTATTTTTTATATTGTGTCTGTTCATCGATTCTATAAAAAAGACATCCTCAAGGGCGCTTTCTTTCAGCTATTTGCATGAGAACCCAAAATAATACAACTAAATACCACAATTAGAAATAAAATTACTAAACATATTGAGAAATATTTCATAAGAGACTCCTTTTTGATATGATGTGCAAAATATATTCTCATAAATTAAGTCAGGAAATAACCACAAAAAAGAATTATTACCCCTATATTCTTACGTTTAAAGTCCTATTACTTTTACTTATTAAAGCTACTAACTAATCAATTCCATTGCTACCTCTTTCGCTCTGAACACTTTTTTGTATTGTTTAAATTCTTGTTTATCAACTCGAAATTTTTCACCAGTATCCATGTTTTTTACTAGATATGTTTTAGCAGTATATTCCTTTATTAAAAAATAAAAGAAATATATCCAGAAAGATAATGTGAAAGTCGAGAGAGCTAAGAATAATCCCGTAATAAACATTACAATTTCCAAACCTGAATTTACTCGTTTTAAAACATCTTTTTGTCCTGTTGCTGCTTGCTGTAGTCGTTGCATGCGTTGTAAAGATGAAACAGTATCATAGCTCATGAAAAACCTCCTTTAAACGAAATGCTATTTAGAACTTCGATTTGTCTTTAGGGATGAGGAGGCAAGATACTTAAATTGATAATTATTTTTCTTACTTTTTCTCTTTTATTTTAATCTTCGCGTCTTCATAGAATTTTAGTTTCCCCTCATTATACTCTTTAGTATATTGATTGAATTTTTCTTTTTCTTTTAGCGTTTCCTCGTTTAATGTATTGATAGTTTTAACTTTCTCACCAATCTCTTTTAGTTTTGTTTCTTTACCTTTTAACTTTTCATAAAGTTCTTTTTCAGCTATTAATTCCTCTTTATAACTATTATTTATTTTTTGAAAAACTTCATAGCGATTTTTATAAACTTCTTCTACTTTTTCCGCTTGATTTTTTAACTTTTTGTCCTCAATTTTATCTATATAACTATGAACTGATGCGATTTCTTTTTGGGCTTTTTCTAATACATCCTTTTCATCTTTTACCAATTTTTCACGTTCATTTACAGTTGCAATGGCTTGCTCTATTTTTTGTATTACTCCCTCATTTTGCTTTTTCCCTTCTTGTATAATTTGATTATACAATTCCTGTTCTTTTGTTTCTAACTGCTCAAATGTTTTTACATTATCAAATAATGCTTTTTCTTGATTTGCTGCATTTTCAAAAGCTACATATAATTGATCTTCGGGTTTTGCCCCCAAACAACCACCTAGAAATCCAATTGATAAGATTCCTATTAATACCATTTTCCTATAAATCAATGTTAATTCCTCCTATGATGTTATATACGTTTATCATGCCAAAAATTCACTGAAAAATGCTCGTCTTCATGATACGCTTCAAACTCATATCCTTTTTCTTTTAATCCTTTTATAATAGCTGGTACAGCAGCAACAGATTGTGGATGAATATCGTGCATTAGAATCACTTCTTTGGACTGGTTTGCATTTGTTAGGACATTTTGAACAATCTGAGATGAAGCGGCATCAACTGGCATCTTATTATACTTCCAATCTAAAGAATCAATAGTCCAATCCCATACTTTTAAATTAGCTTCTACTGTTCTATTTCGAAGTGCTTCATTTAATCCTGGCATGGATCCATATGGAGGACGAGTTAGTTTTGGGGATTCTTTAATAATATTTGCTATTAAACCTTGATCTTCTTTCATTTCATTTACATATTCGCCACTTGTATATAATTTTTTAAAATCATGTGTCATACTATGCATGCCCACATAATGCCCTTCTTCCTTTTCACGTTTCACCAACTCTGGAAACTGTTTTACATTTTCGCCAATTAAGAAAAATGTTGCTTTCACATCATTTTCTTTTAAGATGTTTAACAAATCAGCCGTATATTTGCCTGGTCCATCATCGAAAGTAAGATAAACAACCTTTCTCTCCTTACCATTAAAATGGGTTGGTGTTGCTTTTTTTATTTTAATTTTTGGTTGTTCACTTGCTAGCTGTACAGTATTTTCTTGCTTGGCCACAGCTTTTGCAGGTGAATTAATCGATTGAAACATATAATAACCAATTGCTATTGCAACAATTGCTACTATTGTAATTATTATTTTTTTGGTATTACAAAAATTTCTCATGAATCAAATCCCTTTCTTGATAAATCTCTATATCAATATACACACATACATAAGTGTGTATGATATCTCCAATCACTTTTAGCTAACAATACATATGATGTAACTTAAAAATTTTTGAGTTATTTTGTTGCGATATAATTATAAAGTGCTTTTTTCTTTTTTCTCATCGTGTAGAAAAAAGAAAAAAGCAGCATCCTTTTGTGGAATTTCACAAAAGGATGCTGCTACATGAATTTTTGTAACTTAAGATCCAAGTATAGAACCATTTTTTGATTCGGATCTTTTAAATCGATTTCACTGATTTCACAGATTCTTTTAAGTCTATAGCTTAGTGTATTGACGTGAATATTTAAAACTTTAGCTACTTCGCTGGTATTACTGTCATTGTTTAAAAATATTTCCAATGTTTCAACAAGATTACTATTATATTTACAATCATACTTATGGAGCTTCTGCAATGCTTGGTTTTCATACTCCTCCTGCTTTCTTTGCTCAAGTAGAAGGTCAATTAATTGATAAATCCCCATGTTTTGATAGCCATGAATATTAGCTGTGTCGGAAGGGAATTTTTCCTTTATAGATAATACGATTAATGTTTCTTTATAAGCTTTACTGATTTTTTGATAATCACTATATACACTGCTGAACGCTGGTTTGATAGATTTAATTTCATATCGTTTTTCCATCGTGTTAACAAATCTTTCGACGAAATTGTTAATTTCATGGGAAGGTTGACTGAGATTATCTAACGAAGTAAGAAGAATTAACTTGTTACGATCAATTGTATAAAGTAGAATTTTCAAATGTTCGCTTGTTTTTAACAAATAAGAAATTTGTTTTTCTTTTTCACTCGTAATTTCTTGTTCAAAATGAAATACGACAACGTTAAATAAGGAAGCCGGCGTAATATGAAGTACCTGAAAGTTTTCAATAATTTCCTCATTTGTTTGTATATGATTAGTTAGTAGCTTCCAAAAAAATTCTTGTGAACGTTCGTCCTTTTTATTTTTTCTGGTTTGGAGCTGAAGAAGCTTACTTTTTACAGCTTCAGCAGATTTTTTCATCAAGGCATAATCTTGTTCAGTTAAAGAGCGCTTGATTTCTAAAGCCCAAATGAATCCCAGTACGTCCTCTTTATTCCAAATGGAAATCGCAACTCTGTCACCGAGGCCAATATTATCTATCTTTTTTACGTGAATAGGTTCACGACTTTTTAAAAGAGTAGGAATAACCCCCTCTTTCCATAAGTTATTAATTACTTTTTCAGGTACACGCCTACCCATAATAGTTGCAATTCTTGCAGAGTCTGTTCTTTCGTCATGGGTACTATATGCAAGGAGACGATGATTTACATCTTCTACTGTAATAGGGCATTGCAGAATCTCACTGATTATATCAGCAAACTCTTCCAAATTATCGAAGGTGACTTTAAGAGAATTATTTTTCATATATGTCAAGATCCATCCGTTCTATTTAAAATATATTTTCGTATTTACTTTAAAAGAAATTATCTCTTGTGTAAATTACTAAAATAATAACATAATCCCGTTAGCTTTTTGCAAATGTAACGAGACCGGGTTTTATTAACATGATTTTTTCAACAATAGCAATATTTCTATTTGTTTTATTGTGTAGGATTGAACTTTATTCTTTTTAGATTTGAATTGAGGAATGTCATTCTGCTTCTTAAAAAACGTAAAAAAGCAACTGCGAGGTTTCTCAATATTGACACCTCCAGATGAAGATATACAATTCTTTTGTTTTGGGGCGTTATAAAATTCTTAAGTTGATGGGAATGTGGTGCTACCTCTGTAATACTATTTGCTTTATATATTCCCAATAAGGATTCAATGATACGAGTAGATTACGTTCTAGGCTACGTAATGGTAGTTTTGTTTTTCACTACGATGTTCGGTTTGAGGATTGTAAAGAGATTTGACCAGTAATCGTGAAAAAGGAACTACAATTTATTTGTAATGATTTATATAATGAGGTGTTGGTATTATGACTAAAATTCAAATAAGCGAATTTCCTAAATCTGTTTAGCACGTACTTAGAGTAATGCGTGGCGAAGAAAAATTAAAACAACGACAACGGATCCAGCCAGTAGATTTTCATTCTTATAAAGCTGAAGAGATATTCCCAAATAGTCCTGAAATGCAAAAATTCTTTAATAAACAAAAGAAAATGAAAGCCATCAAGTAAAATAAGCTTGGTGGCTTTCATATTTTGTCACGGACAAGAAAGAAGCTTCTTTTGTAATCATCAGAAGAATGTTAAAATTAAGATAAAAATGTAAAGGTTGGTAAAAAATGAGAATCGTAATAGGATATCTTCTATTAATCATTAATTTTATTCTGTTATTGCCATTATTAAATCGGATTATTTTTGAAAGAATCAGCCCTTGGGACACCATTTCTTTTTTCTGTCCACTTATAACGGTGTTAGTTATAACTTTTCTGTTAGGAAAGAATAGAGTCAGAAACATTCATTGGAGAATCAACCTTATAGGACATATTATCATCGGTTTAACCCCAATTTTCTATTTCTTGTATATTTTTATGTTGCTCAGCTGATCAAATCTTCCCAAACAATCCGGAAATGCAAAAATTCTTTAAGGGGTAGCACCCATCGCCATCAAGTTAAAATTTTATAATGACCTCAGAACAAAAATTTTTTGTCTTTTATAGCAATGAAGCTCATTTTTATCGTTTTTGGAGCGATCTATTCTGCTAGGTTGATGGACATGGGGTAGCGTCAAGATTTTGTGCTTTTACAACGTTAAGCATATTTTTCTAGCAATTATCCCAGTTACTGTAACCTGACTACTTCTAAATCCTTTTATTTATATGTATAATTGTATAAAATTACAACGTTTTGAATCGAGGTGACAATTATGAGAAGTTTAGGTTCATTAGTAACCTCTACTATATGTTCAGTAATCCTTATAACTTGGAATGCCTATACCTTCTATGACAAATTCACAACCGGAAATACATATTTTTGGATTAGTGGCATCATAGGTATAATGTTCCTTCTATTCTTTATCAGAGACATGCGAGATATCATCAAGAAGAACTATAGAACTTCAACAGATTAGGAGCGAATACATATGTGGAAAGAGCTTAGTAATTACAAATATCATTGTATGGGGATTCGTTTTATCTGAAAACATAGTAAAATGAAAGCATTTTGAAAATAAATCCGATTATGAAACATAGAAAAACCCCCTGCTTTTTGAACAAAAAGCAGGGGGTTTTTCTATTTATTTCTTCTCCATCACAGCAAAGTAATTCTCTTCATGATCCGCAAAATTAAACACTCTACCTGAAGGCATATTTACAATTTCTCCGACTGTGATATTTTTATTTAATAAGGTGCTACGTAATTCATCGAGATTTTCCGAAAAAAACATTAAAGAAGGTGTACCGAGATTTAATCCAGGTGACATTTTAGCAACGAATTCCTTATTATGCAAAATGATGCTTGTTTCTGCGCCCTTTGTTGGAGCAATTTCAATCCATCTCATTCCTTGACCGTTATTTTCTTCAGCAACTACACGAAACCCTACTTTTTCCGTCCAAAAATCCACTGCCTCATCTTGGTTATTTACATACAACATAATTTGACCAACTTTATGAATCATAGACTTCCCCACTTCCTTATATAAGTAAATACCAAACCCGATGCTTCTAATCCTTTCCATCGCCAAGGTTTCTGGAACCCCGTGACAACTTAATACATACGCCAATAAATGAAAACTTCCTTCTAAAAGAAACGGAGCATTTTCGTTTAAGTAGGAGATTATAAAAGAAAGATAGAATATTAACAAAATATTTTATAAGGGAGGTATATCATTGCCAATTTCAAAAGATACTGTTAGTTACATGATTCGTACTGGAAAAATAGAAGATTCCGAGGCCATTTTAGACATACAGAAATCCGTTGTTTCCGAAGGCAAGTTTCTCATTTCGTTATCCGAAGAATTTAATAAAACGTCATCCGAGCAAAAAGAATGGGTACAAGGCGTATTGGAGAATGAAAGAGAAACATTACTTGTTGCTGAAAAAGATGGTGAAGTTGTTGGTTGGATCGTATTTCTTACCGAAAATAAAAAACGATTGTCTCATACAGGCTCCTTTGGAATCATGATTAGTAAAAATTACAGAGGACTCGGAATTGGAACAATGCTACTACAAGCTTTATTAGACTGGACAGAGAAAAATCCTCTCATTGAAAAAGTAAGTTTAGGAGTTTTCTCAACAAATCATAGTGCAATATCGTTGTACAAAAAGATGGGCTTCATTGAAGAAGGTCGTAAAATTAAAGAGTTTAAAATGACTGATAATGAATATGTAGATGATATTCTTATGTATAAATTCGTTTAGTGAAATTGATTGAATGAAGATTTTCAACTACAAGACAATAACAGGTACCACGCAAAAAAAGCCGTTCTCCTATACACTACGGAAATCGGCTTTTATCATTTATATTGAACACTTTTATTCATGTAAAAAAATTAAGATTTATTAGCGATTATCATAAACCGTTTTGAATTTGTGCGAATCCCTTTTTCCGTTTTGTTTGTTATGATGAATTTTTCCAAAATGCCAAAGTCCTCTTTCTCTTCACCAAATCTTGGTATGATAGGTGTGTGTTTTAATAGGAATAGGAGGTCTTCAGGTGTTTGGTAATAATCAA
The DNA here is from genome assembly GCF_000374965.1 of Bacillus sp. 95MFCvi2.1. NCBI lineage: Bacteria > Bacillati > Bacillota > Bacilli > Caryophanales > Bacillaceae > Bacillus > Bacillus sp. 95MFCvi2.1. The sequence continues at coordinate 40,059 of NZ_KB895713.1, read as the reverse complement.
TCGCATCATATTCAAATATTTGCACATCAGTAAAGCCTGCAGACTTCAACTCTCGAACATACTTTTCTTTTAATGTGCCGTCTTTTCCCCCTAAGCATTGTCCTCTTCCAAACGCTACTTTTAAGTTCCATTTATCATGTTCGCTGACTTGCTGCGTCAAAAAGATACCACCCTTTTTTATTACTCTTGCTACTTCTGCTGCAACAAAAGGCGCATGACAACAAGACACAATGTCAAAAAAAGAATGTGGAAACATCAAGCTTTCGGACTCCATTTGGAAAAACCTAACGTTTGATACACTTGCTTTTTCCAAATTAGACTGTGCTGTTTCTATCATTCCACTTGAATTATCAATCCCAATCATGAATAAGGCTGCCGGTGCAATTCTTAATACATTCTCTCCCCCGCCTGTACCAATATCTAGCAAAACATCTGAGGATTTGCATCTCTCTATGACTTCTTCATAAAACTCCCACGTAGCACCTTCTGTTACGTATTTCAGTTTACTAAAATCCCAACCGTTTGATCTTCCGACTTTATCATAAAAATTTTTGTAATCTAATTCATTCATTTTGTGTATCCACCTTCCAAAAGAGTGTAAAAACTAAGTTTTTGAGACTTGTTAACGAAATAGTCCAGTGCCTTAGTTTGATAAGAACAGTGACTACCGCAACGGATTCAAAGCTTATATTTCCGAAAAAGGACAGACTTCTCCCTTGATGGCTGGTACGCGTTTTTTCCAGCCCGAAAACTAGTTACTTCGAACAATACGGAAAGTCATCTACTTCACCTCATTTGAAAGATTATACTTCATTATACGCCGTAACAATTTTTGTATATATTGTAGAATTCAGACTATTAGTTGAATTCTATTGAAATGTATTTTTAATTCTATTTCGCACTATTAATATAATTCCACCTAAAATCGATAACATCCCTAAAGGCATTGTATTGGATTCTGTACCTCCGGCGTTAGGAAGTTCCCTGTTATCGTTTTTCATTTTAAGAGGAGTGTTAGTTTGTTTCGTCTGTGTTAATTCAGATACTTTCTTTTCTACATTTTGCTTTGTCTGTGTTAATTCAGCTATTTTCTCTTCTACATTTTGCTTCGTACGTGTTAATTCAGTTAATTTATTTTCTATAGTTTGCTTCGTCTGTTTCAATTCAGATACTTTCTCTTCTTCTACATTTTGCTTCGTACGTGTTAATTCAGTTAATTTATTTTCTATAGTTTGCTTGATCTGTTTTAACTCAGATACTTTTTCTTCTATAGTTTGCTTCGTACGTGTTAATTCAGTTAATTTATTTTCTATAGTTTGCTTGATCTGTTTTAACTCAGATATTTTCTCTTCTGCATTTTGTTTCGTCTGTTTTAATTCAGTTAATTTCTCTTCTGCATCTTGCTTGATCTGCTTTAATTCTGATAACTTCTCTTCTGCATTTTGTTTCGTCTGTTTTAATTCAGTTAATTTCTCTTCTGCATTTTGCTTCGTTTGTTTTAATTCTGATACTTTCTCTTCTGCATTTTGCTTCGTCTGTTTTAATTCTGATACTTTCTCTTCTGCATTTTGCTTCGTTTGTTTTAATTCTGATACTTTCTCTTCTGCATTTTGCTTCGTCTGTTTTAATTCTGATACTTTCTCTTCTGCATTTTGCTTCGTTTGTTTTAATTCTGCTACTTTCTCTTCCGCATTTTGCTTCGCCTGTTTTAATTCAGATGCTCTCTCTTCTGCATTTTGTTTCGCCTGCTTTAGTTCGGATAACTTCTCTTCTGCATGTTGTTTGATAGAATCGTGTATTTTGACGGTATCAGGAACTTCAGCATTAATGGTGTCAGCTCCTGTTATCATTGCTAAAGCTAGTGTGGATATTGCTACTGTTTTTTTCGTACTCATCATTTTGGACCTCTTTTCTTTCATGAGTAATGAACTATTATGTACAAATCTGAAGATGAAAATATCATAATACCAGTATAACATTATACCAAATGTTTACAAATAAAACTACAATAGTAGGTCTATGTGTAATTGGAGCCAGTATAGTTATGTGGACATAATGTAGTTCAGTCCTTACAATGGATTTCAAAGAGGAAATGTACCTATGATAAATACGAAACTTCAGGAAAAATTTAACGCATTAACTCTCCCGTAAGAAAGGAAGGTATATATATGACAGAGATATTGAATTTATTTTTATACTTCATTTTGTTTATCCTAATAATATCCATAGCCTGTTTCATCTTATTAGTACTCATGAAGGTTTTCGGAAAACAAATGAATAATCGTCGTTCTGTTGAAAAAGAACTAAAAAAACATTCTTCAATAACAGATACAACAGGACATAAAGACTCAAACATAACTACCAAAGATGCTGAAGCAGATTGGATGAATGCAGTGATGACAACATCTTTTCTTGCTGCAGCTATGAAAAGTGCCAGTGAAAATTCAAATATCGATCATGATTCAGGAACTAGCAGCGATAGTTCCAATGCAGCAAGCCATACTGATTCATTCGATAGTGGGGACTCATAGGGTGAATCAGTATGAAGAATACTTAGCTGTGAATGATAACATTCGCTAGTTTTGTATACACTTCATCACCAGGCTTATATTTTGTTATATTTGTACCTACTTTCACTACAATACCTGAAGCATCTAATCCTAAAATAATAGGAAATGAAAAAGGCAATTTCTCTTGCAATTCTTCCTTTCTCGTTTTCCAATCAACTGGATTTATCCCGCATTAACGGACAGTAACACTCCCACCTCAAAATTCAGCGGAAGCGAAGAAGTTAGGTGGGGGATGAACTGTCCGTAAAAGCCCGATTGGTTCAACTAATAATCAGTGGGTGATGGAGAAACCCCCCACTAATTAAAGTTTCACTTTATATCTGCCTTTTTGATTCTTTTTTAGTTTAACGAGAATGCTTTGTGAATAGATGAATTGCTTTTTCAGGTACATAAAATTTTCCATTGCTTTCTACAACGACGCTTCCTAATTCATAATCTTTTCCATCGATACGGATCATATTTTTATTAACAAACAATTGAGCCTTCGCTTTATTGTGTTTTACTACAAGCACCGGGTTTGCTACATCTTTTTTGTCAATCGTTACAGTTGCACCAATTTGTTTAAAGGCTGTTTCAGCATCTAAGAATAATTTGTTTGTTAATTCTCCTAAGTGAAAGCCCATTGCTTTGGCCATTGTCTTCGCAATGTCCGTATTTTGGACGAAACCGTATGGCCTCCCGGGGCCGTAAGAGTATAAGAATACATCTTCACCCGTATGACCACCTGTTGTAAAACCGATGTTCGCACGGTTGGCCAATAATTTAGTAAGGATTGGACCTACATCGGCTTTCTTTTGTGCAGCTTTTAACTTTTCTTTTTCATCATCAGTTAGGTTATCTAAACCGTAAAGTGCAGCTACCTCTTTTATATTAGATAAATCATCTTTTAGTTTATTTGTAGCACCTTCAAGTGTCATTTTTGCCTTTTTCAGTGGAGCAATGTAGGCAGATACCGGTGTGGTATCATATCCTTTTGTAGTATTTTTATTACCAATGGAAATACCGCTGTTACCATGGTCCGCTAAAGCAATGACCATCGTGTTCCCATCTTTTTTCGCAAACTGTAACGCTTCTGCAACTGCAGCATCAAATGCCAATACATCGCTAATCATCCCGATTGGATCATTGGCATGTGCTGCCCAATCTGGCTTACTGCCTTCTACAAATAAGAAGAAACCATCTTTATCTTTTGATAATGTTTGAATTGCTTTTCTCGTCATTTGGGAAAGTGTTGGCTGCTCAGGGTTGGTCGCTTCACGATCCATATCGAACGCAAGTGCAGCATTTGAGAACGAGCCCCAAATTTTATCGAATTTGGAGTTTAACAGGGCATCCTTTGTTTCCACAAAGTCGTACCCTTTGTCCTGAATCACTTTTATTAAATCTTCGTTGTCTTGCCGGATTCCACTGCTTGCCGCAGGCTGAAGTACTGCCTTTCCCCCGCCTAACACGACTTCTATATTTTGATACACTTGCTGCTCACCAATCACCTCAAAATTTTTGCGAATAACATGGTGAGCAGAAAAACCAGCCGGAGTAGCATGCTGAATTTCCGATGTAGCAATGATTCCTGTTGCGCGGCCGGAACGTTCTGCTCCTTCTAAGACGTTGGCAACTGGACGAAACTTGTCTTCTTCTTTGATTTGTTCTAAGCCAGGTGAATTCACAACAGAAGGTAATACGCCCACGTAGCTTGAATTTGATTTATTTCCTGTCGCTAAAGCTGTTGCTGCTGGCGCTGAATCGGTAATAGCTGATTCTGCCGAATAAGTACGAACACCTCCTGATACGATTTGATCTAGTGCAAGAGGTGCACCTTTATACCATCGAGCCAATGTTGTGGCTGAAGAGCTTGTCCCATCCATAACCATCATAATGACATTTTTTGGTTGCTTCCCTACTTGTGTCGCCTCAGCCTTTACCTCGTTATCGTTCATCATGCTTCCTGCACCTAATGAACCTAGTGCTACTATTCCCGCTAATGTTAGTCCCATCATCTTTTTACGAAGATTAGTCATTGTTGTCCCTCCATAGGTTGTTTTCGACATCCCAATCTAACATTCGTATGTAAACGAGCTGTTTCTTCTTATTTAGTAGTACCCTATTGTCACGAAGCTAACAATAACTCGTTCCCTTTGCAGCCAAGTAGTTGCAAAAGTTTTTACAGGAATTACTGTTACTGTTTTAACCGAATCTTAATTTTTACTATTATAATGAATGAAGTATTACCAAAAAATACAGGAAAAGGAGAATCCATATGGATGATACGAAGGATGATTTAATCCCCCTTTTAGAAGACTTTCAAAAAGAACCAACGAAAGAAAATGTAACCCAAATATTAAAAGAATTTGGCGTACAATCTCCGGAATATTGGGCTAAAGATGAGATAGAAGGTAAAGAAGCTGTTCTTGCCAGCTTTCGTTTTTTAAGGCCATTCCAAGAAATATTGGATATGTATTTATATAATAATGAAAGCTGGGTTCAAAACTCGATTCAACGTGCTAATGAACAAGCAACACCTGATACAAACAACTTGATTATAAAAGAAATGGTGCAAGCAGGAATCTCGCCTGAAAAGATAGGATTGTTTGCGTACTGGATAGCTAGGTCCGCTATGAATGGAATTTTATATCGTCTATCAGATGCAGGCGGCGGAGATTATGATTTACCAAATGAAGGAGAAGATCTGCCCTCTTGGAGACTAGAGGAATATACAGCGCAAAGTGGAAATCCAATGAACGTAGAACGTACAGGACGACTTTTACTTGAATTACATAATATTTTTCCATTCCATAATCCAGGTGAAAAATAAGAAAAAAGACAAACAATTGAATTCTCCCCCCTCTAGTATAATAGCAGGGAATTTTTTGATCATGTAGAAAAAGGTCATATGCTATATTCTTCAACTATGTGAATCGTATAGTGAATCGAATGATTAAGGGTGGGAGTTAATGTGTTAAGAAAACCAAAGAGATTACAACCGGGAGATCGCGTCGCAACAATTAGTCCTTCTTGGGGAGGCGCAGGCGATCCGGAACTGAGATGGCGTTATGAGCAAGGGATAAAAAGGTTAGAAGAAGTTTTTGGTCTTGTGGTTGTACCTATGCCAAATAGTTTGAAAGGCTCTGATTATATTTACGAGAATCCACAAGCCCGTGCGATAGATCTAATGACGGCATTTCAAGATAAAAGTATTAAAGGGATCTTTGCGAATATTGGCGGAGAAGATAGTATTCGCCTGCTTCCTTATATTGATTTTGATGTTATACGTGAGAATCCAAAAATTTTTATGGGCTATTCAGATGTGACCATTCCACATTTATTTTGTCATAAAGCAGGCATTTCTTCTTTTTACGGTCCAGCTATTTTAACCGATTTTGCTGAAAACGTTGAAATGGATCCATATACGATTGAAATGGTAAATCGAATCCTTTTTTCAAATGAGACGATTGGCAACATTCAACCCGCTACAGAATGGACAAGTGAGCGTTTAGAATGGATCGAATCGAACAAAAATAAACGGCGGACAATGCAGCAGAATACTGGATATGAACTCCTTCAAGGATCCGGCATCGTACAAGGCCGTTTAATTGGAGGTTGTATAGAAGTACTGGAATTCGCAAAAGGAACAGAACTTTGGCCTGAGAAAAAATATTGGGAGAACAGCATTCTATTCTTTGAAACATCTGAAGACAAGCCAGATCCAACTTATATAAGATATTGGTTACGAAATTATGCGGCGCAAGGCATTTTACAAAACACGAATGGAATCATTTTCGGCAAACCGAAAGACGAGAAATATTATGAAGAATATAAACATGAAATTCTAACAGTTATGAAAGAATATAGTTTAGAAGATTTACCGATTCTTTATAACTTAAATTTTGGTCATACCGAACCTAAGTTTATTTTACCTTATGGTGCAATGGCAGAGATTGATTGTGAAAAGAAAAAATTCTCGATTTTAGAGAGTAGCGTGCAATAACGTAAAATTACCATCAGTAAGGAGGGCACTCCTCCCCTGCTGATGGCTCTCAGGAGGTATTCCTATCGAGCTCTATACATGTGAACGAGCACGTTGTCACAGAAGAAACTTTTCTTCCGATAACGTGCTTTTTTATTTACATAATGTTCCTTGGCTTCAGAAAAAGATATAATATAAATCTCGAATATACATTGAATTCTTTATACTATCACGAAAAAAGGAGAGTGCATGTTGAAAAAACGAACAATAATAATAGGTATTACTGCATATGGCTTGTTATGCATGTCATCTGTATATACATATACAAAACAAATATCCAACCCTGTTATGAGTGATGTGGGCAGATTGCTTCCTACAAAGATTAAACGGGTTGAAAATGTGGAGAATGAGCAGACCTTAAAGAAGCTAGTTAAAGATGCAAATGCTTCAGGTGAGAAGATTTCAATTGCGGGCATGCAGCATAGCCAAGGCGGACAGACCTATTATCCAAATGGTACAGTGCTAGATATGAAAGGTTATAACAAAATATTAGAGTTTGATCCAGAGAAGAAGAGAATTCGCGTGCAAAGCGGCGTGACATGGGATGATATTCAAAAGAAAGTAAATCCATATGGTCTTGCTGTTCAAGTGATGCAGTCTCAAAATATTTTTACAGTTGGTGGTTCGTTAAGTGTAAATGTACATGGACGTGATATTCGTCATGAAGCACTCATTGATACAGTAGAATCATTTCGATTGTTAATGGCAGATGGTACGGTTAAGAATGTAAGCAGAGAAGAAAATGCTGATTTGTTTCCTTATGTTATTGGAGGTTACGGGTTATTCGGTGTGATCTTAGATGTGACGCTTAAGTTAACGGAAGACGAACTATATGAAATGCAGACGAGAACGCTAGATTATAAGGAGTATACAGCATATTTTAAAGAGAAGGTAAAAAAGGACGAGAATGTTCGAATGCACCTAGCGCGTATTTCCGTAGCTCCAACCTCATTTTTAAAAGAAATGTATGTAACAGATTATGTTTTAGCAGAGAACCAAAATAAACGGGAAGAATACAGCAAACTAAAGGAAGAAAATATTATTGCTGCACCGAAATTATTCCTTGGATTATCAAGGTATAGTGACTGGGGAAAGAATACGTTTTGGGATATGCAAAGGAACTACATTGAACGCATAAATGGAACATATGAAACTCGAAATAATGTGATGCGATCAGATAGTACTTTTATGGAATACGAAAATCCAAATCGAACAGAGGTTTTACAAGAATATTTCGTACCTATCGATCACTTTACAGCGTATATAGATGATTTGCGAAATGTATTAAACAAAGAAGAGTTGAACCTTCTTAATATTACTATCCGTTATGTAGAAAAAAATGAGAATGCGGTTTTATCCTATGCAAAGGATGATATGTTTGCACTTGTACTCCTTATTAATCAAGGACGTTCTGAGGGTGAAATAAAGAAAACGAAAGCAGTGTTAGGGAAGATGATAGATGTTACTTTAAAGCACAATGGCAGTTATTATTTACCCTATTATTCTTATCCAACAAAGCAGCAACTTAAGAAGGCATATCCACGTATAGAGGAATTCTTTCAAAAAAAGAAAGAGAGTGATCCGCAAGAACGATTTGTAAATCTATTTTATAAGGAGTACAGTGAATGACATATAGAAGATTTGTAACTTCGCAAAGCATAATTATGATGGCCGGTAGTATGGTATTCCCATTTTACATACTGCTGCTTCGAAATGTTGGAGATAGTTTCTCTCAATTTGGCTGGGCATATGGCTTATTTGCGTTAACTTCCGCTTTAGTCTATCCACTAATAGGAAAGATCTCTGACAAATTTGGAGATAAAAAACTATTAATTGTATATGCTTGGTCTATGGCGGTATTAATGCTCTTTTTTCCCATTGCTACAGAAGTTTGGCATGTTTACATTCTGCAAATTATTATGGGTTGCTTAGGTGCCGTGCAACGAAACACCGAAAAAACATCACTTGCACGAAAAGTAGAAAGCAAAGAAGCGGGCTATGAAATAGGAAAATACCACGTATGGACTTCAGTTGGCGGTGCAGTAGCTGTCATTGCAACAGGGTATCTAGTCGACTTTTTAACGATTGGTACCATTTTTTATATTGCTTCCGTTTTATATATGGTGAGCGGTATTGTAATAGGAAGGCAGCATAAGTAGACAGTAATCTATCTACTAAATAGTGCTTTTTTAGTATTCACTTGGACAATTAATAAAAAAGAGCATTAGCACTGCTCTTTTTTGTGGTTCTAGTGCAAGAATTTTATCAGTTTGAACTAGTCTGTTTTTAACCCCTCCACAAAATTCCCAAACTCCTTCAAAAACCTTAGCTTCATCCCTCCAACAGATCCGTTCCGATGCTTTGCTATCTGAATTTCTGTTATATCTTTATGCTCCGTCTCCTTATCATAATAATCATCCCGATACATAATCACACCCGCATTCTGCTCAATCTGCCCTTTCTCCCTTAGATCAGACCAAAGCAGACGCTTATCTTGACGCGACTCTACCCCGCGGGACAATTACGACAGCACTACGACGCACACGTTTAAATCACGTGCTAGCAGTTTACGGGAAACCTCACCCATTTCTTGAAACACGTTTCCTCTATTGGTCGAATCACCTGTAATAAGCTGCAAATAATCAATACTAATAACTAGAAATTGAAGAACTTAAAGTACTTTCAATAATAGCGAATTGTTATGGTAATATTTCCAATGTATAATTATGGTATTGTTTGTTTTTATGAAAAAAATATGGGGGAATTTTTAATGAAAAAAATCATACTAGGGACACTTACAACTTTCTTTTTATTGGCTGGATGTAATAATTCTACTGAAAGTAAACCAGTCGATACAAAAAAGACTGCGGCAGAAGAAACAACTAAATCTACAAAAAATGAGGATAAACAGGATACCAATCCGAAAAAAACTGAAGAAGTTTTATCACCTACCAATCAGAGTACAAAAGATTTCATCACACCATTATTAGTAAAATCAGAAACACCTGCTGATATTATGACAGTACAAATGCAAGAAGATAAAAAACAAAAGTTTGAGGAAATTACGAAAAAAACGCAAGCGAGTATTCAGAAAAATTATGATTGGTACATAGAATATTTAAAAACAGTACAACCTGGAGAAAGATTACCTTACCATGAAAACATGGGAATTACACAAGAAGAATATGAATTCTTCTTATCATCTGATCAATATATGAAACTTGTTAAAGGACAAGAAGGAAAAATTCATTTCAAAAAGATCAGTGACAATGTATATGAGATTCAAACGAGTTCTCCAATCAAATTATTAAACAAAGTTCAAATTGATTTTGCTAGCAATACATTAAAAACAGAGTTTGGTACACTAAATTACGATGATAAAATCGAAGCTGCTGATGGTCAAAAAATAACTGGTAGATGGAATGGTGAACAGTGGCGACTAAGCAATGATAACTTCAATGTAAAGTATGCAATTGGTCAGCTGGAAGACTCTAAGAAAACAATTATTTACATAACAGCAAAAGGTCTTTTAGATGGTAAAACAATCAATCAAGAGCAAGTAATCGAATTTAAAGCACAATAATTCATACGATAAAAAGGATAGATAGTGGTAGAACATTCTACTGCATCTATCTTTTTTATCTTATAAATTAAAAAATATTAATCAAAGCATACCTTTTATTCAGGATATCCACAGCAACAATACTTTTAATCTGTATTTATAGGGGGAGCACTCCATGCCTATCAAACTAAGAAAATAAGTTACCTCAAAACAAAAATTCACTCCATCACAGTGGTCTATGAGAACTATATAAATATGATAGATATAGGGATAACGACGCTTATGCGCCTATGGATAAATAATCAGAATCACCAAATAATTATCACCTATACAAAAGACGATTCCGTAATCAGAAAGGTTTCAGACTTATCCCTCCATATGAAGAAAGGACTAGGTTCATGACAACCCCGTCCCAAATTCCCTCTCATTTACTTTTGTTTTGTATATCGAATCGTTTGAAAAGATTCTGGATCAAACAACTAGATTTTCCCCTCACCAAAGTTCTGAATTTTTAAGTTGTCATTCTATGATAATGATAGTGCCATTCAAAATATTTCTTATTTTCCTGATTCCAATAAAAACACTTTCTACCGTTTATTTTCGTAAGTTCATTTAGTAAATCTGTTTTACAATTTTTTCAGAGTTCATATCCTCTATGCAATCTACATATCCTAACGAATTCACAGTAATATATCCTTCTTCGAACCATACATCACAAGCCTTGCACATAGGTACAACAACGTTTACATCCTGTCTCTCTCGAATGTCACATTCTGAATGTTTCTTTATATAGGTTGCTGTCAATCCTTTTAAGGGAAAATGCCTTCCACAAATGCCCAGCTCGTTTTCCCCCAGTCCTCTATCGTATAATGAAGCGGCTTTTACGAATGTTTTTCTATAAGATGAATTTGAAAATATCCGATTCTGTTATATCTAACATCCTCGTTTTTTCTTTACATGTTCGAGAAGATTCAACTTTGCTCTCTTACTATATAAACTCCTATGAAATACGATCCCTTATTTTCATTTCCTTCCAGAATATATTTCTCCATCTCCTAGTTAAATACCGTCCAAGGTTTATGCAGGGTTTTTCAATAAATAGATACCCCAATGAAGATAGTAAAAAAGAAAGAGAAAAGGAAAGAAACACTATTAATATGGTAGGTAGTTTATCATAAAATAAATACATAACTGAGAATAAAGAAACAAGATGATATAAATAAAGACTATAAGAAATCTTTCCAAGAAAAACAAATACTTTTCTTCTTAATAACGCACTAAATGTCCATGAAGAGATACTCATAATCATTACCATACAAACCCCAAATGAGACAACGTAGTTTCTCAATACATAATTGTTCAAAAAATCCACTTCGCCAATTATTCCTTCGTACATAAAACAAATAATTGCAATTAGCAGTAATGCAATTTTCATTATTTTATTCATATTTAAAACATAATGGAAAATAAAATAACGATACTTCGCTAATAGAGCTCCCATAAAAAAAAGAGTGATGTAGTGAAAACTTAAAAAACTACTAGTTATGCTTCCACTAGGATTAAACAAATACAAACCCATAGTCGAAGAAAAACTTAGAACAATAAACCATAATAAGGAATATTTGAGCCTTTTGCGTATAAAAAAGAAAGTCAGAAATGGAAATATAATCGAAATTCTCATTTCATGAACAAGAGACCATATAACATTGTTATATGCGTCTGTGTTATACTCACCGATAAAAACAAGATGTTGTAATAATAAAGCTGGTGTATCTGCAGTGGTCCATGATTTACTAAACCAATCACTAATAAATGGCATATCATTACGACTAAAAAGCATTTTAGCAATAATAGAAATGCTGATTGCTACTAAATATGGTATATAAATTCGGCAAATCCGTTTTATTATGTATGTATCATAATGAAATTTCTCATTATTAATAGATAAATACAAAACAAAACCACTCAATACAAAAAAGAGAATAACAGATTCGTTGCCGCTACTAAAAAAAAGACGTAAAGGAGTTTCCTTGAATAAATAAATTATGAAGGGACTGTTTAACTCATACTGATAATTTTCATACGCAGGCAATAGCATCATATGATGCCCGATTATTACAAGAAGTGCTGCTAATCCTCTTAGAGAGTCAAACTCCTCATATCTTTTCATCATATTACACCTACTAAAAAGATTTTTATTAAAATACAAGGTGACTTCAATCTTGTTGTTTACAGAATTATAATGTTACTTACAGTTGCAGGAGAATAATGGCGTTCTAAAATGCGTTCTATATATACTCATTTCACTTTGATACATACGAATACTAGCCATCCATTTCTACGATGATATGGAGCGAATGATTGCGTTTGAAAGGCCCCGTTTTGATCACAAGGAACAGATAAAGCTTATATTTCCCCATATTTTGTATCGATTGTTCGTTGGTAGCAATCATTTCGACTATTCGCTACGTCTTCCTACTAACGCGAAAGAAATTGGCAAATCTACTCTTTCTTTTAAGAATTGTGATACTTTTCTCTAGTTGCTTATATAAATGCGCCTTCATTCATTAAGGGGGTACTCCTCTCTTAATTTGTTTAGTCGCAAACTTAAAAACCTCTTGTATTTTCCCTATTCACAAGACAAGTATATTTACACAAAATATTTTACGCTACCAAATATAACATGTATTGGTAAAAAATGAAAATACGGAATGATTATTCTTTAATAGGCAGCTAAAAAAGAATTCCATAAAGAATACGGGATTCTTTTTTATTTCGAACATTCATTTAATCCACGCTAAAAAGGTAAACATGGAAAAGCAAAAGTTTCTTAGCTATCGCATTCTATTCCTATATTAATTCAAATGGATTTTTTACTATTCTTTCTGCACTATTACATACTGAAAGTAAAGGTGGAAATCTTAAAGTATTAAAATCCATTTCCTGATTATGTTCATGTAGTGAGCAGAATTATAAGGAAATGGATTCTACATATTTTCAAATAAAGTGAAACTTTAATCAGTGGGGGTTTTCTTCATCCTCACTGATTATTAGCCCGACCAATCGGGCTTTTACGGGCAGGATCCCCCACCTATCTTCTTTGCTTTTGCTGAATTTTGAGGTGGGGGTCTTACTGCCCTAAAATAGCGGGATAAACAGAGAAAATTTTTGAGGTAAGAGTATTATTTCTTATAAATAGCGAGGTAAATTGAGTTGATGCATTATATATATGTGATCAAGTATTACACATATCTCACCTAGCTGTTAAGATATCAAGCCTATATCACGGTATGCTTTTCACGATATTGTCTAGGAGTCATGTTACATATTTTTTTGAAAACTCTTGTGAAATAACTTTGATCATAAAAGTTAAGCCAAGCACAAATATCTGATAATGGATATGTAGTTAATGTTAATAGTTTTTTTGCTTCTTCTACTCGTTCCCTTTGAATATATTCACTTAAAGGAATTCCTACTTCTTTTTTAAACAATTTAGATAAATAAGTAGGATTAATGTCAAGTAGCGTAGCGAGATTATTGAGAGATATTTCATGGTAAATGTTTTTTCTAATATGATTTAAACATGTAGTAATTGTATTCGAATATCTTTGAATACTATATTCTTTAACACGATCAGCAAAAGCACATAAAGCGTCCTCAATTAATCTATTGACCGAATACATGTTATCTAGTTGTTCAATGGTCTCCATATAGAGAGAACTAAGCGAAAAAGCAATTTCTGGCGGGAGATTCCCCTCTATTGCATAACGAGTAGCTAAAGTAATGGCCATTATTCCATTATTTTTTTGATTTCTTAGTTGATTTCTTTTTGATGAAATTACAGCATCTTCTTGCGGAAATGCATATGCATATTTTATTAATTTTTCTTTGTCCCCTTCTTTAATGCTTGTGAAAATTTTCCGTTCCAATGATATATCGTAATGATCAGAATTATTTTGACGCCGGGCTGAAATATATAAATCAGGATTCGCAATTTCATAGGAGGTTTTCTCCAATAATTTATTTTCTCTCCAAACAGCACCTACATCTAACTTTTCTTTAAAAATTATGTAATGTAATAAAATTCCTATATCAATTAAAGTTATTTTTTTTATCACAGGTATGGAATGATAGTATTCAATTCCATCTTGTATTCTAACATTTCTCCCAAATTCATTCATAAGTCTAATGGCCATATCTTCTGATACCTTGGGATATGTAGAGGGTCCAATAACAAAGGTTCCTTTTATATATTCATGATCTACTATGTGAATAAAAACGAAATTTTCTAGATAACTGTTCCCTCTCATAAGCGGAAAATCATAGAGATCATTTTCCTGAAAAATTTCACTAAGTTGTTCTTCCTTAGAAGAATAAAAAGGACTGCAAATATCATTAGAAGTAGATTTATATAAGATTTTTTCATCTGTAGATAAAAATTGAATAGATACTTGAAATGTTTTATATAAAATATCACACAAATATTGTATATCCATAGAATGATTCATTATATTCTCCTTTTAACTAGATAAGATTATAAAGCTTCATATAAAAACCAAACATTTTAATTCATACATTTATGGATTTATAAGTAAATTTGCAAAAAGTTAAATATATCCAAAAATTACTAGTATTTTCAATAAAATACAATTTACATCAAAATATTACCATAAATATTCAGAAAAAACACTTATTATTTAGATTTATAAGAACAATAGCATAATGATCGACTTCTTTATTTAAGTAGCCATTTGATTAATTTATTTGTTATGTACACCTTTTTTGTAGTCATAGAAATTTCAAAAAACATACTCACATATACCCTCTTGGTACTCTTAGATTGATGACGATGTGGCTACGCCCTACATAGTAAAAATTTAGGAAGAAGCATTCTGTTCAATTTTTGTTCAGATGCTAGGTTTATAATTTTTTCACCCTAGTATAAATGTTATAAGGACCTTTTCAAAATCAAAAGTGATAATTCCCATTCGGAAAATCACGCCAAAACTCTACTATTAAATTGAAAAAGTGGTGAACTAGATGAATGAAAAAGTAAAAATAAAAGAGTTTATGCAAGTTTTAAAAAGGCGATTCTTAATTATTATACTTACGACAATTTGTACTAGCGGGTTCATTATTATTTCATCCATGTACCTTATGAAACCGATTTATCAGTACTCCACCCAAGTTCTTGCTGGATCTTTAGGCGTAGAAAAAGAAGAAAATCCAGTAAATAGAGTACAAGATAACAAACAGCTAGCTCTTTCATATATGGATATCATAAAAAGCCCATATATCATGATAGGTGTAAAAGAAGAGTTAAAGCTAACTCGTTCAAGCTATGATTTGCTTAAACAGGTTTCCGTTACTAATAGAAATGATTCACAGATTATTACAATTTCAGTGAAAGACTCTAATCCACAATTAGCTAAGAAAATTGCACAATCCGTCGCAAAGCAATCCATATCTAAATTTAAAGACTATGCAAATGTAAACCGCCTTAATATTCTTAGTGATTCCGGGGTGACGGAAGAAGCCGAACTGCTTTTTCCAAAACCCAAATTCATTATAGCCATTTCAATCATAATTAGCTTTTTTGTCGGAATTGGCTTGGCAATTCTACGAGAACACTTTGATGATTCAACTTACAACAATCGAGAACTCGAACATCTTGGACTCCCATTATTAGGAAGAGTGAACTTAAATACCAAAAAAAGAAACAACAAGCAAAAAACAGCTTATAAAAGCTTATCTTCAATGAAACAAGGTGAACATAATGACCATCAAATTTAAGAGGAAATATTTCTTTAATCCATACGATATCACCATCAAAGAACGATTTTATAGCATATGTAACCATATTGAACCGAACCTTCAAAAGGAAAAACCAATATTAATGATTACTTCACTTGCACAAACACAAAATATAACCAATGCTACTGCTTATTTGGCCCTAGCTTTTTCAGAACAACGAAAACGAGTGTTGGTAGTGGATGCGAATCTGCGTCAACCTTCTTTACATCATGTGTTTAACATCGATCATTCATTTGGCCTAACCACCTTACTCCTAAGAGAGCAAAATAAGGATACTACAATAAAAATAACGGATTATCTATCTTGTTTATCTACAGGTGAAGATCTTTATGAGCCAGTGGCATTGTTAACATTAGAGACCTTCCCAATCCTAATTGAGGAGTGGAAAGAGCATTTTGATATCATTCTGTTTCACACATCCGATTTCCTAAACACACCAGATGCACAAATCCTCGCAAAACATTGTGATGGCATTGTTTTAGTGATACAGGAAGGCCGTGATAAGTTAGATAAGATTGCGAATGTAAAAAAACAACTAGAACATAGCAAACATGAAATAATCGGTACAGTCATTATTTCATAAAGGGGGGTAACTTTTGGACCCAAAAATAAAGATTGATAGACAGGTAGAAATACAAGTACAATCTCTATCAACTTCATCCTACCTTCTTGTTAAACGACTTATAGATTTTGTTTTTTCGCTTTTCATGCTGTTACTTTTATCACCCATTTTAGTTCTGTTTTGCATCCTTATCCCAATCGAATCAACTGGTTCTCCCTTCTTTTATCAACGGCGTCTAGGAAAAAACGGAAAAGATTTCAAATTAATAAAGTTACGCTCCATGTTTTTAGATGCTGAAAAAAACGGTCCTCAGTGGGCAAGTAAAGAGGACCCTAGGGTTACAAGAATAGGTACGTTTATAAGAAAAACTAGAATTGATGAAATCCCTCAAGTTATTAACGTGTTAAAAGGAGATATGTCACTCATTGGCCCTAGACCTGAAAGAGAATATTTCTATAAAAGGTTTGATAAGTCATTGCCTAATTTTAAACATCGTTTACTTGTAACGCCTGGAATAACAGGATTGGCGCAAGTGAATGGTGGATATGATCTAACTCCCGAAGAAAAATTAGCATTCGACTTATACTATATCCAGCATAGATCATTCGCTATGGAAATCAAGATTTTATGTCAAACATTGGCCATTGTATTTACTGGAAATGGAGCTAGATAAATATTGAAGGGAAGAATAAAAAATGAAGAAAGTGCTAGTAACGGGGGGCTTCGGATTTATCGGATCCCATATTGTAGACAAATTAATTCATAATCATTATGAAGTGGCTGTGTATGATAACTTATCCACCTGATCCGTAAATAATGTTCATTCGAAAAGTATAGCTTTCTTTGATAATGTAGAAGATGAAAGATCATTAGAAAAAGCGATAGAGGCGTTTAAACCTGACTTTGTAGTTCACTAAGCTGCGCAAATTAGTGTACAAAATGTTTCCCCCATTTACCAACCTGCAAAAGACGGTGACGTCAAAGAAAGTTTGCTCTGCAATAAAAAGAGCATTCAAAAATTAGGCTGGCAACCTATATATGCATTGGAAAAAGGTCTTGCGAATACATATGATTATTACCTTAAGCAAAAAGACGCTATTTTACCTAGTGGAAAAGAACCTACATCTGTACTTAAGTGAATTTACAGTTGTGAATTGGGAGAGAAATAAGTGAATAAGAAAACAAACTCAATTATTAAAAATATATTCCACTTACTTTACAGCACGATTTTAGCTAATGTTTTAAATGCAAGTACGCTCATACTATTGGCAAATTACTTTAACTCAAAGAACTATGGAATATTTAGTGTAGCACTAGCTCTTTCCATGGTCATGCATTTTTTTACAGATTTAGGAGTCAGTAATACATTCCTTCGAGAAGGAGCAAAAAAGGAAAACCCAGGCACTACATTTTTTTCTTATATAAAAGTTCGAATAGTATGTTTACTTTTAACATTTGTTATTTTTTCTTTCGGTATCCACGTCTTTTATCATGAACAACAAATTCTTTATATGATGTATAGTTTAATGATTCCTTTAATCATCGGCCTAGTGCTGCAAAGCATAGGCATAACCTACTTTCAATTATCTGAAAGAATGCAATTTATTGCATCCATAAAAATCTTCTCAGCCATTGTATTAGTCACATTAACCATTTTTTGTATAAACTTAAAAGTGGATATACATGTAACAGCTTTTTTATATGGTTTTTCTTATTTAGCTGGAGGCATTTACTGCCTGTATTTACTCAGAAAAAACATGGAATTCAAATGGAAAGTCCCTTTTCAAAAAGAATTATTGATCAATATTAGTCCGTTCTTAATTAGTGGGTTATTTATTATATTAACTCCTCAACTAGGTCCATTAGTATTAGAAAAAACACTTCCCTTAGGGCTTGTTGGGCTCTTTGCAGTAGCTTACCGAATCCCCTCAGCTCTCTATCAAATACCAGGGGTTATTGCAGGTGCATTTTTCCCACTGTTATTTAAGCATCATAGTCATGGGGAGGTAAAGAAACATACAGAATTAAATATCCTGCAAATGAAATTCATGTCCTTGATTGGGATGTGTATGACAATAACTTTATTCTATTTATCCCCCTATCTGATCACGATTTTATTTGGAGATAAATGGGGATCTGCGGTTCAACCTTTAAAAATATTGTCCTTTATTATTGTCTTACAAGGATTTAACATCGCCATTGCTGATGGTCTCACAACAAGAGGACTGCAAAATCGCCGTACTATTGTTCAGTTTATAACCATCTCTATTGGCTTAGTATCTTTTTATTATCTCAGTGTTACTTATGCAATAACAGGGGCAGCTTTCTCTGTTTTAACGATGGAAATTGTATCATTTATTGGTTATATATTAGCTAATCCAATCAGAAAAACAGTATTAACCAAAGTCGTTATTCCATACGGATCCTACTTTTCGATAAGTTTTATCCTATTACACTACTTATTATATAAGTTTCCTTTTATGGCCATGTTCTCTACCATTATCTTAATGTCTACGATGGTTTTACTATTTGATCAAGCTACTCGGAACTTGATTAAAGATTTTATAAGAAAGAAAAAACAACAGAATATCAACCATTTAAAAGACGGGAGACAACGAGGGAATGGAAAGATTACAAATTAAAAGAAATACTTCTACCTTAGAAGTCTTTCTTTTGTTATTTTTTATTACACTTAGTAAATATAATTTGTCCATCGGTTTTTCATTAAAAATTTACATGATTTTTTTAGCCATTTTTTTCTGTATTTATTTTCGAGACTTTTACTTTCGTCCCCTTTATCATTATGAAATTTTATTGCTTTTATTTTATTTTACCTATTGTCTAAGTGGTGCTTTTTCACAGTATCCAGAATCAAGTATTCGCGTCATTCTAGGAGTAATCCTTGTCCTTATCTGCTATTTCATCATGAGATATATGCTGGAGCAAGCTTCAATTCGTGCTATTGAAGCTTCCATTGCAAATGTCGGGATACTATTTAACATGATTAGTTTGTTATTGTACATAATTGGACTACAAATAACCGGGGGATCCCC
Organism: Bacillus sp. 95MFCvi2.1; assembly: GCF_000374965.1. Taxonomy (NCBI): domain Bacteria; kingdom Bacillati; phylum Bacillota; class Bacilli; order Caryophanales; family Bacillaceae; genus Bacillus; species Bacillus sp. 95MFCvi2.1. The sequence goes on along the minus strand of NZ_KB895713.1, from coordinate 20,474 downwards.
AACAGGCGTTGAGATTACTTCTTACGGATTATTATTAGATAGAGATTATCCAAGGTTAATTGGACTACTTGATGATCCAAACATCTTCATTTTTTATAATACATTGTTTTTTTCTTTTTATTTAACACACTTAAAAGGATTTAAAAACTCCTTTGGATTTATCTTATGTATCATTACCAACCTTCTTACCTTTTCTCGAGGCGGTATTGTTGCCCTAATACTCGTTATCATTTTGTATATAATATTAGCGGATTTTCTAAAAAAGGTAAAAATGATACTTGTTGCTCTGTTATGCCTAGTTGTAATCTACGCCACATGTTCTTTTATGCAAATCGATTTGAATCAGATCATTTCCAGCCGTATCAATGATTTTTCTTCTGATAATGGAAGTGGTCGATTTGAATTATGGAAACAGGCGATTAACTATTTTATGTCCCATCCCCTTTTGGGAATCGGTGCCTTTAATTTCTCGGATTATTACGCATTTGAACATAATGAAAAACTATATGTCCATAATACATATCTAGAAATCTTAGTAGAGGCTGGAATTATTGGTTTTCTTTTTTACTTTTCTTTTTTATTACTGTTCATTATCAAGCTCTTTAGAACTAAATTGCATATTGAAAAGCCCTTTATTATTCTTACACTTTTTGCTTTTTTATTGCAGATGGTATCCCTTTCTCTCATGATTAATGAAGCGCTTTTCTCCTTTTTAGCAATTACTTTAAAATATATTTCTGTATATGAAAGAAAAGAGGCTGATTTTTATGATATACACAAAAAAAGATAGCGAATCATTGGTTTCCGTTATAACCCCCTCGTATAACAGTTCTCCATTTATAAAAGAAACCATTGAATCCGTTCAGGCCCAATCATATGCTAACTGGGAAATGATTATCGTTGATGATAAGTCGAAAGATGACTCCGTTCATGTCATCAAACAATATATAGAAAAAGACCCACGAATTAAACTTATTACTTTAACTCAAAACGCTGGTGCTGCTAGAGCTAGAAATATAGCATTAAAAGAAGCTCAAGGAGATTATATTGCCTTTTTAGACAGCGATGATCTCTGGTTACCTACCAAACTAGAAGAACAAGTCGCTTTTATGCAAAAAGATAATCTTGCTTTTTCTTTTACCTCTTATTCTTTAATTGACGAACAAGGAAATTCAATGAATATTAAAGTTAATGCACCGAAAGTTGTAGATTATAAATATCTGCTGGGAAATACGACGATTGGCTGTTTAACCGTGATGTTAGATAGGCATCAATTTAAACAAATTGAAATGCCCGTTATCCAGCCTGAAGATACTGCCCTATGGTTAGCATTATTACGGCTAGGATATCAAGCCTATGGCTTACAAAAGATTTTATCTAAATATCGTATTGTAAGTAACTCTACTTCAAGGAATAAATTAAAAGCTGCCTACCGATATTGGAAACTCTTACGAAACCAAGAAAAGTTAAACTTTGTAAAAACCAACTTTTATTTTAGTCAATATGCCTATCATGCATACAAGAAAAACAGAGGAGACCGACCTCCTTCTATGACCAGTGGGGGGAAATAAAAAATGAACAATATTCTACTATTAACCGATAAACTCATAACAGGTGGCGCTGAGATGTATTTTTGCAAATTAGAAAACCATCTCAAAGATGAAAATATGACGTTTTATTCAGCAGCTGCCACAGGTGAGTTGTATCATCAAATTCATAATAAGCATCATTTTATTCCTTTAAGTTTAAAAAATCATCCTGCTAACCTCTATACATTAAGTAAACAAGTGATGAAATTGGACATTGATGTTATCCATGCAAATAGTTTCAGAATGTTACTGTATTCTATCGTAATTAAAAAAATCACGAAAAAAAGAATTAAGCTCATTTATACAAAACATAATGTTACAATACTTGAAAAAAAGTTTCCCGCGCTATTTAAAAAAGTGTTAAATCAACATGTTAATCAAATTATCGCCGTGAGTAACTTCGAGAAAGAGAGATTACTGCAATTGGGTATAAGAAAAGACCTTATCCGAACGATTTACAATGGTGTTGATGTAAAACATTTTTCTTTTCAACAAATACAACCTAAAGAAACCCTCAATATCGGAATTTTAGCCCGATTGTCAAAAGAGAAAAACCATGAACTTTTTTTAAAAATTGCAAATGAGTTAAAAGATGTACGTAACGTAATGTTTTATATTGCTGGAGATGGACCTGAACGGGACTTTATTGAAAAAATGATTCGTGATTTCAAGTTAAATCATAAGGTGACGCTTTTAGGTAATACATCTAACCCATATGAATTTATTTGCAGTATGGACTTGTTGCTTCTAACGTCCCTAAGAGAAGTGTTTCCAATGGTAGTCCTTGAAGCAATGGCTTCTGGAACGCCTATTATTTCTGTAGATGTTGGCGGTATCCAAGAAGCCATTATAGATGATGAAACCGGAATTCTCATTTCCCATCATTCTGAAAAAGAATTTGCAAAGAAAATCCAGTTACTTCATGACAATCAAGACTTAAGAAAATGTTTAGGAAAAGCAGCAAGAGAAAAAGTAGAAAAATCCTTTTCCCTCTCAAACATGATTCATTCTACGCTTGAAACCTATCAATATTAAAAAACAAACGAGGGCATCGTTTGTTTTTTTCTTTTATATATATGCTTTTTTTCAAACATGCATATTATATAATATCCCACATATAAGGAGTGTTATAAGTTGACAGAACCTCTTAATTTTGCTGAAGACTGCCAAAATCAAAGTATTGTTAATATTGATTGTTTTGGTGCCAGTCCAGATTTACTCGATAATTCCCAAGCTATTCAAGAAGCCATTAATTATTGCGCGGTCAATAATTATTCCAAAGTTGTTATCACCGGGAAGAAACAATATACTATATCCTCTCCTATTGTTATTAAGTCAAATGTACATCTTGAAATGGATCCCACTGTGACATTAATCGTCAAAGGGAATTTCCAAGTGTTTGAACTTCAAAAAAACACTTCAATCTCTGGTGGTTCCATTGAAATCGTGGATAATAGCTTTAACTCATCCGTTCTTTATCTTTCTGGTGCCCAACAAATAGAAATTCCTAATCATACTTCTATATCAAATATCAATATTATAAACCGTACAACAACTTACCAAGGTATCGCAATTCATTTATCCTGTAAAAAGGCATGGGATTTCATAAGTTTCTTTCAGGCATACTCAATCCAAATCACAAACTTTAATACGGCTATCTATTTAAAAACAGAAAAGCTTGCGGATATAAACAATCCTTGTTGGATTAATGCAAACTCCTTCCATTCTATTTTTATAGATGGTTGTCAGTATGGTATCGAGATTATAGGAAATAGTGCATTACCTTACGAAATTTCAGGGAACACCTTTACGGGAATCCAAGTTCAATGCCGGAAACAAACAAAAAAGGTAATCCGATGTTCAGGCGCCTATAATATGTTTGAAGGAGTGATATGGGACGTCTTTCGTATGGATGCTCCTCCCCTCGTTATCGAATTCTCTTCCATTTCTCATCATAACTACCTATTCTCAAATCAAGTTTCCACATCTATTCTCGATCGTGGCCTATACAATCGGTGTACCTCACCACATGAAGAATCCCTTCCTATATATCCTCCTCTTGCATTAGGAAAAGCACATCTAGTTGGGAATCAAGATGATATATTAGTAAATGCAAATGTCCGCTACGCAGTGCGCCAACTTTCTGGAAAAGCCCCCTATGGAGGACATATTAATAATTGTTTTAACTTACTCGATGAGCAAAGTGTAAATTACGTGGATGTTCCTAGCACTCAGCCAATTGTAATCGAGTTAGATTTTTCTAAGCAGCCTATTAACATGCTTAATTGCATCGGTATCTATTTTGGATGGAATGAAAGCCCAAGCCGTATTTTAATTGAATATCAACAGAGCCTAAATGGACCATGGGAGGTGGCTAAAGATCTCCAGTTTAATGTCGGAGACACTGTGATTTCAGAAGTAAGGTCAGCTATGTTGTATAAAGTTAAACTAACACTAAGCGGATATACACAAGATCACAAACGTTTTCGGATAAATCGAATATTCGCAAAATCATCTTTACAGCATGGCTCCTCATGGTTGCCAACTACTGGTGGTACATTATATGGAGATTTAGAATTTCAAAAAGGGAATGCTGTGACGTTGACTTCTCCAAATGGAACAAAATGGAGATTGAGTATAAATGATCAAGGGCAAATTAGCACATCTAAACTATGAAAATAATACAAACTAAGATTCATTTACTTCCATTAATAAATATTAAAATGCTCCCCTTCGATATCTTCAAATGTTAACGACTCAAAAAACTTTGCGTAACCATCACCTCTTATACCAAAGACACAAAATACTCTAACAATTCAACTTATACGTAATAATTGTCCCCGTCTCTACATGAATCTAGGGGGCTCCTCCTAAGAAAGCCATGTTCGATTGAGAGAACCTTACAGTTACTGTTTCACTTTATTTGCTTGTCCCCTATCAGAGATTCTGCTCGTAGGCACAGAAGAAATATCAATGGTCGTATCCATACTCTTATCCGTAAGCTCAACAATCGTGTTTCCATGATTGATTTGGTTCAAATCCCACAACATCCCATGAAACTCATTATGTTGCCCGCTCACCTTCAAAACACTTTTTGTTTTACTTGAAGGTTGTATCTGTAAATTGGTAAATTGATTCCCACTAGCCTCATTCGGTATCGTTGAATGACTATCCATGTAAATCATGTTTACACAATCCTCTAAAGAAAAATTCAGAAACCGATTAGCATTTATCCAAGCATATCCAGAATTCGGTTTATCCACTTTTAACTTTACTCCATTCCTCATTCCTACTACCTTAACGTTTTCGAAGTTAACAAAAGAAATCTCATGTTCTCTTCCACCAGCGTATAACGATATCCCTGTCCCCTTGTTCGTTTCAGACCAATTGATGATATTTATATCCTTTATATGTGTTTTGTTCCAAGTGTTATAATATTTATGTTTACCATCTAAATAGATCACTTCCGAGTTAAAATTCGCATCATCAATGGCAATATAGGCCCCTTCAATTGAAGCATTCTTCTCAAGTTCAATCACCCTGAAGTCACCATCAACAATAAACTGTGTTCCATACCCGAATAACAACTTAACACCTTGCTTCACAACGATAGGTGAAGTAATCTTGTACTTTTTGTCATCAAGCAAAACAGTCTTTATTTTATTATCCTTTGCTTTATTAATAGCTGATTGAATTTTACCAGAATCATTTGTCCCTTTAAAATCCTCAACATATACCTTCTCTTTTCGATCTGAATTAGAATGATTCTGATAGTAAAAAAGAAAAATAATTAGCACTATACCTACGATTAAACCAATCATTTTTTTCATCGTACTCATCCCCATATTTAGCTTCCTTTCTTCGGTTCGTTATATATGAATACTCTATTGTTGTCTTCAATTCTTCAATAGCTTCAAGTATTAACACTGTCATGAAACGAGATTAAAAGATAAAAAGACCACCATACATTCTTTATGAACTGATATGATCTCACCTATGCAGGAAGTATAAAAAATCCACCTTTTTATAAAGTAGCTTTTAACCTTTATAAAAGGGGATATTTTACCAAAAAGATAAAATTGGATTTTACACCATTATTTATAACTCTTACCTCTTTTATTTTCTTGCAGATAGATGTTTTTTACAAGCAAAAGGTGTATAGGCTTACCATTTTCTTTTCCTTAAAGATTTACGCCCGAAGTATCAGCAGAAAACATATAGCTCAACCGATCACTTTCTCTTGTAAATGCAATAATCTGAGCATGGTGGACCAACTAGTTCACCATATATGCTAGATAAAGTGAAACTTTAATCAGCCCGACCAATCAGGCTTTTACGGGCAGTTAATGCGGGATAAAAGATATCATTTCAATAAAAAAGACACTCGATGAAGTGTCTTTTTTGTATTCCTAATATAGACCTCAATTCGATTACATTACCTATTGCTTGAAGAAATTTTAATTAGCAACCTCTTAATCTTATCTAAACTGTTTGAAAAAAGAATCAAGATTATTTTAGGTGTGGAACTCACCAGACTATTTTTAACCATCCTCCAAAAACCTCCCAAACTCCTTCAAAAACCGTAACCTCAGCATCCCAACAGGACCATTCCGATGCTTCGCTATCTGAATTTCTGTTATATCTTTATGCTCCGTCTCCTTTTCATAATAATCCTCCCGATACATAAGCATAATCACATCCGCATCCTGCTCAATCTGCCCTGTCTCTCTTAGGTCAGACAACAGTGGGCGCTTATCTTGACGCGACTCCACCCCACGGGACAATTGCGACAGTGCTACGACGCACACATTTAAATCGCGTGCTAGTAACTTCAGCTTACGGGAGATTTCACTCATTTCTTGAAACCTATTTCCCCGATATTTTGAATCGCCTGTAATGAGCTGTAAATAATCAACAATAACAAGCAATTTTTTATCTGCATACTTCCGTTTTAGCTTCCGCACTTGCACCCAAATCTCCTGCGTTGTAACGCCTGCCTTATCATAAATCTCTAGCGGCAGATCCCCAATTTCCGCAAATGCCCGGCTCGTTTTCCCCCAGTCCTCTATCGTAAAACGATGCTTCGGATTTTTTAGCCTTTTCCCAGATACCTCACCCAAGCAAGAAACCATTCGTTTCAATAGTTGCTTGTTGCTCATCTCCAGAGAAAACAATCCAACTGCCGCACCCGATTTTGCCGCATGAAGCGCAATATTTAAGGCAAATGCCGTCTTTCCCATCGAAGGCCGTGCACCAATCACAACAAAATCCCCTTCCTGCAGACCACACGTCATCTTATTTAAAGCTGAAAAACCTGTCTCAATACCAGTAAGTTCTTCTGTATCTTGATGAAGCTCTTCATAAAGATCGACTAACGTATCCTTCAAATCAAAATCAAGTGTGCAATCCACCTCTTCCAGTTCACAAAGTCTTGTAATCGTCTCTCCGATTACTTTCTCATCCTTCTCCGCAAGAAGCCGTTCACACATGCTGTGCGCCATACTTCCCGCCTGATTCATTTTCCAGGCATTCCGAACAAGCCCCTCATAATAGGAGAAATTAGCAGTAGTAGGCACACTCTCAATTATGTTTACAAGGTATTCCATACCACCAATTTGCGCCAGAAAAGCAGGTTCCATTTTTGAAACAAGCGCAACAAGATCCAGCGGCTGTCCTTCCTCCTCTATTTTCCGAATCAACTTAAAGATAGCTTGATGCACAGCCGTAGAAAAGTGTTGCTCGGTCAGCCTACACTCCTTAATCAGTTCACCATCAAGCAGCAAAGACCCTAATACCGTCTGTTCAGCCTCAATATTTTGAATGCTCATGGCCGCCATCCCTCTTCTTTCAAGAACCTCTGCAACTCTTCTTCAGACGGCACGTTTTTCTCCCACTCTTCACACTCCTCTAGAAATTTCTCAGTCTCATGCATAGCAGTCGGCTCCTTCTTCCGAAACTTCGCTGCCGCTTCCTCTACTTCAATAACCTTCGTATATCCCTTACCGTGCCAATCCCGCAGAATCCCCTTCACATAAGCAAGCGTCCGCTTATTATTTTCAAAAGCGATTTGGAGCGCTTTTAAGACAAGCTCCTCCGATAAATCTGCCATCCATTCACTTAATTCCTCCGCTGCATACGACGACAAACTACCAAAGTTTTGTTCATAAAACATGAACACACCACCACCTGGCTCCGTCTCTTCTACTTCCTCATCCTCTTCATAGCTTTCAATAGATGCTTGCGGAATAACCTCAGATAACTCACCTGGCATACCGAAATGCTCTAAAAGTAGCGGAATATTCATCTCTTCCTCCAAACATTTTTGCAGAAACATATATACAAACTCTTTACTTTTCACGCTCTTCAACTCACGTAACACACACTTCTCCATATTCGTATTCGTAACCGGGTTATAACGCAGCCAATTTAAAATATATAACTCCTTCGTTTCCGCATCATACAATATCTTTCCATACTCAACAAAGCGCTGCAGCAACTTCTCAACAGTCTCCCGGTTATAACCTGTCTCCATCTCCGCCAAACGCTTCGGCAACGGATAAATCCCGCATTGCGTCGTCTTCGAACAAGTCAGCAAATAAATATAAAAATACCGCTCCTCCGGTGTTAAATCGAGTACAAAATCATCCTGCCAAAAGTTCACCTGCACATTACGGTATACTGCCATGTTTATTCCTCCTATCCCTTAATGAAACATATGTAATCGGTGGTTCCTTAATGTATATAGGGATAAGGGAGGAAGTTTGGCGGGGTTATTTTATATTTTTTACGATTACTACGACTACTGTTTTTTGAATGCGTGCTTGTAGTAGTTTTTTTGTTTTTTATTTTGTTTCTTTTTAGTGATTTATTTGTTGGTAGGGGGTTGTAAGGGGCTTGGGAGGGGTTCTTTTAATCTGTACATGGCCGACTTCCGCACTTATGAACAAGAAGTACAATGTATCATTGAATGTAGCAAAGAGCATAAATTTTTAAATTGTGTTAACTTAACAAAATTTTGGTGTCGGAATAGTTAGTTTGAATAGGTAACTACATGTCCTCTTTTTCAATCATCACTCTATTTTTTGTAAAGAATGAATAGTGAGAAAAATGTGATATATTAATGCTATCTAATCATTTTTTTAGGGAGATGGGGCAAATGTCAACGAAAAATGAAACAGTTAAAAATACAGAACTAACGATTTTTAACCACACAGGGAACACCATTGTGACAGAAGATAGAGAAATACAAATTATTTCAAGACTAGAAGAGCCTCTTATTGTCGTTTTAGCAAATGTATTAAGTGATGAAGAGTGTGAAACGTTAATTGAAATGTCTAAAAATAAAATGAAACGTTCTAAAATTGGTGTTTCGCGCAAAACAAATGACATTCGGACGAGCAGTGGTGCATTTTTAGAAGAAAGCGAGATTACTACTAGAATCGAAAGACGAATCGCTTCGATCATGAATGTTCCTGCCCCACATGGAGAAGGGTTGCAGATTTTAAAGTATACAGTTGGCCAAGAATATCAAGCACATTATGATTTTTTTGTAGAAAATAGTGCGGCAGCAAGTAACAATCGTATGAGTACACTTGTGATGTATTTAAATCATGTAGAAGAAGGTGGAGAGACCTTCTTTCCAAAACTCAATCTTTCCGTATCTCCGAAAAAAGGAATGGCGGTATATTTCGAGTATTTTTATCAGGATGAATCAATAAACAAACTTACTCTACATGGCGGTGCACCTGTTATCAAAGGTGAAAAATGGGTTGCGACGCAATGGATGAGAAGAAGAGCATTGTTGTAACAAGTAAATGTACCGACTTTATCATTTTAACCGAGAAGACCCCCTCCTCTAAACGAAGTGAAGGTGGGGGATGAATCGGTTTTGTCTTTTTTAAAGAAAATGTCTTTTTAATAGAACGTACGTTTGTTTTGTTGTATAATAATCTTATCAAACAAAATGAGGTGAGAACAGGTGAAGAAAGCGTATTTTTCGAAACGGATCTATAAGACAGAAATAGATACTGGGAAATTCTTTTTATGTAAATCATATATCTTTCTAATAAAATCGGTACCCGCTTTATGTAAATCTGGGTTTGCTTCTTTATACTCTGGATCTGCCTACTCTGCTAGCCAACAAATAAAAGCATCTTGAGATGACTCACTAGTCGCATATGAAAATAGATTAGATCTCTTGTCCATGATACAATTCTCACCTACGATATACAAATTGTTGTCCCTGTTATATTTATTATTTTCAATACACCTTAATCTCTACTTAACTGCCCCAAAACACTCTTAAACAACATCGAAGAATTCCTAACAACCAAATCCAAAGCCACCTCTTTAAACTCTCCCCCTTTTCCAACCATCACATTCCCCTGCTCATAATCAATTTTAATTTGAACATCTTGAACATAATAACCCTTAATGGAAGATGCCTTGTCCAAATCAGAATGATCAAGCTCGACCTTCACCTGTTTCGTAAATCGGCGCAGCATTTTCCAAAGAGCTCGCTCTTCTTTCGATTTCATAAATAATTCAGGAAGCTCTTGTACTTCCTTTAATAATGACATGCTCGTTAACATATATGTTTGAATTCCATATCCCACCGGACAAATGTGATGACCTAACTTTTTCCATGGCTCTAGTTCGAAATAAACACAATCATTTGTTTCATCACCAGGTAGTACATTCTCTCTGTTTATATGGATATCTTTAATCCTTGCGACATGTTGAATCCCACCGTTTTCTCCATACCACTTTTTCGGTGCATATAAGGCTATGTATTTTATTTCTTGCCAGCCTGGTTTTAATTGTGAAACAGGAATTTGATAGAAACCTTCTTTCATATATGTTTCATAATCCTTTTCTGTTTTCACATTACCGACTAATACCTTTTCATCTAAAGAGGATTCCCATTCTTCTTTTGTTCCTCTTGGAAGAATTCCTTCTCTTATAATCTCTTCTGGACTTTTTTCAATGAGATGATCAAGAAATTGTTCTACTAGTCTTGTCGCGTTTGGTAAAAATGGAAAACCGCCAATATTTACTTTTTCAATGCTTTTATAGAAAGGATGATGCTCATATTCTTCCTCTTGATTCCACGGGAATAATACATAAGCTCCATAGGCTGTTCGCTCAAATGGTCCACCTTGATCTACTACTAATGCATCTCGATATCGGTGCATCGTGTTAATATCTTCTTCCATTGGACCCGGTGTCCCATACTGTCTTTTATAATGGGAACCATTTTTGGCAAAGTCGATTCGATATTTAGCATCAAAAATATATTGGTATTGATAGCTTTTCCCTTTCTTCTCAATCGCAAGCACCGTATCCGGCTTTTGAGTGACAGTTGGTAATGCTTTATTTCTTTTTTGAAAATAAAGCTCAATCACTTCATCTGTTTCAGGGTGCCTAAATGTTCTTTTTGCAGTTTTACTTTCATCAAGTGTCACATATAATCCATCTTGCCGAACCTTAATAATATCTTGATTCACTGTTTCATATTTTTTAGATAAAATTTGTCCAAGCTTTAAATACGTCCAATATTCATATAACCTTGCGACGTCCTTTACAGACATTTTAAAGATCTGCCCTCTTAGCGTGAGACCTCTCGATAACATTAGAAAGATTTGATACGCATCCCTATAACCGGATGCCATTTGAATGACAAGAGAAAAGACGGAGCGGTCTAATTTACCAATCCCATTCCAAAATGGATCATTCAACTCATTCTTCATTTGGGATTTCATTTTCCTCACGTTTTGAATCAGATCATCGTCAATTGGTAAACTCTTGAATCCAGTATCCTTTTCCAACGATTTAAGTAAATCATCGATTTTATGTACGACTCTCTGAATCATCCACTTAACAAACCGATTTTCCAATGTATCGTAGGATACTTCCTTATAAGCTGTAATTCCTTTTGATGAAACCATGTTTGCTCCTACTTCTTGAAACAAGTGAGGTCTTTTTCGTAAGTAATTCATCCCAACAGAATCAAGCCTACGAATCTTCTCTCCTTGTACAAGCTGATGTCGAGTAGTAAGTGTATGGTGCGGCTGCCTTTTAATATGAGAAATTGCCTTCATAAATCTACGAAAAGAGTCATTTAAAATACGATAAAACTCACTTTTAGATGGATTAGCCGCATAGATTGTTGATGCTCCTAAGTAAGTTCTTTTCAATAAATGAAACGCCAAATTGTAAATTTCATCATTTACTTCTTCCAATAATGCTCGATAGTCGTCTTTATAATCAAGCTTTGATGGGAAAACTTCTAATGTAATTGCTAGTAGAGATTTTTTATCATCTCGAATTTCAAATGTTGTATAACCTACTTCATTTGGAAATAAGAGATTTCCCATTAATATTTTCAATGAACCCATTTGAGTAGAGCTGATTGCCTTTTGAAGAGATGGATGTTCATGGTAAAAAGACAACCCTTGATCATTTTTAGGAATTACAACAAGCTGATAACTCCTATTCTCGAAAAAGATAGGAGGGTGCTCAGTTAATTCGCTAAGCTTTTGTAACCGAGCATCATATACTAAGATAGATTCTACTTCTCCAGACACATGAAAATGCATCATTTCATCCGAAGCAATTGATTGATGTTTTTTTAAGCTCTCATATTTTTCATGATAGGGATTCCCTTTAATAGTCAATGAGAAATCTGCTGTTTCAATCTTAACTAGTTCTATATCACTGTTAGATCCAGAAAGAGGTGAAGCCATCATACTCGAACCTCCTTAACATATGAGACAGCTTCTTAGCAGAACGAGGATACTTCGCATAAGACATCATATCTTCATTATCAAACTCTTGATTTGTACATAGCGTATATAATTTCTTTAATGCCTCTTCTGTTCTCCCATCGCTCCCTGCAATACGCGGTAAGATTTTTTGATATATTTGATAGTCTAACGCCTCGTCAAACGATAATAGTTCACTTTTTTCATTGTAAGCCATATAAAAACAAATTTCGTCACGTATCCGATACCCGACTTGTGCTCCGATCGGTTCAAAAATTTTATTAACTTCGATTAAAATATGAGATACTTCCTTCACAAGATCTTTATTGAGCTGAAAGCATTCTTTTAAATGTAGAAACGTGGCTGTCAAGGAATGATTAGAAACACATTTTCCCTGTACTTCTTCTACATCCATTAAAAACTCAAAGGAATCTAATTTTACTTGATTAAATTCAATTGTATTCGCACGATCCAATACTTTTTTACTTAACGGATGTGTTGTTTCATCCATGTTGACAGTTCCAATGACGTACACATTTGATGGAATCGTAATTCGTTTCCCAACAATCGATTCTGGAAGAACAGCCGATGTAACAATCTCTCTTCCTTCCCATTTTCGGCTTTCAATGACACTTAGAAAATCACTGAAATAGTACTCTACACGTGCTAGATTCATCTCATCGAGCACGACAAAATAAGGTTTGTCCGGATTCTCTGCAGCTTTTTCAAGAACTTGAATTAACGGTCTTTCCTGAAATTCACCTTGAATATTCACGTAGCCAAGTAAATCAGAGCTATCGCTCCAATCAGGTCGCACAGGAATAAGCGTGAACTGTCCATTTTCTTCAGTTGCCCCTAAACTTTCAGCGAACCACTGAACAATTTTTGTTTTCCCCGTACCTGAAATACCAGACAAAATAACAAAGGGCTTCGTTTTTAAAGAAAGGAAAAAGTTAATAATATCTTGCTTATCGTAATAGAAACCTTTGCTTTTCATATAGGAAGATACATGATCTACAATTTCCTTCCCATTCAAATCCATTTCTTTTTTCTCCTCGTGAATCACTGCACGATTAGTTCCTTTCTCTCTAAAGGCAATGTATCCCTCATAATAGCGAAGCATTTCTTTTAAATCTTCCACTAATTCTGCTTCACTTGGCATTTGTTCAACATCATATGGAATGTATGCAGCTGTAGAGTTGGCATATCCCTTCGCTTTTGGACTTGTACCAAGGAAAATATCATCATCTTTTTTTATTTTTTTAGACATTTGTATATGTTGACGGATCTCAGACTTAATCTTTTCCATTTCCTCTTTAGAAGTTTCAGTTACTCCTTGTGCCATTGTTAAATATAATTGCTTCATATCTTCACTAAATAAATAAACGATATAATACCCTCTCTGCGTCGATGTCGTAATGTCTTTATTCATGATAGCAAGCCATGGCACGGCGGCCCAATTCCCTTGTCCAACTGAGCCCGTAACAATGTACTGATTATGATCGATAAAAGATAAACGAGTTACCTCCGTTGTCATTTCATTTCGAACGACTGAACCAAGTTTATGACCCGCAAATTTTTCCGTTCTTGCCTCTAAATACTCATACATAACAGTTAAAAATTTTTCACGTAAGTTACTATTCATATTATCGTCCTCTTCATCATTTCCTTTTAAATATTGTTCAACTGGAACCCACCTCTCGTTAATTAACCCTACCTTCTCAAGCCACATTAACAAATTATGAGTACGTTCCTTGGCTACTGATTCAACCATTAAATTATCTCCTCGTGAATTTCGAACGATCGTCATTCCTAAATTCACTAAAACCGCTTTCTTTTCAGCCTTTGAATAACTATTTAAAAGTTCGAGTACAAATAGAGCAATTTGAAAATATTCCTGTTTCAAAATCAAATTTCGAATAAAAGCATCCTTATTTTTTGATTCAATATATTCATTTAATAGAGCCCGATTAATCTCATGAGCTTCATCCAAAAAGCCCAATAATCTCAAATCTTGCCGTCCACGAGATTTCACTCTATATAAATTCCCATCAATTTGGTGACTAAGATCTTTCGGATCATATGTATTATCTATTACCTCTTCTAAAAAAGTGATTACTTTATGATATTGCTCACAGGGTAAGTCATCCGTTCGAAATTCTTTAAGTGTAATAGATTTTGAGTCAGTTACATTCACAAAAGGAAGTTGTGAAAAGAAAGCAATCAAAAAAGCACTGTGTTCACTTACTTGTCCAAAATCTTCACTCGTTACCGTACGTATACTTATGAATTTTTGCCAAGCTTGCTGGAGAGTTTCAAAAGTTACCATAAAATATGGATGTGATTCTTCTCCTCCTTGGTACTTCTCACGTAAAAGTTCTGTTTCAACGTATAGTCCTTCATCATCTGTCTTTATAATCAAATAAGATTTACTAGTGTGTATGTCATTAACTTGATTGGTTACTTTAGCGAATTCAATTATGAGTTGGTCCAACATTTTTACCTCCGCAGTTACAATTAATTACAATTACTACTATTTTAACAAACTATATACAAAAGAAAAATGATACGCTATAACTCATGATTAAATAACCTTTCAGGAGGAGATATAGTTAAACATTCTCTTTTCTACTTTGTATTGTCTTTCCGCTTCTGACAAAGTCATTGCCACCACAGCAATCGCCTATCAATTAAAGCACCTACAGCTCCTCCTTATTTTCATACACAAAAAACTCAAACTCTTCCAGATTGTCTCCAAACAATTTGCTCAACTATAAAATAGAGTTATTTTTCATTATATTGAGATTTTTCAAACAAAAAGATATAATTTATTTACATTTATACGCCTTCATACTTAGTTCATAATGATATTTTTCAAATTACTTCAATTAAATAGGGAGGTTTTTAATCATGTCTCAATCCATCGAACGCGCCAATACAAGGCGCATCACAGGAAACATTTTCAAAGGTTCAGTTGGAAATCTGATTGAATGGTACGACTGGTACGTCTATTCTGCTTTCGCCGTGTATTTCTCAGCAGAGTTCTTTCCCAAGGGAGATTCGACCAGTCAACTGCTCAACACAGCAGCCATCTTTGCCGTAGGCTTCCTAATGCGCCCACTAGGAAGCCTGCTGATGGGTCGTTATGCCGATCGTCATGGTCGTCGCGCCGCACTGACGCTTTCCATCACCATCATGGCCGGTGGTTCTCTAATTATTGCCTGTACCCCAGGTTATAGCACCATTGGTATAATGGCCCCTATTATTCTCGTTCTCGCACGTCTGCTTCAAGGGTTGTCATTAGGTGGAGAATATGGAACTTCGGCTACATACTTGTCCGAGATGGCAAGCAGCGGCCGACGTGGTTTCTACTCGAGCTTCCAGTATGTAACACTCGTTGCTGGACAGCTGGTAGCACTTGGTGTTCAAATCATCCTTCAGCAAATACTCAGCGAACCCGATATGAAGTCTTGGGGCTGGCGTATTCCCTTCATCATCGGAGCAATGGGAGCAGTTGCTGTATTGTGGCTGCGTCGCACGATGGATGAATCGGAGCAATTCTCAAAAATGGGATTTGAAAGCCGTGAGAGTGCTGGAACTATTCGGACTCTGATGAAACATCCTAAGGCAGTATTAACAGTCGTTGGGCTAACGCTCGGTGGAACTGTTGCATTCTATACTTACACGACGTATTTACAGAAATTCATGGTGAATACTGTAGGCCTTCCTAAAGAAGTCGTTAGCTGGATTAACTTTATCGCCCTATTGGTATTCGTCGTACTTCAGCCACTTGCTGGTATGTTATCCGATCGGATTGGACGGCGTCCGCTATTGATTGGTTTCGGCATCCTCGGAACTTTACTGACAGTGCCACTGTTCCTAATCATGGAGCAAACGAAATACCCTATCGTTGCTTTCTTACTTATGATGGTAGGTCTCATTATTGTCACCGGTTATACTTCCATCAATGCAATCGTGAAAGCTGAGCTCTTCCCAACTGAAATCCGTGCCCTTGGCGTGGGATTCCCTTACGCAATTACTGTTGCAGTGTTCGGCGGAACGGCGGAGTTCATCGCATTATGGCTGAAAAGTATTGGGCTCGAGTCGCTCTTCTACTTCTACGTAGCTGGCTGCATTGCCATAAGCTTCATCACTTATTGGCGTATGGCTGAGTCATCGAAAACCTCTCACATCGAAGCTGAGCTAGACGATGAAAACACGCTAGCTGCTCGCAACTCTGGTTCAAGGCACTCTTAAGTATCATAAGTGCTTAAAGTACGCAAAATGTCTTTTTTAAAGCGATAATTCACCTAAAAAACCCCTTGTTTATCAAGGGATTTTTTAGGTAAGAAACCTTTCTCGAGCATATTCAACTCACTGAACCTCATAGTTACCTGAGCACAAACACCTTCTGTACATAGTTAGCTAACTCTTCATTTCCAGAGTGTGAAGGTCAAGTTAAACACTTACAAAAAGAGTTGTTTTCTACCTAGAAAACAACTCTTTATAAAACATTAAGCCAATAAAAACCCTCGTTTCAACGGATCCCTCGGATCCATTACAAATTGATGGAATCCTGTAATAAATGCCTGGCCAGTAACTTTTGGAATAATTGCCTCGTATTCATCTACTTTTGTCACTGACAATATTTCTCCGATAAACTGTCCGTCAGTGATACATTCATGAATGAAACTTTCTTCCTGCTGTAGAGCCCCCTTTTCAAAGAGAGTTGTAAGTCTTGCGGAAGTACCAGTGCCACAAGGAGAACGATCTACTTGCCCATCAGCAAAAATGGTTACATTTCGTAAAGTGGCGTCTTTTCCATTTGGTTCATCTGAAAAGATAACGCCATATATTCCCTTTAAATCTTCTTCGAGAGGATGTTTTACTTCCATTTGATTTTCAATGTAATGTTTTATTTTCCCGCCCCACGTTTGAATAGCTGATAAATCTTTAAAATTCACTTTCAAACCAAGTTCTTTACTGTCTACAACAGCATAAAATGCTCCTCCAAAAGCAATATCCACTTGAAATTCATAGTCATCAATTTTTATAGGAACATCTTTCTTGTAAACAAAAGAAGGAACATTTTCAAATGATACTGATTCCACTTGGTTTCCACTATATGTTGCGTACGCAACAACTTCTCCTGCAGGGCTATCAATAATGAACTTTTGTTTTTCACCCGTCACTTCGAACATACCCGTTTCAATTCCTACTGTGACGACAGCGACAATTCCATGGCCGCACATTGTACTCCAGCCCTCATTATGCATAAACAATACCCCAAAATCAGCATGAGGACTTGCCGGCGGCGTAATGATACAACCATACATCCCATGATGCCCTCTCGGTTCATACATCAAAACTTCGCGAAGATGGTCCAAGTGCTCCATACAATAAGCTCTTCTTTCTAATTGCGTTTCCCCTTTTATCTCCGGCACTCCGCCTGTAATAATACGTAATGGTTCCCCCGCTACGTGTGCATCAATTGTTGTGTATATTTTACTAATCTTCATTCCTATCTCCTCCATGTTTGTATTTTAAAAGTGCCCTACTTTTTTATTAGCAAATACCGTGCCAACCACAAAGTAACCTTAATATTATTAATATTCAATTAATTTTGTTTACATTGTTTCAGAAAAGTTGTATCCTTTTAGCGACAAATCTGTCTACGAGTGTCTACTTTTGTATACGATTTAAAATCATTGGGGGATATTTTATGGAACAATCTGATACCTTTGCGATTCCTACATTGCATACACTCCTCTCTTCTGTAGAAGAAGCGATTTCTATTGTAAATACGAGAGGGATCATGCTTTATTGGAATGAAGCAGCAGAAAAAATGTATGACATAAAGAAGGACGATATTATTGGAAAGAATGTTCAAGATTTTTTCTTAGAAGAAGATATTATGAATTTAAAAGTTCTTGAGAGTCAGCAACCTGTTCGAGATATTTATCACCTCCCGCGCCCAGATAAGCATGTATTGATTAGCACAACTCCAATTTATAATAAAAACAATGAACTGATTGGTTCTATGTCCGTAGAAAAAGATATTACCGCTACGATCAAATTAAATGAAAAGTTATCCTCTACATCTGAAGAATTGCAGCAACTAAAACAACAAATGATTCAAAATAATAGAGACGATCCCTTCAGCAACATAAAAGGAAACAACTTAGCAATCCAGCACATCATTCATGACATGAAAAAAGTAGCGAAGACAGATGCGACGATTTTGATTAGTGGGGAAAGCGGCGTTGGAAAAGAGCTTTTTGCACAAGCGATCCACGAGGCAAGTTTAAGAAGTAAAAAAGCATTTATTCCGATTAATTGCGGTGCCATTCCTAATGCTTTGTTTGAGAGCGAGTTATTTGGTTATGAATCAGGAGCATATACTGGAGCTGCCAAAGGAGGAAAGCCTGGAAAAATAGAATTAGCAGACGGAGGTACTTTATTTCTAGATGAGGTAGGAGAGCTCCCACTTGATATGCAAGTGAAACTACTTAGAGCGTTACAAGAAAAAGAGATTTATCGAATCGGAGGACAAACACCAAAAAAAATTAACGTCAGAATTATCGCCGCAACGAATCGTATATTAGAAGATATGGTATCGAACGGAACTTTCCGATCTGATTTATTTTATCGGCTTAACGTATTTACTGCCTGCATCCCGCCACTTCGGGAACGAACGGATGATATTTCCTACTTAGCTCATCATTTCTTAAAAGAATTTTCTTTCAAATATAACCAATCAATTCCTTTTGTTCATCAAGAGGCAACGAAGCGATTACATGTATATTCTTGGCCAGGTAACATCCGCGAGTTACGTAATATTATAGAAAGGTTGATTGTTCTTCACGAAGGCAGCGAAATATGCGAATCAGACATTCTCAAGCTACTGCCGCAAGCAAAATCTTTTTCAGAGCCCCTTAGCCAAGCTACGCTTTCACTTACTGACGAAAAAGAAAGTCTAGAGAAAACTCGCATTCTTCAAACCCTGCAAAAGACTTATGGGAATAAAAGCGTTGCGGCGAAAAAATTAGGAATGTCGCGAGCTAATTTGTATAAGAAAATCAAAAAATATGGGATTACTTTTGATAAAACGGATATTTAATACATCAAAACCCCGAATTATGGACTTTATTAAAGAGGCCATAATTCGGGGGCATTCAAGTTTCTATTTAATAAAAACTAGAATTTTTATAAATATTATTCAGCAATCTTCACCATCCATATAAGTAAACTTTCTATCTTGTTAGTAACAATGTGTTGTCTAAACTACTGCCTCTAAATAGATTCAGCAATTACTTATCTCTTTGTATTATTTAAAATACTTCTCATAATCATCTTCATTCTTAAACTCAATCGGCCCAACATCCATGCGGAATTTTCCATCCTCATACAGTAATGGTGAAGCTTCTGAATGATCTCTAGAATAGCTTTCTACGTGGGGGATCGTCAGGGAAATGCGGATTTACAACGTTAAGGAAATTTCAATATTAAAAAGCCCACCGTTGTTCAATAAGATTAAAAAGAGATTTAGTTACCAGTTCTATTTATAACAACTTCAGGAGTGCTTTGTAAGTTTTTTACTTCCATAAACATTTTTAAGTTATATACAAAAACCATGCTTTGACATCGTCTAAAGCATGGTAATTATTTAAACTAATATAAAACTGCTAAATTGATTTTTTCTATCCCTCGTGAATTTCTTTAATACTTTTCCCTTCTAAAAACGCATGTCCCGTTTTAATTTTTTCTACTGTTTCAAATCCATACTTTTCATACACTTTTTCTACTGTTTCGTTAATTGGAATCACCCAAAGATTATCTAGTCCTCTATTCATTACTTCACTTTGAATAAAGTGAATAAGTTCACCTATTAACCCTTTACCTCTAAACTTTTCAATTGTAGCTACACTTTCCATTCGGGCCTGTTTTTCATGTTCAAAAATACAAGCGATGGAACATGCTACTCCATTGTATCTAAGTAGATAGTGAGTGAATGCTGGATGTTGGAATTCATCTTGAAAAGCTTTTTTTCTAACTTCGCCTCCTAACTCTTTTATACTACATTCAATATCTAAAGCTTCTTCAAAATTTAATTCAGATACCT